>JADJUS010000004.1:1289998-1612498 GCA_016716905.1 Acidobacteriota bacterium | reverse complement strand
GATCCACAAACGGCAGCAGGAACGCGCCGCGATCCCATCCTGACGTGCCGAACACCCGCACCGGCACCAGACGCGTGTCGGGGGCCAAGGGCAGCCGGCTGGCCACCTTCCGGCTGACGGAGACCGCGGTGCCACCGGTGTCCAGAATGAAACTGGCCGGCGTGTTGCGGTTCAGGGTGCCGCGCACCGTCGCGAGGCGCTGCATCCGCAGGGGCAGGCGCGTCGGGAAGTCGGCCTCGGCAAAACGCCGCGACATGGTCAGCACGCCGCGCTCGTAGTCAATCTCCATGGAGAAGCCCAGGGCGAGCGGCGAAAATCCGGCGCCCTCCTGCCGCGGAATCTCGGTCAGTGTGGGGCTCTTGATGAGGCCGGGGATGTTGCGGATGCGAAAGTCGCCGATGAGGAATTCATCGATCCGCGCGACCTG
The DNA here is from genome assembly GCA_016716905.1 of Acidobacteriota bacterium. Classification (NCBI taxonomy): domain Bacteria; kingdom Pseudomonadati; phylum Acidobacteriota; species Acidobacteriota bacterium. The sequence goes on along the minus strand of JADJUS010000004.1, from coordinate 1,612,071 downwards.
CAGCACGCGGAAACCCACACCGAAGCTGCCGACGCCGGCCGTCTGCAGCGTGAGGGTTGGCCGAACGCCGGCGCGCGCGGCGATGGCCGGCGTGAGCGTGGTCTGGTCGGTACCGGTGTCGAGCGCAAACTCCACCGGCGTGTTCCCGTTGACGCGGCCGCTGACGAGGAGCCGGTTGTCCACCACCCGGAACGGAATGGTGTAGCTCTCACGCCGGCTGATGACCTCGTACGGCACCCGGTCGTCAAAGCTGCGGAGGAATGCCGACTGGGCGGCAGCCCACTTCGCCATCTCGCTTTCGTCGCGTGACGGAATCAGATCGAGATACCGATCGAGCGCATCGGCCGCCGGCCGGAACTGACGGGTCTCTTCCAGAATCGCGGCCAGGGTGTAGTGAAACGCCGGCTCTTTTGGAGAAGAGCTGATGGCCCGGCGCACATCGGCGAGCGCCGAATCAAACCGGCGGCGGGAGGCATGGGAGCGCCCACGGCCGTGCAACGCGGTGGGGTCGCCGGCATCCACGGCCAGCGCGGCTTCATAACGGTTTTCGGCCTCATCAAACAGGCCCGACGCCCACAGCGAGTCGCCGTGCAGGGCCAGAGCCGGCGCCAGGTTGCCGTCACGCTCGGCGACGGCGGCGCCTTCTTTGGCCGCCTCGGCAAACAGACTCAACCTGAGCAGGGCCCGCACCATGCCGGTGCCGGCCTTGACCCTCGTCAGGGCTTCGTCGCTTTGGCGCACCGCGCGGTACGCCACATAGGCTTCTTCATACTGGAGGCGCGACATCAGGGTGTCGGCCTTGGCGAGCTGGGTTTCCTGGGAAACCGGTTCCTGGGCTGACACCGTCAGCGTCAGGAGGATCATCGCGAGCGAACCTCGCGCCAAGCCTCTCATGGCGTGAAACATGATGGCCCGGAGCCTATCACGTAGGCCGGCCCCGTGGCTGCTGCCCATTGCTCGGCCGCGGCCGACCGGTTACATTGAATGGACATGCCGTGGGTGATCCTGTTTCTGGCCGGGCTGCTTGAGGTGGCCTGGGCAGTCGGGTTGAAGTACACGGAAGGATTTTCACGGCCTGTACCGTCGCTCCTGACAGGACTCGCGCTTGTGGCCAGCGTCTGGCTGCTGGCGCTGTCTGTCCGGACCCTTCCCATCGGCACCGCCTACGCGGTGTGGACGGGGATCGGGGCCGTGGGCACGGTGATCGTCGGCATCCTGAAGTTCGGGGAGTCGGCCTCGGTGTTTAGAATTACGTGTGTGGGACTGATCGTCATCGGGCTGATCGGTTTGAAGTTCGCTCCAGGCAGCCGCTGACGGCGCCCGGACTAAGGCAGAGGAGATCGCTTGGCAAATCATCCCAAAGTCAGCGCGCAGAAACGCGCACGGGAACGGGCTCGACAGGAACGGCAGAAGGAAAAGACGGCGCGCCGCGGGGAGGCCAAAGACCGCAAGACCACGGCGCCTCGGAGCGGAGGCGGCGGTGACCCCGACATCGAAGGCATCGTCCCGGGCCCCCAGGCATCCCCGTGGGGTGATGACGCGCCGTGGGGTGAGGAAACACCCGAAGCGGAAGACGAGCCGGTCTCCTAGAAGATCCGCAGTCCCACTGACAGCCATCGGCCAGGCATCGGCACGCCGGCCACTTCGTGAAACGACCGGTCCAGCAGGTTACTGCCTTCGATGAAGGCATCGAACTTGCCTATGGTGCGGCTGAGCCGTGCGCCGATCAGCCAGTACTGCTGCCCATCCACACGATCCCGGTAGTCCGCGTTGAGCGCGGCGCGCACACCGGCGCCGACCGGCGTGGCCGCTGAGAGACCGGCTGAGTGCCGGGCGTACTCGAGGACGTACTTGGACAACAACGCAAGTTGCGGCGCGTCAACGCGTAACCCGGAGTAGTGCACGCGCAGCAGCGTGGCGCCGACGTGGCGCGTGGCGCCCAGTTCAACGCCAGACGTGGTGACGTCGCGCACGTTTGTGGTGCGCCACCGGTCGGTGGACACGCTGCGAACCCAGTCAATGACGTCCTGATCCCACCGGATGAATGGCGAGGCAGAAAAGGTCCAGCCGCGTGTCATGAGGTCGATGCCGCCATCAAGCGCCGAACCGCGCTCGGGCAGGAGCGTGTCGCTCGCCTGATGGGCCGGGTCGGTGTAAAAGCGTTCGGTGAACGTCGGAATGCGGAAGCCCCGCGCCGCCGATGCCCGCACGCGCATGGACGGCGTCAGCCACGCGGCCACCGACACGGATGGACTCCACGCATGGCCAAAGGTCGAGTACTCGTCGAAGCGCACGCCAACCTGCGTCGAGACTCGCGGTCCAGCCGTCCATTGCGCTTCAGCGTATCCATGTCCGCGCGCGTATGTGCGATCACCAAGGTTGGACGACGCGATCCAGTCTCCACCGGCGCCGCCCCCAGCGGTGACGAGCAGCCGTGCACCTACCCGTCGGGCCACTTGCACGGATGCATCCAGCGCGTTTGTACGATGGCGGTTCTCGGCAAATCCCGGCCGGGCGATATCCCAGCGGAAGTGGTCGCCGTGATTGCGCCCGGCGACGCGGGCCGACGACGTCCAGGTGTCGCCACTCCGGGCCCATCGTGCCGACACGAGGGTCTGGTCGGTCCATTCCTTCGACGGGGAGTTGCCGTAAAAGCCATTGGCCCCAAACGCCCGGCGCTGATGCCGCAGGTCAAGCGTCAGCGCCCGGCCGACGAGGCCGCGCACGCTGCCGCCGCCCAATGCAAAATCACGATCGAACATGAAGCCGTCACTTCGGCCTCCCCAGCCGGACAGTGTCCATCCGTTGGGCATGAAACCACCCGAGGCTGACGCCTGGGCGGTGACCAGTCCGTGCTGGCCGGCGGTGACAAGCCCTGTGGTGTGCGGGTCGGTACGCGTGACGACGTGAAGCGTGCCTCCCAGCGCGTCTGCGCCATGCACCGCCGAGGCGGGGCCAAAGACCACCTCGATTCGATCGATGCCGAGCAGGGGGGCCGGGATCTCGCCGTTGTGGTGGCCGCTCTGGCTGTCATTCAGCCGGACGCCGTCGATCAGGACCAGCGACTGTCCGAACGTGGCGCCCCGCAGGCTGAAGTCGGTCTGCACGTCCTGGCCACCGCGCGCCTTGGGATCGACGCCCGCCACCAACCGGAGGCTGTCGATGATTGACGTCATGCCGAGCCGCTCCAGGTCAGCCCGCGTAAGTACGGTCACCGTGCGCCCCACGCCCGCGGTGGGCGCCGGCGACGCGGTGGCGGTGACCACCACCTCGGCGGTCACGCGCGGCAGCGGGGGAGCCTGGGTGGGCGCCTCGGCGGGGCAGGTCAGCCCAAGGAGAAACGATAGAAGCATGGCCATTTGTTGTATCACCCATCACGCAGGCCGCCGCGGCGACACCCTGGGGGCGTATTGGTGAAGCACGGCGAATCGGGTACTCTTTGACCGGGCATGGCCACGATCCTGCGCGTGAAGGCGAACGACAGGTGGATGGCAGTTACAGGAGAAAAACAGATGAAGAAAAATTGGCAATCGGGTGCGGGTGTCATTCTGGGGGCGTTGGCATTTGTTGCCGTGGTCGCCACGCCGCTCGCGCGCGCGCCGCAGGCTGCAGATCCCAATGTCACGGTGGATCCGTCAATCCTGAGCACGATGCAGTTCCGCCACCTGAGCGTGTTCAGCCGCGGCGGACGTTCAACGGCCGTGGCCGGTGTGCCGTCGAACCCGTCGCTCTTTTACATGGGCTCGACCGGCGGCGGCGTCTGGCAGACGAACGACTCGGGCGTCAGCTGGCGCAATATTTCAGACGGCTTCTTCGAAGCGGGGTCGATTGGCGCCATCGATGTGTCGTTGTCCGACCCGAACGTCATCTACGTCGGCACCGGGTCGGCGTGCCCGCGCGGCAACGTCTCGCCCGGTGTGGGCATGTATAAGTCCACCGACGCCGGCAAGACCTGGAGCCACATCGGCCTGCGCAGCGCCGGCACGATCGGCCGCGTGAGAATTCACCCGACCAATCCGAACCTGGTCTACGTCGCCGTCCTGGGCAATCTGTTTGCGCCCAGCAAGGAACGCGGCGTCTACCGCTCGAAGGACGGCGGCGCCACGTGGGAACAGGTGCACGCCATCAGCGACCGCACGGGCGCGGTTGATTTGACGATGGATCCCAAGAATCCGGACGTGTTGATCGCGGCGATGTGGACCACCGAGCGCAAGCCGTGGACCATCGAGTCGGGCAGCACCGAGGGCGGCATGTTCCGCACCACGAACGGCGGCGACACGTGGACGAAGCTCGGCGGCGGCCTCCCCGACAAAGTGATGGTGGGCCGAATCGGCGTCGCGATTTCCGGCGCGGATCCCAAGCGCGTGTATGCGCAGGTGGAAGCGGGTAACGACCTGGGCGGCGTCTATATCTCGAACGACGGCGGCATCACCTGGACGCCGGGCTTCAAGGGCCGCGCCCAGCAGCAGCGCGCGTGGTACTACACTCACATCGTGGCAGACCCCGTGGATGTGGACACGGTCTACGGTCTCAATGTCGGCGCGTCGAAGTCCACGGACGGCGGCAAGACGTTCGGCAATGCGGGCATCAACTCGCATAGCGACTACCACGACATGTGGATTAACCCGACCAACAACAAGATCATCATCGTCGGCAATGACGGCGGCGGCGCCATCACCACCGGGCAGGGTTGGTCGCAGCAGGAGAATCAGCCAACGTCGGAGATCTACCGGCTGACAGTGGACAACCGGTATCCCTACTGGGTGTACGGCGCGCAGCAGGACAACAGCACGGTGGCCGTGCCGAGCCAGGGGAACGAAGCCACGTATGGTGTGGGCGGCGGCGAGAGCGGCTACATCGCCGTGGACCCCCGTGACCACGGCATCGTTTATGCCGGCAACTACGGCGGCGCGATCTCCCGCACGAACACACGGATGGGCATGAGCGAATCGGTGCGTGTCTACGCCGACTCGCAGACGGGCCAGCGCGCAGCCGACATGAAGTACCGCTTCCAGTGGAACGCGCCGATTCTGATTTCGCCGCACACGCCCGACACGGTGTACACGACGTCGCAGGTGGTGCATCGCACACGCGACGGCGGCATGAACTGGGATGTGATCAGCCCCGATCTGACGCGCAACGACAAGCGGCGTCAGCAGTACTCGGGCGGCGAGGGAATCACACGCGACAACACCGGTGTTGAGGTGTGCGCCACCATCTTCGCGTTCGAGGAGTCACCAACGACGCCAGGGCTGCTCTGGACAGGAAGCGACGACGGCCTGGTGCACGTGTCGCGTGACAACGGCAAGTCGTGGAACAACGTGACGCCGGCCAATTGGCCTGAAGGGACGATCAACGCGATTGCCCCGTCGTCTCACGCGCCCGGCCGCGCTCTTGTGGCGATGCAGCGGTATCGCATGGGCGACTTTGCGCCGTATCTCTACCTGACCGACGACTACGGCCGGACATGGAAGCGCATCGCGGACGGGACGAACGGGATTCCGAACTGGCATTTCACGCGGGCGATTATCGAAGACCCGAAGAAGAAGGGCCTGCTCTACGCCGGCACCGAGTTTGGTTTGTATGTGTCGTTCAACGACGGCGTCAACTGGCAGCGGTTCCAGCAGAACCTGCCCGTGACCCCCGTGACTGACCTCATGGTGTATCGCAACGATCTGGTGGTGACCACGCAGGGCCGCGGCTTCTGGATCATGGACAACATGGCGCCGGTGCAGTCGGTGGCCGCCGGCATGGCTTCGGCACCCGCGGCGATTCTTTTCAAGCCCGAGGATGGATTCCGTCAGGGTGGCCGGCTGCCGAGCTTCCAGTATTGGTTCCGTGAGAAGCCGACCGCACCTGTGGAAATCACCGTCACTGATGCGGCCGGCACAGTCGTGCATTCGACCAGTGCGCAGCCGGCCGATCGGCCCGCGCCGACAGTGGCGGCGGCCGCACCGGCGGGCGGCCGTGGGGCACGCGGCGGCGGTGGTGGGGTGGTGGCGGCCGTGGTGGCCGTGGCGGTCCCGGCGGCGGCGCTGCCGCAACGGGATATCAGGGTATGAACACGGCAACGTGGAACCCGCGTCTGCCTTCGCCGTACACCGTGCCGCCAGGCATCGTGGGATGGGGCATTGGCGGTGGGCAGGGGGCGAAGCTCAAGCCGGGCGCGTACACCGTGAAGGTGACGTCGGGCGCCTGGTCGGCCACGCAGCCGTTCAATTTGCTGCCGGATCCCCGGACGCCGGCCGCGACGCCGGCGCAGTACGACGAGCAGTTCAAGATGACGGTCGACATTGGCGCGACCACCAAGCGGCTGTATGACGAATTGGCGAAGATCCGTGACGTCAAACGGCAAGTGGCCGAACACGCAAAGACGCCTGGCGCTGCCACGGCCGCCGGCCGGACGCTCACTGAGAAGCTGGTGGGCGTTGAAAGTGTGCTGACCCAGATTCAGGGCGAAGGCGGGCAGGACGGATTGAACTACCCGGGCCGGCTCGATAACCAGTGGACCGTGTTGTACAGCAACGCGGCGAGCGCGGAGCGATGGCCTGTGAAGGGCGTCATCGAGCGCTACAACGACCTGTTGCCGGAAACGAACAGACTGTTCGCCGACATCCAGGCGGTGCTCACCAAGGACGTGGCGGCGTACAACGCCGTGGCGACCAAGGCTGGACTGACCGCCGTTACGGTCAAGTAGGGACGAATCGAGGTCCGTGGGTCCTCACCGGACCCGCGGACCTTCGATATACTGGTCGTCTTTGCATGGATGCGCTTAAGGAACGAATTCGCCACGTCCCCGACTTTCCGAAGCCGGGGATTCTCTTTACGACATCACCACGCTGATGAAGGATGCGGCGGGGTTTCGTGCGTCCGTGGACGCCATGGCGGCCCCTGCAAGGACCAGAAGGTTGATCTGGTGGTGGGCATTGAGAGCCGCGGGTTCATTTTTGGTGCAGCCGTCGCGGATCGGCTTGGGGCGGGGTTTGCCCCGGTCCGCAAGCTGGGCAAGTTGCCGTCGGCCACGAGGCGCGCGTCATACAGCCTCGAGTACGGGACCGATGCCCTGGAGATTCACGAGGACGCCATCGCGCCCGGACAGAAGGTGCTCGTGGTGGACGACCTGCTCGCCACCGGCGGCACGGCGGCAGCCACGGTGGGACTTGTGCGGGGCCTCGGGGCTGAAGTGGTGGGAGTGCAATTTTTGATCGAACTGGTGGCGCTGGGCGGCCGCGCGAAGTTGGCGACCGAGTCCGTGCACACCGTGCTCGCGTACTGAACGAAACGTCACGCGCCCGTAGCTCAGCTGGATAGAGCATCGCCCTCCTAAGGCGGGGGTCGCAAGTTCGAATCTTGCCGGGCGCACCATTTGCGCGGGCCCCGGCGTCCCAAGCAAGGAACTCGTACACGACATGGATTCGATGTTGCCGGAAGTCCGTCACGCCACCGCCGTCCCCGAGCCGCCGTCCGCGACGCTCGGCCCCAGCGCATGACCGCGTGGCTCTTCCGACTGCACCGCCTTGAGACCGGCCGGCACATGGCCTGGGCCGTGGTGTGCGTGGAGGCGCGGTACTGTTCGCTGGCACTGCCGGGCGTGCCGTCACTCGTCCGCCGCCTGCTCACGGCTCGTGACTGGAAGGCCGTGGTCGCGGAACTGGGCATGGGCCTCAACGCGGGCCCACTGCCGGCATCCGGTCCTATCGCGAACGCGTTGGCGGGCGAGGGCGGGGTGAGCGTGATCGTCCGGTACGCGATGGCGGTCCAGGTGGACGCGCCGCCGTTCGAGGTTGCGCGCGCACTCGATGCCCGGCTCCTCGGTCAGCCGCATCCATAACTTCGCACGGGTCGTGCGCGGAAGTGTGGCCGCAATGCGCCACAGGACTTCGCCCACCACCCCCCGGGGCACCCTAAAGCAGCCGGGCCCCACCCCCACCTACAGGGGACGAAAATTATCTCGGACCAGTTGTCGGAAAATGTGAATCGGCAGTCCATTCAGGTGACTGTGGACAACGCGCTCCACATCCCCGGCGTCAACCGCGGCGCCGTCGACAAGTTGGACGTAGTCGGGAGCGCGGACGCGACGACTGTGTCCGCCGCGAAAGACGACGTCGCGCAACGGTGGGCCACAGGGTCCATCGGCAGGGTGGTCACGGTGGTGTTCGGCAGCACCGGGCTGAAAGGCTCGTTGTGACCCCCCCGGCGGCCCCACGCTGACGGACCACCACCCCCACCTTCACATCGCGACGATTATCGGGGACGATTTTTCACGAAACCACTAACCGCCGCGGATCTGGAACTAGTCCCGCTACCTCGCCCGCGAAGCAAAACCGATGATGATCGCGGCCCCTGCGACCGAGAGCGCGGCCCCGGCCCTGTCGGTCCACGTCGGCCGCTGCTGTTCGACTGCCCAGACCCAGAAAAGGGACGCGGCGATGTAGACGCCGCCGGCACGGCGTAGGCGCGGCCAGCGAAAGCGGCGTCCACCCTCGTGAGGGCCAACGCGAACCCGATCAGGCTGCACACGCCGAGGACTGCCAGCCACGGAGTCGCCGAACCGCGCATCCAGAGCCAGAACGCGAAGCACCCGCCGATCTCCAGCAGGGCTGCGACGGCGAACCACGCCAGGTTGCCGGTCACGTGAACAGGCCGTCCAGCAATGCTCGCGTTCCAGGCGGGCCTGAGATACCAAGCTCGATCCTGCCGCCTTCGGCGGGTACGGTCAGTGTGAATTGAAGGAACGGGCAGCAATGTCGCTCAGCGTCGATACAGACCGCAATGGCGGTGACGATACCGAGGTCCCCGGCAGAGAATCCGATTCGATAGCCGTCGTCTGTCGGGACAGAATCTGTCGCCCGACCCGCGAGTCCCGGCAGCAGGGTGGCCTTGCGGTCCCGCAGTTGATCGGGCGTGAGCAGGCAGGCGACTGGGACGGTCATCGCTACCGGGCGTAGTGGACTTCGCAGCCGTACGGAATGCTGGTGGGCGTGGCCACGGTCTTGCCCGCGAGCAGGGCCGTCAACGCCGCGTCCACGTAGTTCTGCGCGCCGACCAGTGACGACGCCTCTGGTTTCGGCTGGTCGTCTATTGCGCCGTTGTACGCCACTTTGCCGCTCGGGTCGATGATGACCATGTGCAGCGCCGTCGTCACTCCGTACGCTTTGCCGACCTTCCCCGACGTGTCGAGCAGCATCGGCGGTTGCGCTTTCAGGCTTGCCGCGTAGGCGCGGGAATCCTCTGGCGTCAGGTAGCTGTGAAAGCCCTCGGCGGACGAGTTGATGAGCAGCCACACCACGCCGCGTGCCATCCACTCGGCTTGGCGCTTCTGCATGGCCCCACCCTTGTAGTGCTTCGAGACGTACGGGCAGCCCTTCTCGTGCCACTCAAGGACAACATACTTGCCCTGGAACTCCGCGAGCGATCGTGTGCCGCCGCGATCATCAGCCACGGAAAAGGCGGGGGCCAGTGATCCCACAGGTACGACCAGGGTGCGCTGCGGCGCCAGGAGCAGAGACAGAAGCAGTACGACGGCCATGACGGCGATTATGGCACCGTCAGGCCTCGCACGGCCTATTGCAAATTCAGACGGAACTTGCTCGGAGCAGCCTGAGGGCGTTGAAGATAACGAGTAGCGACACGCCCATGTCTGCCGCGATGGCGGCCCAAAGAGAGGCCGCACCGGCGAACGTCAGTACAGCAAAGATGGCTTTGACGGCCAGCGACAGCCCAATGTTTTGGCGGATGATTCGCAGCGTGCGCCTTGAGTGCGTGATGAGCCAGGGCAACTTCGACAAGTCGTCCGACATCAGCGCGACGTCGGCGGTCTCAATTGCCGCGTCGCTGCCGGCGACGCCCATCGCGACGCCGAGCGTGGCGCGGGCCATGGCAGGCGCGTCGTTCACGCCGTCGCCCACCATGGCGACCGAGCCGCATTGATTCACAAGATCCTCCACCGCCGAGACTTTGTCGGCCGGGAGCAATTCCGCCCTCACCTCTGTGACGCCGGTTTGCGCCGCGATTGCGTTCGCTGTCGCCTGATTGTCGCCGGTGAGCATCACGACGTGTTCGATACCCGCGTCTCGCAGCGCCGCAATGATGGCCCTTGCCTCTGGCCGAACCGCATCGGCGATTGCGATCAGGCCGCAGACGTGAGTCGCATCGCCTACGACCACGACCGACCGGCCGGCGCCAGACATGGCCTCAAGCCGCGAATGGATTTCTGGCGTCTCCTGACCGCGTTCTTCGAGATACCGGTGCGACCCCACCCAATACTCAACTCCGTCAAGCCGGCCTGTGGCGCCCTTGCCTTGTAGGATGCTGAAGTCTTCAACGAGGAACGGTTGGACACCGCGCGCCTTCGCGAAGGCCAGGATGGCTTTCGCCAAGGGGTGTTCGCTATGAGATTCCAGGCCGGCGGCTCGCTGCAAAAGTTCCGTCTCTGTGTGGCCACTGAGCGCGACAACTTCCTGTACTTCTGGCTGACCACGCGTCAGGGTGCCGGTCTTGTCGAGAGCGATGGCGCGAAGCCGAGCGGGGACCTCAAGATACGCCCCGCCTTTGACGAGCACCCCGTTTCTTGCCGCCGCCGCCAGTCCCGCTACCACGCTCACTGGCGTCGAAATCACGAGCGCGCAGGGGCAGCCGATGACGAGGAAGACCAACGCTCGGTAGAGCCACTCCGGCCACGCGCCGCCGAACGCGACAGGCGGAACGACCAGCACAAGGACCGCGATGCCGAATACCGCCGGCGTATAGACACGCGCGAACCGTTCGACCCATTGTTCGGAAGGCGCTCGGCGGCTCGATGCAGCACCGACCATGCTGATGATGTGGGCGAGCGTGCTGTCATTCGCCCGCTTGGTCGTCTCCAGTTCGAGCGCGCCGTCACCGTTAATCGTCCCAGCGAATACCGTCGCGCCTGCGCTCTTCGGCACCGGCACACTCTCACCGGTGATAGGAGCTTGGTTCACATCGCTCGTGCCGCGGACCACGAGGCCGTCGAGCGGAATCTTCTCGCCCGGTTTCACCAGCAGCAGAGACCCGACAGCAACGACGTCGGGGGAGACTTCATTCGGAACGCCGTTTGTGAGCAGCCTGGCCATCGGCGGCGCAAGCTCCATGAGGGCCTCAATCGCGCGGCGCGCGCGGCCAACGCTCCACGCCTCAAGAGCGAGCGAAACGCCGAAGAGGAACGAGACCGTCGCGGCCTCGAACCACTCGCCGATGGCAACCGCACCGATCACGGCCACGGTCATCAACAGGTTCATGTCCGGCCGGAGGCGCCGAACGGCGTACCAGGCCTTTGGCGCCACAAACCAACTGCCGGCAAGAATCGCGGCTCCGTAGAGGATTTGGACCAGTAGCGGCACGTCGTGGGACAGACCCAGGCCCTCAGACCCCAACGCCTGTTCGACATTGCCGGCCATAGCTACATGCGTCAGGAACCCGCCCACGAGCAGCAGACCGCTGGCCGCAGAGAGAGTCGCATGGCCGCGCCGTTCCCAGAAGGTCGATTCGGCGGCGACGGCACCCCGCTCCTGCCACGGTTCGGCGCGCATCCCCGTGCTAGCCACTGCCCGCGTTATCGCGGCTTCGGCTGGCCCGTGCGGCCTCGTCGTCACGATCATCTTGGCGTTGAGGATGTCGAAAGCGAGGCGGTCCTCGCCTCCGACCAACGGCCCGACGACCTGCTTGAGCACCGCCACTTCTTCGGCGCAGTCCATGCCATGGACCTTGAATGCCAAGACATCGTCAGGGCGCGTCATTGGTTTGCCTCAGCGTGGCCGACTCGTTCGGCGGGAGCCCGACGTTCGACCCATTCGTGAACCCGCATGTAGAAGGCCGGAAGCACGAGGAGCGTGAACAGGGTGGATGTCACCAGCCCTCCCGTCATGACGACCGCGAGCGGTCGCTCGATCTCTGTGCCGTGCAGCCTGAGGATGAGGAGGGGCAGCAGCCCTAGGATCGCGGTGGAGGCGGTCATCAATTTTGGTCTGACTCGGCCAATGCTCGCCTCCCGAATTGCGTCGAGGAGTCCGCGACCCTCGCACGCAGGCCACGGGTCTGCGTGACGAGCACCAGGCTGTTCTGCACCGCGATCCCGAAGAGGCCGATGAGTCCCACGAGCGACGAGACGTTCCACGTCTCGCCAGCAATGAGCAGCGCGATGATGCCGCCGACGAAGGCTACCGGCACCGTGCAGAGAATCAGCAGGGCTTCGATGGTCGAGTCAAGCGCAAGATTGAGCAGCACGAACACCCCAAAGAGCGCGGCGCCGATGGCGAGCACCAGGGCTCTGGAGGCGCGCTCCTGGTTCTCGACCCGCCCGGCGAGATTGAAGAAGTAGCCCGCTGGCAGGTTGAGGTCTGCCGTCAGTCGCTGGCGCACTTCCGCTGCGGCGCTGCCGAGGTCGCGGCCAGTGACCGAGGCTTCCACCGCGATGCGGCGTGTCCCGCTTCGCGGCGAATGGCGGCCGGTCCGAACGCCTGCGTAATATCCGCCAGTTCGCCCAGGGGAATCTTGGTGCCGTCATGCCCGTCGATGAGCAACGTGCGGATGGCTTCGAGGCTGTTACGGCGGTCGTCTCGCAGGCGCACGACGAGATCAAATCGACGTTGACCGATCCAGATTTCCGACGCTTCCTCGCCGACCAGGCCAATCCGAACGGCGCGAATGACGTCACCCGGGGCCAGTCCCACTCTGGCAGTGGCCTCCCGATTGACCGCGATCTGTAACTGAGGCAATCCCGTCAGTTCCTCGCTGCGCAGATCTTCGATGCCCTCGACGCCCTCAATCAGTCCCTCAGCCCGTTCGGCCAGTTCCACGAGTTCATCAAGATCGGGGCCGAAGATTCGCACCGAGAGATCAGCCGGCGTACCGCCCAGACCTTCATCAATCCGCATACCCAGCGGCGTGGTGAACAGGATGGCTACGCCGGGGACGTGTTCCAGACGTTCCCGCATGTCTTCTTCGATCACCCCGAGATCACGCTGCCGATCGGGCTTGAGCGCCACGAGGACGTCGGAGACCGTGTGCGGCATCGGATCTTCGGTTCGCTCTGCCCGCCCGGTCCGCCTGACGACGTCTTCCACCTCGGGCACTTCGCGGAGGATGTCTTCGACGCGATGATTGAGACGGTCGACCTCTTCGAGCGAGGCCTCGGGGGGGAGGACCGTCTGCAACAGGAACGCGCCTTCGTCAAGCTCGGGCATGAAGTCGCTGCCAATGCGAAGGCCCATCGCGACAACCGGAACGCTGACGAGCAGCGTGACCAGGGCTACACGCCCGGGCCGTCGGAGGCAGCGGTCGAGCATCGGCGCATACCAGCGTTTGATCGCCCGAAGCAGCGCGACGTCTTCGTGATCGCCGGACCGCGGTGGTCGCAGGAACGCGCCCGCGGCGGTGGGCACGAGGGTCACCGCCAGCAACAGCGCGGCCGCCATCGCCGCGATTACGGCTGCGGCAAGCGGTTGATACATCCGTCCTTCGATACCGGCCATTCCAAACAGCGGCAGGAAGACGACGATGACGATGAGCGTCGCAAAGATGATGGGTCGGGCGACTTCTACAGCGGCGCCAACGGCCCTCTCCCTTGCCTCCCTACGGTTGGCGGCACCGGTGAGCCGATGAAGGATGTTCTCGACCATGATGATCGCGGCATCGACCAACAGGCCGACCGCAATCGCGAGTCCCCCGAGCGTCATCGTATTGAGGCCCACGTTCAGTGGCTGGAGCAAAAGGCCGGAGAGCGCAATCGACAACGGAATTGTCAGCGTCACCAGCAAGGCCGCCCTGACATTGCCCAACAACAGAAGAATCACGAGGACGACGAACACGCCGCCCAGAAGGACCGCGCGCCCGACGCCGCCCAGCGCGGAACTGACCAGAACGGACTGGTCGTACACGATGCGCAACTGGACGCCGGCGGGCAGAGCGCGCCGGATTTCTTCGACCGCGCCGCGAATGGCGGACGCCACCCGGACCGTGTCGGCGCCGAACTGCTTGGTGACGCGCGCGCTGACCACTTCGCCACGAAGTCTGTGGGCCACGCCCCGCCGAACTGCCGGGCCTTCACGGACGTCTGCTACATCGCCAAGAAACACCGGCACGCCGCCGCGCACGGTGACAACTGTCCGGCGCAGATCCTCAAGCGTCTCGGCGCGGCCGATCGCGCGCACCGTCCACTCGATGGCCCCCTGAGCCACGATGCCGCCGGCAGCATTGAGGTTGGACTCCTCGACTGCGTGCATGACTTCGTCGAGGCTGATCATCCGCGCTGACATGCGCTCGGGGTCGAGCTGTACCTGAAATTCGCGCAGGTATCCGCCTAGCCGTTCGACCGCGGCCACGCCGGGCACTGCCAACAGCCGGTTCTTGACCTCGAACTCAGCGAGATCTCGAAGCGCCATCAGGTCGGCGGCACCCGGCTCCGCCTCAAGCGTGAACTCGAAAATCTCGTTCAAGCGGCCGGTCAAACTGGAAATGAGTGGAGGTTCGGTGCCGGGCGGCAGCCGCCCGCTGGCCTGAGCGACTCGTTCGGCGACGAACTGCCGCGATCGATAGTAATCAGCGTTGGGCTCGAACTCGACAGTCACTTGGGCGACGCCCAACTGCGAATTCGAGCGGATTCTGCGCACGTCCGGCAATCCGGCCAACTCTACTTCGAGGGGAATGGCGATAGCCGTCTCCAACTCCTCGGCGCCCATCGACGCGTTCTGCGCGATGACGTTGAACACCGGTGCCGAAAGGTCGGGGAAGACGTCGCGGCGCAGATCCTGGAGCCAAAGAGCGCCGATGGCCGCGCCCGCCAGCACAAGCAGCGAGGTCAGGAGGGGCGAGTGCGACGACGAGCGGATGATTTTGGTGATCATGGCGCTTCGTGATCCCCATGCCCGCCGGCACCCTTCTCCACCTGGGCCTTCAGAAGGAACGCACCGTTCACCACGATTTTCTCGCCGGCCTGGAGACCGGAGAGCACTTCGACTTCGCCACCGAGATCGCGGCCGCGGCCAATCGTGCGGATCTCAAATGTGCTCGCGTCTTTCGGCAAGAACACGCACCACTCGCCCTTGACGCGTTGCACGGCGGCGACGGGAACGGTCACGACCCGCTGCGTCGCGGTGCCCACCGGCACTGCAACCGAGGCTGACATGCCAGGCCGTAAGACACCGGTCTGATTCGTCACCACAATGCGAATGGGGACGGTACGTGACTCCTTGGAGACCTCGCCGCCAATGAGTGACACCGTGCCTGGAAACTCCCGGCCCGGTAGCGCCGAGAACGTGACACGCGTTTTTGCGCCTTTCGCGATCCGGACGGCATCGCGCTCGAAGGCGTGCGCCTCCAGCCAGAGGGTCGTGAGATTGGCGATCCGAAACGCCGGCGTCGCTGGGTCGACCATTTGGCCTCGCGTGATGCCGCGCTCAATCACCGTGCCCGCCACCGGCGACCGGAGCGAGAATGTTCCCGAGTCGCCCTCAGCGCCTTGCCCAGGAACGACCCCAAGAGACGTCAACTCCGCGGCCGCTGCTCGAACTCCGGCGCGGGCCTCAGCCGCAGCGGCCTCTGCCTCCTGCACTTCGCGA
Organism: Acidobacteriota bacterium; assembly: GCA_016716905.1. Classification (NCBI taxonomy): domain Bacteria; kingdom Pseudomonadati; phylum Acidobacteriota; species Acidobacteriota bacterium. Next base: position 1,596,493 of record JADJUS010000004.1, on the reverse strand, counting down.
AGCGGCACGATGCGTTCCGCCGCAAGCTCCCTCTTGCGGGCCAAGGCGCGATCGGCCAGACCCACACGCGCTTCGGCTGACGCGTACGCCGCGCGCGCCCTCCCAAGGTCCGGACTCTGGAGTTCGACGAGCACCTGGCCTTCACGCACGACATCTCCCGGCGCGGCGAGCAGCCGCATAGCGCGCGCTGGCACCGGCACGCCCACTTCGGCGTAGGTTCGTTCGTCCACGGCGAGTTCACCGAGCAGCACGACGTCTTCGCTGCCAACCCTCGCTTCCACTGCCGCCGTCGTGATGCCCAGATCTCGGAGCATCGTCTGATCAATGCGTACGATGCCGCGGTCAGCCGCTGGTGCGGCGCTGGTCTCAGGTGCCTTGACGACCTCCGCTGGGGACGGTTCAGGTTCACGGCCGCACGACGCGATGCCTGCCAAGGCCAGCAACAAGAAGGAGAGAGGGAATTTGTTCATAGTCATTTCAGCACCGATGCGCGAGCGTCCAACGTGACTCGCGCGAGCGCGGCCTCCAGAAGCGCCGCTAGATAGTCAAAGCGTGTATCGAGGATCTCCCTCCGAATCAGCAAGAGTTCCGGTAGTCCCAGTTGGCCGGCCTCGAAGCTCCGGGTCGCCAGAGTTTCGTTCTCATCCAAGCCGGGAAGCGCGTCGGTTTCAAACCAGCGCACGGCTTCCCGATGCCGGTCGTACTCCGCCATCGACGTCGTCACCTCAATTCGCACCTGCGTGCGGGCGGACTCCAACTCTGCCCTGAGCCTCCGCTCGCGGGCGGTGCCACTCGCGAAGAGTTCCTGCCCCTTCGCAAACACCGGCAGGGACACCGTGACTTCGCCGAAGACAATGTGCGCCTGTTCCTCGCGACCATAGCGCAGACCCAGCCCGTACTCGGGGCGGGTGAAACTCTTGCCCAGACGCGCTTCGGCCTCGGCCTCACGAGCGGCTGCTTCGAGTGAGCGCAGAATGGGCCGCTGGTTTGCTGACGTGAGCAAGGTATCGAGTTGAGGCGGGGGCGGGTTCCCAAGGGAGCCCTCCAAGACGAAATCGCCCTCCAGGCCAAGCAGGGCCTTCAGATCGCCCATGGCGGCGAGTTGCGCGGCACGTGCCTGTTCCCGTTGTGCGCGGACGCGCGCGAGTGCGCCCTTAGAGAGGTTGACATCAAGCACCGCGATGTCTCCTGCCCGGAAGCGGCGATCGGCGATCTCAAGAATGGACGCGGCGAGTTGCTCGGCCGACGTGAGCATCTGGATGCGTTCCCTTTCATGGAGCGCCCGATAGAAGGCGGCGGCGGTCTGTGCCACCACGAGCCTGGTCACTTCATCGAGAGCGGCTGTGCGCTCAGCGACGGCCGCCTCCGCGCCTGTCTGACGGGCGAGACGCCGACTGGACGGCTCGAACAACTGCGAGACTCCAAACTCCAAGTCAGTGGACCGCCCTACACTGCCATTCCTGTTGCCCACACCGGCCGTCAGTTCAGGGTTCTGAGGAAAGCGGACAGCGGAACCAGCGAGGCGCGCACGTGCCTCCTCAATCCCCAGCTTGGCGCTGACAATCTCCGGCGCCTGCTCGCGGGCGCGGGTCAGGGCGGCCGCAAGTGTCATTGCAGTGGTCTGCGCTGAGGCAGTGGCGGCCAATGTGGTCGCCGTCAGCGCGACCGCCGCGACCCAACGTCGTCGTACGCACATACTCGTCCTTCCGGGAAGGCATCAGACAGACGCCGACCCTTACTTCACGTGAGAATAGATTGCGGGGGAGATGGAACTTAGGCGGCCGACTTGGGCACGTGCAGAATCTCGCGAATGTCACCCAGCAGAGGGGCGTCCGGTACGGTCACCGTCGCGGCAGGGGATGCGGCGCGCGGTACGAACTGCACCGTCAGTGCCGCGACAATCGGCTGGGAGCAACACCCGCACCGAACGCAACTCGGTGGGCACGCGGAGTCCGAGGCTTCGCTTTCTTCAGTAATGCTGCACGGCTCGGGAACCAAAAGGGCGCCCATCCCGGAAAAATTCACCGAGAGCACAAAGGCAACGAGCAACAATGCAACGCGGCGCACGAATCTTTATACCACGCGCGCAGTCAACCGACCTCGGGCGCCCTGTCCGCGGCCATCGCCAGCGGTGTGAATGCGCTCGGCCGCAACCCAGGCGCAACCAGGGGGCGAGGGTGGAATCCGTGATTTCCCGTAAGTGATTGATTTTAAATGGAGCCGGCGATCCGGATTGAACGGACGACCTGCTGATTACGAATAGCGTGCGGAGTCACGAAACGTTAGAAGATTGAGCGATTCCAAATGCTGACGTTGCAGGATGTGGCAAATCGCGGCAACGCGACGCAACCCAGACGCAACCAGAAGTCGCGACCTCAGTCTGGGTGGATGCTACACCGAAAAGCCCTTGGCGGTAGCGCGTAAGGCCGTGACGAGCTTGGCGGATTCCGGTGACCCTGTTCACCGCGCCGGTGCCGGTACCGGTCGTCGCAGTCGTCGTGCCTCAGCGCGAGCGGCGCGGTGTTCGCGGCCGTGACACGCGCCACGTGATGGCGAGCAACACGACCAGCGTCATAGTGTTGTCGAGGGGCATGATCGTGCCGCCTATGCGCGAACGACCTCAGGGAGTCCGTCCAGGGGGCTTCGGCGGAAGCCGGTCGTACAGGGTTCATTTGGCGAAGGCCAGGCTGGAGTTTGATACTGAATCTGCGAGAGGGCCCAGGCCACCCCGCGGGCGAGGTGCTCCATCCGTGACCAATAAAGTGACCGTCCAGAATCCGTTGTCCCGTACCCGTGGGCTCCGGAGGGGTGGCTCCCCGGGTAGGCCGAAGGGTGTGCCTAACAAGGTCACGTTGGAGGCAAAGGCCGCGGCGACCCTGATTGTGGACGACCCGGAATACAGGAACAACCTGCTGCGCAGAGCCCGTGCGGGAAGGCTGGCACCAGCCATGGAAACGACCTTGTGGCACTACGCGAAGGGCCGGCCGAAGGAGGCCGACTTGCCCAACGTACTCGAAATCCGGTGGCTCGATTCAGAGTGATCCTGGGGACATTGCCCTGTGGTGGCTACCTAACTTTCGCTCACGCGGCGGTCGGCGACCACTCTGGTGTCCGCGTGCAAGTCGGTTCGGGCCTCCAGGACGGCCATGCACGCCGTCGTTCGACGTTGCAGGAAACTCGGCTTTCTGGAGTGATTGTCAGCTATCGCAGCTCTTCGACCTTGACGGACCAGCTCACGTTACCGCTGTTGATCTTCAAGTAGTACCGCCCCGCGGGCCCGCGCACGATGCTGTTGTCGGACTTCACGCCCGTCACGTTCGCGGCCAGGTTCACCAGCTCGTCCCTGTCGTTGTGGACGAAGATCTGAAACACGCCCGCGCCGGGGAACGGCTCGCTATGTGTGGACCAGGTGACCCGCCACTCGCGCGTCTGCGTGGTGAAGCTCTCCGTGTCCTTGATGCCGCTGCCCTTCCACTCCTTGAGCGTCTGCCAGGTGGGTTCGGGCCGAGGTACCGCGGTCGGCGCTGTTCCCGGAGTCTCGGCGGCCGGCGCCGCCTTATCTGGCGTCGGCAAGACCAGCGCCAAAGCGATGAACGCCACGAACAGCCCACCAATGAGCATCAGGATTTTCTTGACCATTTCGATTTCCCCCTCGCGCTTCGGCCTGAGTGGCGCCGGGCGAGTCTACACTGGGTTGCCCGTGTCGTCCCTCAGATCGGCCAGCGTGACCAGCCGTGGTGAAGTTCCTTGTTGGCTGACTCCCGAATAGCTGCTGTCGCCTTGTGGATCGCGTCGAGAGATCCCTTGAAAAAGTCCTCCACTCGGCTACTGTCGTGCAGAGCCCTGTTGAAATCAGATTCCAGCAGCCGCAGGTGACCAACGACCTCGGCAGAGATGATGAAGGCTCCTATGGCGGTGACGTGTTCGATGTGGAGTCGGGCTGTTTCGTAGCGGGCCACTCGCGCGGCCTTCTCATCCGGGCCGTCGTCAGAATCGCTCATGCCTACCCGATTCGCTTCAGCCAACTCTACCCACTGGTGTTGTGCCATGTGAGCCAGGGCTTTTAGGATCTCGGAATACGCTTCAGCCTTTCGTTCCCACCACTTTTCCGAGAACGCCTGCCTTCGGGTCAGCCACACAGTGACCGCGGCTGTGATGAACGCGACGCCAACGCTGGCGCCAAACTCTGGAAATGTCACGCCCTGTCTCTCCCCCTGTGCCAGCAGTCAAATGGCATTGCGGGCGGAGTCTACACCCTTTCTCCGCGTGTGAACTTGTGCGAATGGTGGTGAATCTGGCGTCCTGCTGCGTCCCTGTCACGACCACGACAGGCCCGTATTTCCTCGCCTGTCGTGATGTGTCGCGTGTTCCGGGTAGACTTAAAATCCTGAGTGCCGCAAGGCACGTGTGGGTTCGATTCCCACCCCCGGCACCATTGCGCTGGCGCTGTAATGGACAAATGCCACAAGTGACCGAAATGGCGAAATGCCGCCAGCCTCTGTCTCCTCCGGGACATCGCCCTGCCTTGCACCTGTGTTGCAGTGACTCCAGTCAGGAGTTTGCACATGAATCAGGATCACACGCTCGCCGCCGAGGAAGAGCGCCTTCGGCGTCAGCATGACGCCATCAAGTCGGACGTCAGTCAGCGCGTGCAGGACGACGTCGCGCGGGAGACGATCGTACCAACGCCTGCAGAACGGGGAGGGACCGAGGCCCTGGCGGGCGCGCTGAAACAGAAGGCTGTGCGCGAGGTGGCGTCAACTGAGGCCCAGATCCAACGCGGCGGCGCTGCGGCGCGTGTATCGCAAGTCGTCGACTACGTCTTCTTCCTCATCTACGGGTTCATCGCCCTTTCAATTCTGCTTGAGGCGCTTGGCGCACGCGAAAGCGCCGGATTCGCCCGGTTCATCGCGGCCGTTACCTCACCACTGCTCGCGCCATTCCAGGGCCTGCTCAGGGACCCGTCGTTCGGGCCATCCCAGTTCATGATTTCGTACGTGCTGGCGCTGGTCGTGTACGCCATGCTGCATGCGGCGATTAACGGCGCGCTCCGCATGGTGGCGCACCGCAAGATAGAGGTCTGATTCAAGGCGGTGTGCTGACCGGCGCCCAGCCGGGATATCGTCTATCGCGTGACGGCACGACCCGCCAAGACACACATGGCGACAACCGTCCCCGGTGTAACCCGGGGGCGGACGGTCGCGCTCGCGTTGGCGCTCGTTGTCGGCGTTGCAGCGCTCTACGCGCGCGCGGTGTGGTTCGACTTCGTCCTGCTCGACGACCCTTCCTACATCGTCGAAAACCCACAGGTGATGGGAGGGTTGACCTGGCCGGGGGTCGTGTGGGCCTTCACGACCTTCTACAAGGGGTACTGGATTCCGCTGACGTGGCTGTCGTACATGGCCGATGTGTCGGTCGGTGGCCGGGGCCCCGCGATGTTTCACGCCACGAACATCGCCTTGCACGCCGCGAACGTGGCGTTGTTGTTTGGCCTGCTCGTGCGGATGACCCGGGCCCCATGGAAGAGTCTGGTCGTCGCCGCACTGTTTGCCGTGCATCCGTTGCATGTGGAATCCGTGGCCTGGATCACGGAGCGCAAGGACGTGTTGAGTACCTTCTTCGCATTGCTGAGTGTTCACCTCTATGTGCGGTATACCGCCAGGCCGCGCGTGACGGTGTATGCCGGCATGGCCGCGTGCTTCGCGCTGAGCCTGATGGCGAAGCCGATGATGGTGACGCTGCCGGTGCTCCTCCTGTTACTGGATTTCTGGCCGGTCGAGCGATTGCAGTTCCACCGTGAGACGCGATGGCGCACATTGGTAGCAGAAAAACTGCCGCTGCTGGCCATCGCTGCCGCAGCTTCCGTCCTCACGATAGTGACCCAGGGAAATGCCGGTGCGCTGGCGAACTTTGATGCCCTGCCGTTGGGCCCTCGCATTGGTTACGCCATCCTTGGCTACGGGGCCTTCCTGTACCGGCTAGTGTGGCCGGTGGGGCTCAATGCACTCTACGCCTTCCCCGAGCCTCTTCCCCTCGGCTGGACACTTGCCGCAGGTGTGGTGCTGGCTGGTATTTCATACGCGGCGGTTCGTGCGGTCCGGACGCGACCGTACGTGACGATGGGATGGTTCTGGTTTGTGATCGCGATGGCTCCAGTGAGCGGCGTGCTGCAAGCGGGTCAGCAGTGGACAGCAGATCGCTTCGCGTATGTGCCGTTCATCGGCTTGTATATCGCGATTGTGTGGCTGGTGGCGCCGGTGATGGCTCGTGTGCGCTACGGTGCCGTGGTCGCGAGCGTCGCGGTGATTCTTGCGGCGGCCGTGGCCGCGCACACGCAACTGGGCTACTGGCAGAATGGCGAAGTGTTGTGGCGGCGCATCCTGGCCACTGGTGGCGATGCGGTGCGCGGGAACATTGTGCTCGGCTTCGAGATGTCGAGGACCGGCCGTAAAGACGCCGCCATCGAACACTTCGAAGAAGTACTGCGCGTGCAGCCGGATCACGTAGAAGCCAAAGGAAGACTGGGCACGGTTCACGCCGAACTGGCCGACGCTCTTGAGCGGGCCGGCAAGCTGGATGAAGCGGTGGCGCACTATCGCGACGCCGTTCGCCTGATGCCAGACGCCGCGGAGGTGCAGAACAATTTCGGCGCCCTGCTCGCCAGCCAGGGCCGGGCGGCCGAGGCCCTGCCCCACTTCGCCGCCGCCGTGCAGCGATTGCCCAAGTGGGAAAGTGCCCGGCTCAACTATGCGGTGGCTCTGGCGCAGACCAATCAACCAGCCGAGGCGTTTCGACAGTTCGAAGAGGTGTTGCGCATCAATCCGTCGAACGCACTGGCGCGGCGGGCCCTCGGCAGATAGCCGCCACAAAAGAATGTCCAAACTTTCCCAGGCCGCATCCCGTCTTCTGAACCCATGTCTTCCCTGCTCCAGGATCTGAAATACTCGCTGCGAGGCATCGGCCGCCGCCCGGGCCATACCGCGTTGATCGTGCTGACGCTGGCCATTGGCCTGGGCGTCAACACGGTGGCATTCTCCAGCGTCAATGCCCTGCTCTTCCGGCCGTTCCACATCACGAACGCCGACAAGTACGGCTGGGTGTTCGCGGGGCCCCAGGGCGACTCGTTCTCAGGTGTGTCGCTCGAGATGTTCGAGGCTCTGCGCGCGAGGACCTCAACTCTGGAGGCACTCGTGGCCGAAGGTCGGATGCCCCTGGCCGCGGCGGCCGCAGCAGGTCCGGAGCAGGTGTGGGGACTGGCCGTCTCGTCCAACTACTTCTCGGTCGTGCAGGCGCCGATTGTGGCCGGCCGCGCACTGTCGCCGACCGACACCGCCGCCGGTGCCGTGCCGATCCTCATCAGCGAACGGTACTGGCGCAACCACTGGAATGCCGCATCAGACCTGACGTCCATCCGGCCGGTCATGAACGGGCAGCTGACGAGCGTCATCGGTGTCGTGGCCGATTCCTTCCAGGGGCCAGGAGGCATCTTCGAGCCGCATCTCTGGTTCCCCCTCGACGCCTCAGCCCAGTTGCGCCTGGCCATCACGCCAGGCAGCGAGTGGCTGACGATGATGGCGACGCCGGCGGCGGGCGCGTCCGCGCGGCAGATTGGCGCGGAAGTGGAAGGCATCGTGAGGGGTGTCGACACGGTCAGCGCCGAGGGTCGAACGCCGGGCCGTGAACGGCGCGGGCAATACGTCCCCATCAGCGACGGCCACCCTGAAGCTCGCGCGTTGGGCGCACCGGCGGCCATGGCGATGGCGGCCGTGGGCCTGGTGCTCCTGATCGCCTGTTTTAATGTCGCAGGATTGATCCTGGCCCGCTCCGCCGAGCGCCAGCGTGAATTGGGCCTCCGAACGGCGCTGGGCGCTAGCCGCATGCGACTCACGCGCCAACTTCTGGTCGAAGGCCTGGTGCTCGCCAGCATTGCCGGCACCGCCGCGCTGGTGCTGGCGGCCTGGAGCGAAGCGCTCCTGGGCGGCTTGAGCCTTCCCGCGCCTATCCCACAGCGCCTGCACTTCACCATGGACTGGCGCATGGTCGCCTTCACTGCGGCCCTGGTCATTGTTGCTGCCGCTGTGCCGGTACTGACACCGGCGTGGCAGGTGTTCCGGACCAATCCGATCGGTTGGCTCAAGGCCGGTACGGCAGGGTCAGTGGGCGGATCGGCACGGGCCAGGCGCGGGTGGGTCTCTCTGCAAGTGGCCGGATCTACCGTCTTTCTGACATTGGCGCTTATGTTCGTCACCAGTTATGTGGCGGGCCTGCGCACCGACCTTGGCTTCAACACCAGCCACGTGGCGCTGTTACAGGTGTCGCCAACCAATTTCTCGATCGCGCCAGAGCGCCAGCGTGCGCTCGTGACCGATCTGGTGTCCAGGCTCAAGACCGCGCCCGCGGTTGAACAGGTCAGCCTGGCCGATCGCACGCCGTTCCAGATTGGGGTCAATCAGACGCGCCTGCTCTCCACCGACGGCCGCAACTGCGACAACGGCGGCTGTGTCTCAGTCGTCTCATCCGGCGTCAGCGCGGCATTCTTCGAGACGATGGAGATCCCCCTGCTAGCCGGCCGGTTGTTTGACGACGCCAGCGGGGCGGACGCCGAGACGGCCGTCATCAGCGCCGCCACCGCCGAGGCCCTCTGGCCCGGCCGCAGTCCACTCGGAGAGCAAATCCACGAGAGCGCCTCCGATCGCCCACGCCAAGTCATCGGCGTCGTCGCCGACATCGTGCTCCGCCTCGACCGGCCGAACGGGCCGTCTCTCTATCGGCCGATCACCGATGAACAACTTGCCGCCCCGGTCACCGTTGTCGCCCGCAGCCGCGTTGATGCTGATGCCGCGGCCGCCTTGCTCAGAAGCACTTGGCGCGACCTCGACCCCACGCTGCCTCCGGCGACGGTGCAGACCATGGATCAGCGAATGGAGTTGCCGCTATGGCCGTCGAGGGTCGGAGCCGCATTTTTCGCCACCTGCGGCTTGCTCGCGGTCGTGTTGGTGACGGTCGGGCTGTTCGGCGTCACGTATTACGCCGTGGCACAGCGCACCCGGGAGTTCGGCATCCGCCTCGCACTGGGAGCCACAGGCCCGGACCTTCGTCGCCTCGTACTGGGCGAGTCGATGCGCCTGATCATGCCCGGCCTGATCGTTGGTCTTGCCGGGGCCGCCGCGCTCGCGGCCCTGGCGCAATCCGCACTCATTGGCGTGACAGCTCTTGACCCGCAGTGGTACGCCGCGGCCCTGGCGCTTCAGATCGCCGTCGCTCTGCTCGCCAGTTGGTCACCTGCGAGGCGGGCTTCGCTGGTCGCGCCGCACACTTCGCTCCGCAGCGACTAGGCGCTTCGCGCGTAATGGCGAAATGTCACAAATGTCCGAAATGGCGAAATGTCGGACAAACCAATGCAGTGAAGAATCTGGGAATGTCCTTGGTGACCAATGGTTGAATCTGCCTCTCCAAGGTCATTCATCCATTGCACGCCTTCGACATTCGAACATTCTTCCCTGCAATGGTTGTCCGCATTGGTTTATCCGACATTTCGCCATTTCGGACATTTGTGACATTTCGCCATTACGCCGACCAGCGGATCGGCGCTCGTCTACCTCGCGCCTCGGCGCTGGTCTCACCTCGCGGGCGTCTTATTGCCCCGATGGCACGTCTGGCAGGTGATCTTGTTCGTGTCCCCCTTGCGCGGTCCCACATCCTTCAGCGCGTTGTTGAGCTGACTGGTGAGGCGCAACATGATCCTGGCCGTCGCCTTGGGCTCCTTCGTGTCGGCGGCGAAATTGTAGGTGGACAGGTCATCTCCCGCGCCGTCATGGCAGTACCAGCACCGGACGCCCAACGACTGTGTGGCGCCTTTCATCACCCCCATGAGCTGATCCTGCGTGATGTCCTTCGGCAGCACCTGGAGGTTTGTATACGCCGCCGGCAGTTGAGGCGCACCCGTGGCGCGCACCCCGGCCGCCGAGATCAGCAGCCCTGCGCCGCACACCAGCCAGACGCCATGCTTCATCCCTGACTTCATTCAAGACTCCCCTTGAGGGCACGACACCGCGAAGTGCGCGTCGTCCTGCGGCAGACGAAGTGCAAGCCCCGGGCCACGCGCTGCACACTGAAGGCTGAGGACCGTCGGGGACGAAACAGGCGGCGGCGGGACGGATACGCCTTGAACGTGACCAGGCGCAGGCGGCAGCCGGCACGCTCTTCAGGCGATTGAATGCCCCGCACCAATGTCTTGGGTCGCTTCGCTCGTCAAAGGTGAGATGTCACAATGGACGACGTGACGCCATCATCATGAAGCCCTGGAAATTGCTCGGCGAAAGTCAGACCCCAGATGGCACGCGCCTCACCCTGATGGAGCACGACCGGGACCTGGTGATCCTGGCCAACGGCAAGATGCTCATGTCGAGCCGGGCCCATGGCTCGGAAGAAGAGTTGGCGGCGCTCGCGTGCAAACACCTCGCCACCGCCGAATCGCCACGGGTGCTCGTCGGTGGTCTCGGGCTTGGCTACACCTTGAGAGCCACGCTTGATTTGCTCCCACCCACCGCATCCGTCGTGGTTGGCGAACTGGTGGCTGGAGTCGTGGAGTGGAACCGCGGACCGCTCGGGCCACTTGCGAATCACCCGCTCGACGACCGGCGCGTGAAAGTCATCATCGATGATGTCGGAAAGACGATGAGGCTTGATCGGGAGGGGTTCGACGCCATTCTGCTTGACGTGGACAACGGCCCCGACGCGTTCACGGCCACGGGTAATGCCGCGCTCTACGCCAACGACGGCGTGCTCTCGGCCCTTCGCGCGCTACGACCCGATGGTGTGCTGGCCGTGTGGTCGGCCTGGGAGGATCGGAAGTTTGAGCAGCGACTGCGCTGGGCCGGCTTCACGGTCACGGTGCATCGCATGCGCGCGCGACTCAAGCGCGGAGGCCCCAGACACACGATCTTCGTGGGAAAGCGCGCCTCGGCGCCTACAGAATGACGCGACTGGGCGCCGCGAGGTCGTCGAGCAGGCGTTCGAGCTCTGCAGCGGTGGTCACGGGCCGCTGGCAAGCGAAGTCAGCACAGACGTAGGCAGCCGCGCGGCTGTCCACAGGCGTCATCGCCGCGAGCCACGGTAAGCGCCCCGCGAGTGCGTCCTGCCCTGCCCCGGGCGTGAGCGTGAGTTGCACGGCGAAGGGCAGATAGCGCCCGGCCACCACGCGTTCGAGCGCGAGCCGGTACTCACCGGGCGCGCCGACAATCACGATCTGAGACGCCCGTGCGTGCCAGGCCGCCAGGTTCGACACCATGTAGGGCATCACGCGTGCGACGCGGCCCAGTTCGGTGCCGTAACGCTCGAGTGAGCGCTTCGCGCGGTCCATGAACGTGTGGTCGCCGGTCAGATGCGCCAGCACCATGAGGTTGCGCACGGTGACGGACGCGGCGGCGGGTTCGGCGCCGTCATAGTCTTCCTTGAGCCGCAGAAGCACCGATGGGTCTTCGCCGGTGGTGCTGAACCAGCCGCCATCGGTCTCGTCCCAGAACTTTTGGGTCTGCACCTCGGTCAGGGTCAGCGCCCAGTCGAGCCACTCGGCGTCGCCGGTGGCCTGGAACAGTTCGATCAACCCATGAGCGAGACACGCGTAGTCTTCGCAGAAGGCGTCCACCGCCGCCTCGCCAGCGCGAAACCTGCGCTGGAGCGTGCGGCCCGTGTCGTTCCAGACCGTGCGCTTCAGGCTGCGCGCCGCACGCACCGCCGACTCGCGCCACTCATCGCGGCGTGGGCTGTCCACCAGGACCCGGGCCGTCCGGGCAAACGCGCCAATCATCAATCCGTTCCAGGCCGTGATGACTTTGTCATCGAGGTGCGGGCGGGGCCTGTCACTGCGGGCCTCGTACATCCGCCCCCGCATGTCGGCCAGCACCTGCAGCACCTCCTCGGCGCTGCGGCCTGTTCGTGCCGCAATCTCATCCACCGACTGCGCCACATAGGGAATGTTGAGACCGCGAAACTCGCCGTGCGGGTCGGACGGCGCATTGCCCGCATCTTCCAACCCAAGCCTGCGACGCACGATCGGGGCATCGGCCTGGAAGAGGCGATCGATCTCTGACGTCGCGAACACGTAGAAGGCGCCCTCACTTTTGACGTCACCGCCCGGCACCAGCGAGTCGGCGTCTTCGGCGGAATAAAACGCGCCGTCCGACGCCGTGAGGTCGTGCCGCACGTAGTCGAGCGTGTCCTCGGCCACCGAGGCGTAAAACGGGTCACCACTCGCCTGCGACGCGGCCAGGTTCGCGAGCACCAGCTGCGACTGGTCGTAGAGCATCTTCTCGAAATGCGGCACACGCCACTCGGCGTCCACGGAGTACCGATGGAAGCCGCCGCCCAGATGATCGTGAATGCCGCCAAGCGCCATCGCCCGCAACGTATCCACCGTCATCTGCCGCGCTTCGTGAACGTGCGTGAGTGCCCAGGCGTCGAGCAGGAACAGGAGTTCCGACGGTCTGGGGAACTTCGGCGCACCGCCGAAACCGCCGTTGCGCCGATCGTAGGCCTTGGTGAAATGGCTGACGCCCTCGGTCACGGCCGACACCGGCGCGACGGGCACCACGGTTGGCAGCGCGGCAGACGCGACGGTCTCGCGCAACTGCGTCAGCAGTCCCGCGGCCGCTGTTCGCACCTTGGCCGGGTCGTCTTTCCACGCGGTGGCCAGGTGCGTGAGCACTTCGCTGAATCCCGGCCGGCCCCATCGCGACGTCGGCGGAAAATACGTGCCGCCGAAAAAGGGATGCAGGTCGGGCGTCAGGAACACCGTCATCGGCCACCCGCCCGCGCCGGTCGTGGCCTGCACAAAGGTCATGTAGACGCGATCGATGTCGGGACGTTCTTCGCGGTCAACCTTGATGGAAATGAAGTCGCGATTGAGCTGCGCCGCGATCGACTCATCCTCGAACGACTCGTGCTCCATCACGTGACACCAATGACACGTCGAATAGCCAATCGAGAGGAAGATGGGTTTGTTTTCGTCGCGCGCTCGGGCAAACGCGGCATCGCCCCAGGGATACCAGTCCACGGGATTGTTTGCGTGCTGAAGCAGATAGGGACTGCGTTCGTGCTGAAGACGGTTTGCCATGTGTCTCTTCGAGGGTCAGGCGACCGGCTCACGCTCGGGCGCGGCCGGTTCTGTTTGTGGAATCTGCTTCCGCAGGCGCGCATACGCGGCAGACACTTCCGCGCCGTACAGCAGTATCGCCGCCGAGAAGTACACCCAGGTCAGGAATGCGATTACCGTGGCTACCGACCCATCAACGTTGAAGCGCGACAAGTCCCGCAGGTACCACGTGAACAGCGCAAATGCCCCGCGCCAGAGCAGGCCGGCCAGCAACGCACCGACCCAGACGTCTCTCAGACGCACCTCCGCGTTGGGAGCGTAGTAGTAGATCAGCCCCACGACCATCATGAACAGAGGCATCGGCGCATTGCGCACCACCACGCCCTCCACCCATCCCACCAGCGGCCATCTCGCCGACAAGGTGTTGAACCATCCGGTCTCGCTCACCTGAAGGGCTCCCACGATGACAAGGGCGACAACCATCAGGACGCCGGCGGTGAGAAGCATCAGGAGCGTAAACAGTTTGTGGTGCCAGAATCCGCGTGGCTTCTCCACACCCCAGGCATGATTCACGGCGGAGGTGATGGCGCCAAAGACTCCCATGGCCGCCCACAGCATCACCAGTGTTCCCATCACGCCCAGTTGCAGGGCGCGCGGGCCCAGGGCCTCGATCTGCGCCAGGAACTCCACACGGGCGGGCATCGCCCGCGTCAGCAGCTGCAGCAGTGTCGATCCCCCCTCGCTCATCGCGAGCTGACCAAGCACCGACAGCACCAGCAGTGAAAACGGGAAAAGTGACAAGAGCGCGTAGTACGCAATCGAGGCCGAGAACGTCAGGTTCTCGCTGTTGAAGAACTCCACGACGCCTCGCCCGGCGGCCTGCACGCCGATCGTGAGGCTGCGCGCCAGTCGCCGGCCCAGCCGCCTGGCCGTGCGAACGGGCCTGGGCGGCCCGGCCGTCTCGGGCGGTGCGCCGGTGCTACGAGCGTCCGAAGGGGGAGACATCCGCGCGCGCGTTCTTCACCATGGACCGGGCGCGGTCAATTTCGGTCGCCAGGTCCGCGAGTCGGGGTTCAAGGTCTTCACGAAGCCGGCGCCCATCCTCGGTGAAGAACAGGTAGCCCATGCAGCCGCCCACGACGGCGCCCGCCAGGGCGCCGAGCAAGATGGAGGTACGGTCACTCACGGTATTTCCACTCCCATGGGGGCCATTGTACTTCGCCTGACCGCCACGCCTGTACAATGGTCGCGCCGATGGAACCGCTCACCAGCCTGATCAAAACCACTGCGCCCGAGTACGTGGCCAATCGCGATCGGATGCTGGCGCTGCTCGAACAACTCAAGTCGCGAATGGCCCAGGTTGGCGAAGGCGGCGGTCCCCGATATGTCGCCAGACACCGGGAACAGGGCAAGCTCCCGGTTCGCGAACGCATCGAGAAACTGCTGGACCCGGGTACGCCATTTCTGGAGCTCTCGGCGCTTGCCGCGTGGGACCTTTACGACAACGAAGCCCCCTCCGCCGGGGTCGTCACGGGCATCGGACGGGTGTCTGGACGCGACGTGATGATCATCGCCAACGACGCCACCGTCAAAGGCGGCACGTACCTGCCGCTGACGGTCAAGAAACATCTCCGTGCCCAGCAGGTGGCGCTCGAAAATCGCCTGGCCTGTGTCTACCTGGTTGACTCGGGCGGCGCGTTCCTTCCGTTGCAGGCCGAGGTCTTCCCCGACCGCGATCACTTCGGGCGCATCTTCTTCAATCAAGCGCGAATGTCGGCTGAACGGATCCCGCAAATCGCCATCGTCATGGGCTCCTGCACGGCCGGTGGCGCCTACGTCCCTGCGATGTCCGACGAAACGGTCATCGTAAAAGGCACCGGCACCATTTTCCTGGGCGGGCCGCCGCTCGTGAAGGCGGCCACCGGCGAAGAAGTGTCGGCCGAGGATCTGGGAGGCGCCGACGTGCACACGCGCCTCTCCGGCGTGGCCGACTATCTCGCTGAAGATGACGAGCATGCGCTGGAACTGGCGCGCACGATCGTCTCGACGCTCCACACCACCAAACACCTGCCGCTCGACATGACCACACCGGAAGCGCCGCGGTACGATCCGCAGGAACTGTACGGCGTGGTCAACATCGACCCCAGGCACCCGTACGACGTGCGTGAAGTGCTGGCGCGCATGGTGGATGGCTCGCGCTTTGATGAGTTCAAGGCGCGCTACGCCACAACCGTGGTCACCGGCTTCGCGAGGCTCCACGGATTCCTGGTGGGCATCGTGGCCAACAACGGCGTGCTCTTCTCGGAGTCGGCGCTGAAAGTCACGCACTTCGTCCAGATGTGCAACCTGCGTGGCATTCCGCTCGTGTTCCTGCAGAACATCACCGGCTTCATGGTGGGCCAGCAGTACGAACGCGGCGGCATCGCCAAGGACGGCGCCAAGATGGTGCACGCGGTGGCCAACTCCGTGGTGCCGAAGTTCACAGTGGTCATCGGTGGCTCGTTTGGCGCCGGCAACTACGGCATGTGTGGGCGTGCGTATGAACCGCGGCTGCTGTGGATGTGGCCCAACAGCCGCATCTCGGTGATGGGCGGTGAGCAGGCGGCATCGGTGCTCGCGACTGTCAAGAAGGATCAACTCGCCCGTGAAGGCACGGCGTTCAGCGCCGAAGACGAAGCCGCCCTCAAGGCGCCAATTCTGCAGAAGTACGACACCGAAGGGTCGCCCTACTATTCCACCGCCCGGCTGTGGGACGACGGGGTGCTGGACCCGGCACGTACGCGCGACGCGCTGGGGCTGGGGCTGTCGGCTGCGTGCAACGCGCCAATTGCGGACGCGCGGTTCGGCATCTTCAGGATGTGATCCCGTTAGAGCGGATGTCACCAATGTCGACACTTCTCGTCTCGCCAGGTCCCGTCACCACGGTGACGCTGAACCGGCCCACCGTGCGCAATGCGTTCAACGAAGAGCTGATTCACGACTTGTCCGAGTGGGCCGCGAGTGTGCCCACCGACGGGTCGGTGCGTGTGGTCGTGCTGCGAGGCGCCGGCGCGTCGTTCTGCGCGGGGGCCGACCTGCAATGGATGTCGAAGATGGCTGGCTATTCTCGCGAAGAGAATCTCGCCGATGCGCGAGTGGCTGCGGCGATGTTCCTGGCGCTCGACAGCTTGCCCGTCCCGGTCATCGGCCGCATCCATGGAGCCGCACTGGGCGGCGGCGCGGGCCTGGCGGCCGTCTGCGATGTGGTCGTGGCTGCTGATACGGCCATGTTCGGATTCACTGAAGTGGTGCTCGGCATTCTGCCGGCGATGATCTCCCCCTACGTGGTCCGGAAGATTGGACTTTCGGCGGCCCGCGAGTTGTGCCTCAGTGGCGCGCGGTTCTCGGCAACGCGAGCTCACCAGATTGGCCTGGTCCACGACGTGGTCAGCGAAGACCGGCTCGATCTCACGGTGGACCGGCACGTCGCGCAGTTCCTGAAGGCCGGTCCGGGCGCCGTCGCCGCCACCAAGCGCCTGCTCAGCCAAGTGGCCGGCCATGCTCCGGCGGATGTCATGGACCAGACCGTGGACGCGATTGCGACGCAGCGTGTGTCAGCCGAAGGCCAGGAAGGCATGCAGGCATTCCTCCAGAAGCGGCCCGCGTCGTGGCAGGCATGAACCGGTCATGATTCGCCGGGTCCTCATCGCCAATCGGGGTGAAATCGCCGTCCGCATCATTCGCGCTTGCCGCGAACTGGGCATCGAGACCGTCGCGGTCTACTCGGAAGCCGACGCCGGAGCCCCGCACGTGATGGCCGCGCACGATGCGGTGTGCATCGGTCCGGCCGCAGCATCAGCCAGTTACCTGCGCGTCCCGGCCATTCTGGACGCCGCCGCCCGGACGGGCGCCGACGCCATTCATCCCGGTTACGGCTTCCTCTCTGAAAACGCCGGCTTCGCTCGCGCGTGTGAAGAACGCGGCCTCACCTTCATCGGGCCATCGTCATCGGTCATCGAGCGCATGGGCTCCAAGACAGCGGCCCGGGAAGCCGTGTCGAAAGCCGGCGTGCCGGTGGTGCCCGGAGACACGCCAACCGGTCAAGGCGCGGAGGCCGTTCTCGCATCGATCGCGAAGGTGGGATATCCGGCACTGCTCAAGGCCTCTGCCGGCGGCGGGGGCAAGGGCATGCGAATCGTCCGCACCGAGGCAGAAAGCGCGGAGGCGATTGATGCGGCCCGCCGTGAAGCCGAACGCTCTTTCGCCGACGGCACGCTCTACGTCGAACGATTGATCGATCGGCCGAGGCATATCGAAGTGCAGGTCATGGCCGACCAGCACGGTTCCACCGTGCATCTGTTCGAACGCGACTGCACACTGCAACGCCGGCATCAGAAAGTGATCGAAGAAGCGCCGGGTCCCACCATGACGCCCGCACTGCGCGAGCGCATGACGCGTGCAGCGGTGGCTGCCGCCGCCGCGGTGGGCTACGTCAACGCGGGCACGATCGAGTTTCTGCTATCGGGTGAGGACTTCTATTTCCTCGAGATGAATACGCGGCTGCAGGTGGAGCATCCGGTCACCGAAATGCTGACGGGCCTCGACCTGGTGCGCGCGCAGCTACTGGTGGCCTCCGGTGAGCCGCTCCCCTTCAGGCAAGACGATGTGACGATGCGGGGCGCCGCGGTGGAGTGCCGCGTCTACGCCGAAGACCCGTTTGCGAACTTCCTGCCACAGGCGGGGCCACTCCTCCGCTACCGCGAGCCCCAGGGGCCCGGCATTCGCGTGGATGCCGGCGTAACCGAAGGCCAGCACATCTCCGTCCACTACGACCCGATGATCGCCAAGGTCATCACGTCTGGAGAGACCCGCGACGCCGCGTGGGCGCGAGCCGCACTCGCGCTGCGGTCCTTTGAGATTCTCGGCATTCGCCACAACATCTCGTTCCTGCTGGCGCTGCTCCACAATCCCGAGGTGCGCGCCGGCCGCACACACACGCGCTTCATCGAAGAACATCTGGCTGAATTTACGGCGCCGCCCGCTGACAACGACATGCACGCGCAAGTGGCTCTGGCCGCGATGCTGTCTCTCACTGGCGCTGCGAAGCCTGCGGTGGCCGAGGGTCGCGTGTCGGGTGGCGTTGATCCGTGGTCGTCGCTTGGAAAGGTGGCGTGGTAGCGATGGCGACGGCCTTTCGACTCAGCGACGGCCGCCGCGACTGGCTCGCCAGCGTGGAAGGCTCTGTCGTCACCATCGACGGCGTTGAAGGCGAGTTCATTGTCACCGCGCGCCCTGACGGCCGGTGGTCGATTACCCATAAGACAGACGGAAGCCTTGGGCGAACCGCCGTGGGCGTGCAAGCACCTGACGGCGTCTGGACCGGTGTTGATGGCGCCACAACCCAGTGGCAGGTGGAACCCGCATCGTCGCGCGTGCGGCACAGAGTGGTTGACGACAGCATCAGGGCGCCCATGTCGGCCACGGTCATCAGGCTGCATGTGGAAGTGGGCAGCGCGGTGTCGGAGGGCGACCCACTGGTGGTGGTTGAAGCCATGAAGATGGAGATGCCGCTGCGTGCACCTCGTGACGGCAAAGTGAAAGCCGTGCATTGTCGCGAAGGCGAGTTGGTGCCTGCGGCGGCGGTGCTCGTGGAGTTGGAATAGGCCGTGGCCACATTGCCGAAGACGGTGACGGTGGTGGAGGTGGGCCCGCGCGACGGCCTGCAGAATGAAGCCGCGCGAATCAGCACAACGGACAAGATCGCGTTTGTCGATCGACTCAGCCTTGCCGGCCTGCGCGAGATCGAAGTGTCGGCCTTCGTCAGCCCGAAATGGATTCCGCAGCTCGACGACGCAGAGGATGTCTTTGCGGGCATCACGCGGAAACCGGGCGTGAGGTATTCGGCGCTGGTC
This sequence comes from Acidobacteriota bacterium, assembly GCA_016716905.1. Classification (NCBI taxonomy): domain Bacteria; kingdom Pseudomonadati; phylum Acidobacteriota; species Acidobacteriota bacterium. The sequence goes on along the minus strand of JADJUS010000004.1, from coordinate 1,577,509 downwards.
CCTAATGTGAATGGGCTGGAGCGCGCGATCGGGGCGGGCGTCACCGACATCGCGATCTTCCTTGCTGCCTCTGAGACATTCAGCCAGCGCAACACGAATCGATCGATCGACGCGTCGTTCGAGGCCTACCGCAACGTGGCCTCGATGGCCACAACCGCAGGCCTCCGGGTCAGGGGCTACCTCTCGACCGCATTCGGCTGCCCGTTTGAAGGAGACGTGCCTGTCGAACGCGTGGTGACGCTGACGCAGCGACTCCTCGACATCGGAGTCTTCGAAGTGGCGGTCAGCGACACGATCGGCGTGGCCCATCCCGGCCAAGTCAAGGCGATGCTGCCGCGTCTGCTTGCGGCCATTCCCGCCGACCGCGTCGCCCTGCACTTTCACGACACGCGCGGCATGGCGCTCGCCAACGTGCTGGCCTCGCTTGAGTTTGGCATCACCACGTTCGATTCGTCGGCCGGTGGCCTTGGCGGATGTCCGTACGCCCCGCGAGCCACGGGAAACCTCGCCACAGAAGATCTGGTCTACATGCTGAACGGCCTCGGCATCGAGCCGGGCATCGCCATCGACGCGGTCTCGGACGCAGCGCTGGCGCTCGTGCCGGCGTTGGGCCACGCCCTTCCCTCGCGTTATACCCAGGCGCGCCCCGCGCGATGATTGCGGACCCAAGACTCACGACATGGCTTGTGGCGCTCGAAGCGCGCCACATGGCCAACCTGACGCGCCAGGAATTCACGCGAGCCGTTCGTGCGCTCTCGGCGCGTTATGTGGAACGACGCAGCCAGTTGCCCGAGCGGTCACCCCTGGATTCGGCCGGCAAGCGCGCGGCGTTCGCACTCTTTTATGCACCGGTCCACCTGCTGACGACACGCGAGGCGATTGCGCACCTTGGCGTGCGCACGGACATGTCATCACTCGTGGACCTCGGATGCGGCACCGGCGTGTGCAGTGCGGCGTGGGCGCTGTTGCACGAGACGCCGCCGTTCATCACCGGTATTGACGCGCATCCCTGGGCGCTTGATGAGGCTCGCTGGAACTGGCGCACACTCGGCCTTCGGGGCCAGGCCACTCGCGGCGACCTGGTGGCGGCCGCCAGGAACCTGCTCAAGCAGAGCGACGCGGTGCTCGCCAGGACTGGCGTGATCGCCGGATGGTCCATCAACGAATTGGCGAAGCCCGAACGCGCACAGTTGCTTGAGGCCATCGATCAACTGCTGGGTCGAGGCGTGACGCTGGTCATCCTCGAACCCCTGGCTCGTGGGGTCACGCCCTGGTGGGACGAGTGGGTGGAGCGCCTGGCACCTCGAGGGATTGTCTCGGGCGACGTCAAGACTGATACTGACCTGCCGGCACCGCTGGACTCCTTCAGCGACGCAGCGGGGTTTCGACAGAAGGGCTTGGGGGCCAGATGTTTGCACCGATGACGTGGAAGCGCAGCCTGGTGCTACGCGCAGCTGTTGTGGCGTGTGTGATCGCCGGGCCATTGGCCTCCCAGGAGCCGGCGTGGCCGACGACGGTGACGCGCGGCGAGTTGTATGACCACTATCTGACCGGCAACGAAGCGGATGTGAAGCCGGCCACCACCGGTGGAGTGTTGCTGGCGGGTGGCGGGACGGATCAGCCTGACGCGTTCAAGTGGCTGTTCGCGCATGCGGGCGGCGGCGACATCGTGGTGCTGCGTGCGTCCGGGGCCGACGGCTATCACCCCTTCGCCATGAAGATCGGTGGCCTGGACTCGATCGAAAGTTTTGTCGTCAAGTCTCGCGAGGCGTCGTCTGACCCGAAGCTCCTGGAACGCCTGGGACGCGCCGAGGCGATCTTCTTCGCCGGCGGTGATCAGAGCAAGTACGTCACGTTCTTCAAAGACTCACCGGTGGAGACGATGGTCAACGCGGCCGCGGCCCGTGGGGTGCCGGTCGGCGGTACGTCAGCCGGACTGGCGATCCTCAGTGAGTTTTCGTACTCCGCCATGCGCGCGTCGATCACCACAGCGCAGGCGCTGGCCGATCCGCTGTCGCCGGACATCACCCTCGACAAGGACTTCCTTTCCTTGAAGTACTTGGACGGGCTCATCACCGACAGCCACGTGGTGGAACGAAGCAGGCTTGGACGCACCGTCGCCTTCATGGCGCGCCTGCACCAGGATGGCTGGCTGAAGGCGAATGGCGCCACTCCGGCTCGTCCGGCCCGTGCGCTGGCGATCGATCGTGAGACGGCCGTCCTGCTGGAACGCGATGGCACCGCCACCGTCGTAGGCCCCAACACCGCGTACTTCATGGAAGCCGCCCAACCGCCGCAGCAATACCGCGCCGGCACGCCGCTCACCTATCACCCGATTCAAGTCTACAAAGTGACGCGCGCCTCTACGTTCAACTTCACGACGTGGTCGGGCACAGGAGGCCAGTCGCTCACGTTTGAGATCAGGGACGGCGTGTTCCAGGAGCGCTGAGTTCGCTCCTCACTTGCCGCTCGACGGCAATCGCAGCCGCCGTCTCGAACGACGCCGCGCCATCGCTGACCCATCCGATCGCCGTGAACCGGGCGCGCATCGACGCGTCATCCCGCACAGTTGGGTCGGTCGCAATTTCCACCACATGTTGCAGTTCGTGGCCCAGCAGTTCGATGCGCCGCCGCGTTGGCAACCGCGGATTGATATAGGTGCGCACGTACCGCACCAACCCGGCAGAGGTCACCAACTGGGTCGCGGCGCGCGGCACCGTGTTATCCAGTCGGAACTCGACCTGCAGGATGACGTCGGAGGCTTCAATCATTTTCAGGAGCCCGGCCACTGTCGGCGACCGCTTCGCCGCCAGCTGTACCAGGTCGGCCATGTGGTCCGATTGCGGACGAACCCGCGGCGAACGCGCAGCGATGGACAGCACAGACAACGACAGCAGCAACACCATCGGCCAGGCGCGTTTCATGAGTGACTCCCAGCGACTGGGACGAGACTCGGTGCGCACGCGCCCAACAAATGTGACGGACGACGCAGGCGCATGACGAACGCGCTGTGTGGCGTGTTGGCGCCCCTAAAGGGACGCCCTACTTCTTGCCTTCGTAGCGCGGCCTGGGTTTCAAGGCCGCGGCTTTTACCGCGTCATCCCGTACAGCAGGTAGTTGATTCCGAATTTGTATGCTTCGTTTGTGGGATCAACCGCGTAGATGCCTTCGGCGGAGTGTTCCATGTAGTCGCCGATGTCCATGTTGTAGTTGATCACCACCGACAGGCGTTTGGTGGGGTCGTTGTTCTCGTAGATGCCGTAGAACTCGCCCATCAAGCCCTGCTGGCCCATCTGCCCCGGGTACGGCACATCCAGCGTCTTGATCGCGAAGAACGTATTAAAAATCGGATGCGAGATGTCGAGCCTGACGATACGCGCCTTGGGCAGCACGCGTGTCATCGCCACTTCGAACACGTTCCATTCATCTTGAAAATGGAAGTCGTCAACGATCAGGAAGCCGCCCTTTTCGATGTAGGTGCGCAGGCCCGCGACCTCGGTCTCGCTCGGATACCAGTAGCCGGGCTCCGACAGGTAGGCCAGAGGAAACTTCATCAACTCCGGGTCGTCCATCTTGAGCACAGTGCCGCCGTTGGGACTCGGCGTGATCGCGGTGAGCTCCGGCAGGATCAGGTTCAGGTGCTGCTCCATGTCCGGATAGTCGTAGGACCACCCGGGGTAATTGGCATACCAGAGACGCACGATCGAGAACTTTGCGTCGTAGGGCACCGCCGCGGGCATGGGGACAAAGCCGCCCATCCTGAAGCCGCCGCCACGGCGCCTTTGCGCAGAAAGCGGGAGCATGGCCGCCACAATCAGGGCCACCACCAGCCAGCGATGTCGCATGCCTCGGATACTACCGCGAGACCGCACCCGTCGCCCGGCCAAATGCAGGCAGGCCACCCACCACCGGCAGGCGCACACTGGTGCCGTCCAGATCGATGGTCAGTTCGGTGCCCGGTTGCGGCCACAACGTGAAATCGCGGTCGCTCGAGAAGATCATCAGGCCGATCCGTTTGCCGGCCGGGATGATCTGGTCGTCGGGCTGCAGGTCAAACGTCATCGTGACAAACTCGCCCGGCTTGAGTGGCGTTCCACGTTCGCGGGAGTTGTAGTCGCCGCCGCGAGTGAGTGCCTTGTGGTTCTGCGGATCGGCCCAGCCGCGCGTGATCAGGTTCGCTGTCCCAATCGGCCCTTCGGTCCACGGCAACTGCACGAGATACACCGACAAGTTCGCAGCCGGTTTGCTCGATGCCATGCGAATGGTGACGCGTACGGTGCCCGAGAGATGCACCGCGTCGGTCAACTCCGGCGTGGCATACAGCAGCCGGTGTTTCGATTCCGCCGCAAGCGCCAGGGCCGGCGCCGCCATCTCGACATTGTCGGTGAGTGTTTCGGTGCCCTGCTTCGCCGCGGTCGCAGCTGTCACAAGATTACCTGTCGCACCCCCACCGGCGCCCAGGCGCAGCGTGACAACCGCAGCTGCCGGATTCGGATAGTCGGCATAGGGGGTTGGCAGAGGTGTGGCGGCACCTCGTCCCCGTCCGCGGCCGGGCGCGGTTGCAGGTGGCCCCGTGGTGGGTGGCGCCGGAGCCGGCGCTGCGGCGGGTGCCGGTGGCGTTTCGCGTACGATCCACGCCTTCGGATCCTTCTCCACGCCGTTTTCGATGCCGTACAGATACCGCGTGAACCACTTGTTCATCAGTTCCATCGGCGGCGCACCCCCGTGACCGCCCTGATGGAAGTACTGCTGCAACGGCACTTTCCCCTTCAGCGCGTTGCTGATGCGCACGCTGTGCTCGGGCACCACGTTCCAGTCGTTGAACGCATGCGCCATGAGCACGGCCGCCTTCACGTTGCCCACAAGGGGCAGCAGGTCGCGCGAGATCCAGAATGCGTTGTAGTCGCCGGTGCGGCGATCGCGGCCTTCGACGAACTCGCCATCGCGATAGATCTTGTTGCAGACGGCGCGGCGCACCGGGTCGCCGCTGTTGACGAAGTCGTACAGGAAGTCGATGTCCTCGCCCAGCCATCCGCCGGGATGCCGCACCAGCCCGTGTGAACGGTAGTAGTGGTAATACGACGTGTTGGGTGCGATGGGGATGATCGCTTCGAGCCCGGCAACTCCAGTCGTGGCTGCGGCGAGGGGAATGGTCCCGTTGTACGACGTGCCCGTCATGCCGACCTTGCCGGTAGCCCAGGTGGCTTTCACTTCTTCTGTGCCATCGGGTGTCGTGAAACCTTTTGCGCGGCCGTTCAGCCAGTCGATGACGGCCTTGGGTGCGAGCCGTTCGGGCGCGCCGCCGACCGTGGCACACCCCTGCGACAGTCCTGTGCCCGGCGCCTCGGAGTGCACCACCGCGAAACCGCGGGGCACCCATGCGGCGACCTGCGAGTTGGAAATGCTCGTGCGCGCCGCGTTGAACTCGATCTCGGGCTGCGAGGTACGTGCCGGCGAATCCACGCCCACTTCCTGCTTCACGTCCCAGAGGAACTTCCGGTCGCCGGACGTGCCGGCGAAGTAGGGCGACGACTCATACACCACGGGCACCTTCAGCCCTTCCGTGTCGGTTTGTAACTGGCGCGTCACATCCACGTGCACACGGTCGCGCTTGCGGTCGCCATCGGAATCGAACTCAGTCTCTACCCACAGCCGGTGGCGAATCCATTTCGTGGCGTCTTCAAATGCCGGCACCACCTGGGCCTGGCCGTTCTCGAAGATGGGTTTGGCCGGCGGGGTCTGGGCCGACACCATTGTGAAGAGCACGACCGGCGTCACCGCGACCATCGCGGCCCTGCCAAATCCCGATGCGGAGCGATTGAGGGTGAACATCACGGCCGATTATCTCCTAGAATTGGAGCACACCCCGCTCAACAGTCCAGGAGGACACCGATGGACGAACAGCACCTGAAGACTTTCGAGACCCGGGTTCGCCTGCGACCGACCACAATTGACGACTTTGATGCCCTGGTGGCCCTGCAACTGCGGTGCTTCCCTGGCATGAAGCCGTGGACACACGAGCAGATCGTGAGCCAGCTCACCGTGTTTCCAGAGGGCCAGTTCGTGATCGAGATCGACGGGCGGATTGTGGGGTCGGCCAGCAGCCTCATCGTCGACTCGTCGGGCCACAGTGAATGGCACAACTGGTCGGCCATCACCGACAGTGGGTTCATCCGGTCCCACGACCCTGGCGGCGACACGCTGTATGGCACGGAAATCATGGTGGACCCGGAATTCCGCGGCTTGAAGCTGTCGCGGCGCCTGTACGACGCCCGCAAGCGGCTGGCGCGCGAGCGGAACCTCACGGGCATCATCATCGGCGGCCGGATTTCCGGCTACGGCAAGTATGCCGACACGATGTCGGCCCCCGAGTACGTGGAGCGCGTGATCAGCAAGACGCTGGTGGACCCGGTCCTGACTCCCCAGTTGTCCAACGGCTTCGTCATGAAGGGCTTGATCCCCGACTACTTCCCTTCCGATTCCGAGTCGCGTGGGTATGCCACCTACCTCGAGTGGCGCAACATCGAATACGTCGCGCCGCACCGGCGTCAGTTCCTGCGCCCGTCGAGCCCTGTCCGGTTGTCGGCGGTCCAGTACCAGATGCGCCGCATCTCGAATTTCGAGGAATTCGCAAAGCAGTGCGCCTTCTTCGTGGACGTCGCGTCCGACTACAAGGCGGACTTCCTGCTGTTCCCTGAACTCTTCACGACACAGTTGCTCTCAATGATCTCGGCGGATCGGCCCGGGCAGTCGGCCCGGAAGCTGGCGGAACTCACGAAGCCGTACATCGAAATGTTCGCCAAGCTCGCGATCAAATACCACATCAACATCGTCGGCGGCAGCCAGTTCGAACTGGACGGCGAACGCCTCTTCAACACGGCGTACCTGTTCCGGCGTGACGGATCGATCGACAGCCAGCGCAAGCTGCACATCACCCCCAACGAGAAGCGGTGGTGGGGCGTCCAGCCCGGCGAGCGATTGCGCGTCTTCGAGACCGACCGGGGACGCATCGCCATCCTGACGGGCTACGACGTGCAGTTTCCTGAGCTCGGGCGCATGGCCTACGATCTCGGCGCCCGCATTCTTTTCGTCCCGACCAACTCCGACGAGCGGCACGACTATCTTCGCGTGCGCTACTGCGCGCAGGCCCGGTGCATCGAAAACCCGGTGTACGTGGTGCTGTCGGGATGTGTGGGCAATCTCCCGGACGTCGAACACGCCGACATCCACTACGCGCAGTCGGCCATTCTCACACCGTCGGACTTCTATTTCAGCCGCGACGGCATCGCCGCCGAGTGTCAGGAGAATATCGAGACCGTGATTTTTGCCGACGTGGACATTGAGATGCTGCGACGGCACCGCCGCAAAGGCACCGTCCTCAACTGGGCGGATCGCCGCGCCGACCTCTATCGAATTCGGTACCAGGCCGAAGGAGCCGACCGCGAAGTGTGACCCGGTCCCGTCGACAGACGATCCTGTTTGCCGCGCTGTACTTCAGCGAGGGTGCCCCCATCGGATTTCTCTGGTGGGCCCTCCCCACGCGCCTTCGCGCGGCTGGCGTGGAGGTCGAGGCCATTACCGGCCTGCTCTCGCTGCTCGTGCTGCCGTGGGCGCTGAAGTTCCTTGCGGCGCCGTTCGTCGATATTCTCCGCACGCCGCGATGGCCACTGCGCGCCTGGATTGCCGGCAGCCAACTGGTGATGGGCCTGCTGATTCTTGCGACGATCCCGGTTGACTGGCGCGTCAATTTCCCACTGGTGGGCACGCTCCTGTTCTTGCATGCGGCGGCCGCAGCCCTGCAGGACGTGGCCATCGATGCGTACGCGGTGCAAATCGTACCTGGCCGAGCGGCTCGGCTCGGTCAACGCCTGGATGCAGGTGGGCATGCTGACCGGGCGCTCGCTGTTCGGAGGCGGCGCGCTCCTGATCGGGGCATGGGCCGGCCCCACCGCCACCCTCTACCTGCTGGTCGCCGGAATCTGGCTCCCGATGGCGGTCCTGCTGCTGGCCGGCGAGAAGGAAGTCCACCCGGCCACCCACACCGTGCCCGCCCGCAGCCGGGAGTTCACGTCGGCGCTGGGCGACGTGCTGAGGCATCCCGGCACCTGGTTCGTCCTGGTCTTCGCCGCGGTTGGTGGCGCCGGATTCGAGGCCGTCGGCATTCTCGTCGGGCCGTTCCTCATCGACCAGGGGTTCTCATCCACCCAGGTGGGTGCCTTTCTCTTCCTGCCCACGGTGGCCGCGATGATGGCCGGCGCGATGGCGGCCGGGCGCCTCTCGGACCGATGGGGCCGAAAGCAGGCGGCGCGCGCCACCCTGGTGGGCCTGGCCATCACCATCATCGGCGTCGGATGGACAGACGTGTCGTGGCTCAATGGCGCCGCCACGCTGGGCTTGCTGATGGTGTTCTACGGACTGATCGGAGCGTTCACCACGACGTCGTACGCGCTGTTCATGGAGGCGACCGACCGGCGACTGGGCGCCACCCAGTTGAGCGCCAGCATGAGCGCCACCAACCTGTGCGAGTCATGGTCGGCGCTTGCGGTGGGGCGCCTCACGTCGCTGTGGGGATATGGCGTCGCGTTTTCGGTGATGGCCGTGTTGTCGCTGGCGGCCTTGCCCGCTCTCAGCCGAATGGGCCGCCGACGTCAGATGTCCTCAGAGGCCGCGCAACAGTGACCGGAAGCTGAGGTCTGGAGGCTGGAGGTTCAGCTTGAACAGCGCGGCCGCATTCTCGAAGAGCATCTGGTCTTTGTCTCGTGCCGGCAACCTCAGCTCGTCCACAAACTGCAGATACGACTCCATCGTCGCCAGGGGCCAGTCGGTGCCGTAGAGGACCTTGCTCGGCTCCACGCCCCAGAGAATCATCTCCTTCAGCTGCTGCCGCATGTAGGCCTCGAATCGGTCGGTGAACCCACCCAGGGTCAGACCCGACATGTCGGTATAGACGTTGTCGTTTTTGTAGACCACCTCCATGCAATCACGGAACCAGGGATTGCCGAGGTGGCAAATCAGGAACTTGACGCGCGGAAAGTCCACCGCCACTTCATCGACATGCAGGGGATGCGAGTACTTCACCTTTCCTGTGCGGGCAAACGTGTCGCCGGTGTGGATCATGACCGGCACGTCGAAGGCCTCGGCCAGCTCGTAGGCGGGTGCCAGTTTGCGGTCGGCCGGATAAAACGGCTCATACCCCGGATACAGTTTCAGGCCCTTGATGGCTCCAGCGTCGAGCAGCGAGCGGAGTTCCTCGACATCGGCCGGGCTGAACGTCTCCCACGAAATGCCGGCAACGACGTGGATGTTGGGCAGGTGTTGGGTCGCTTCCACCACGGCACGCGCCGACGGCCGCCCGGGGACAACCTTGTAGGACGTCAGGACGATGGACTGGTCCACACGATTCCGACGCATCGTGTGCAGGAGGTTGTCGAGGCACCGTGGCAAGGCCTCGACGCTTTCGTCCTCGTAGTGGTTGACGTGGGTGTGGCAGTCGACGACCATTCAGGCTACTTGCGAGTGTATCGCGCAATGAACTGCGCGGCCCACTCCCGCCCGCCAAGCCCGAAGGCCAGCGCGGCGGCCAGGCAGACGGCGGCAAAGGCAATTTGGAAGGCCGACACCAGCACTTCGGTGCGGATGGCCAGCTGCTCGGCCGCCATGAACAGCACGAAGGTCAGCATCGCGTAGCGGGCCAGGACGGCCACGGGCTGGGCTGCGGTCGACCCGATGTTGCTCAGGTAGCTGAAAATCAGGGCGCCCACCACGCGGGCGAGCAACGATCCGAACACCAGGATGCCGGCCGCCAGCACCAGATTCGGCACGAACAACGCGACGCGCTCGGCCAACGCCCCGGCGCCCCGGAACCCGAGTGAGTCGAGCAGCATCATGAAAACGCCTGCCAGGATCAGCCAGTAGACCGTGCCCGCCAGCAATGTCACGGTGGTCACCTTGACGCCGCCCTGCACCAGAAAATCATCAATGCCGCTTCTGTCGGCCAGTTCATCCACGTGAAGCGCGCGAAGGACCCGAACCGCCAGGCGCCGAATCAGCTTGGCCACGAGCCAGCCCACGATCAACAGCGCCAGCGCCAGCAGAATGTCCGGCAGCATCGCGACCATCTCGCCCCACGAGCGGCGCAGCGACCCCAGCAAGGTACTTGATTCGAACATTGGTGCCCCCCGGCGTCATCGTACTGCCCGCCGCAGGACGGCGCAATGCGAGCCGCGGGTGTCGACGCCAGCCTGGTCGGAGTACACTCTGCCGGATGTTCGACATGGCCGAGACGCCCGCGAGGTGGACCATCGATCGTCGCCACTTCCTGGCCATGACCGCCGGTACCCTCTCGGGCCTGGCCGCACGGGGCGTGCCCCTGCTTGGGCAGACCCGGCTGCGCTTCGGCCTGGTCACCGATTCCCACTATGCCGACGCCAATCCGCTCGGCACGCGGTTCTATCGGGAGTCGCTGGCCAAAATGCGCGAGGCGGTGGCGACGTTGCGGGGTGAGCGGGTGTCGTTCCTTGGCGTGCTGGGCGACATCAAGGACATGGCGCCGAAGGAGCCGGAGGCTGTGACCCTGGCGAGTCTGGCGGCCATTGAAGCGGAGATTCAGCAATTTGGCGGGCCCACCTACCATGTGCTCGGCAATCACGACATGGACAACATCTCAAAGCCACAGATGTTGGCCGGCATCACAAACACCGGCATTCCCAAAGATCAGAGTTACTACGCGTTCAGTCAGAGCGGGCTTCGATTCGTGGTGATCGACGCGTGTTACCTTGAGGACGGGAAGCACTACGACCGCGGCAATTTCGATTGGCGCCAGACGTGGGTACCGGCGGAGGAACTGGCGTGGCTCGGGCGGGAACTTGCTGCAGCCCGGGAGCCGGTGATCGTGCTGGCCCACCAGCGGCTGGATGGCACAGGCGACCTTCATGTAAAAAACGCGGCCGACGTCCGAGTTGTCCTCGAACGTTCGCAGAAGGTGCTGGCGGTGTTTACCGGCCACGATCACGCGGGTGCGTACGCCCGGGTGAACGGCATCCACTACTACACACAAAAGGCCGTGGTCGAAGGCTCCGGGCCGGATCGAAACGCATACACCCTTGTTGAGGTGGACGCGTCCTGGAACCTGACTGTGACGGGTTATCGCACGGCAGTGTCGAAAGACCTGCCACGAGGCTGAAGATGAACTATAAACAAACGCTTCACGAAGTCTCTGAAACGTACCGCACGATTGTCGCCGAGGCGGGAGAGCCGCCTGAGACGGCCAACCGGTTGATGTCGGTGTTCGTGAAGCTGGTGGAAGAGCAGGTGCGGGCGCCCCACACATTCGAGCCGTATCACCGGCAGATCACGGCGCCGTTCGACTACTACGCGTTTGGCGTCGAGTTCCTGCGGCCGCTGATGGACAAGAGCCGATCGACCTTCACCGGGCGCGAGGTGATGCAGCGCGTGGCGACGCAACTGGCCGCCGGCGAAAACGTCATCTTCCTGGCGAACCATCAGAACGAAGCGGACCCGCAGGCCATCAGCATCCTGCTGGAAGACGAGTTCCCAGCCATCGGCCGCGAGATGATCTTTGTCGCGGGTGAACGCGTCATCACCGATCCCCTCACGGCGCCGTTCAGCATGGGACGCAACCTGCTGTGCATCTTCTCCAAGCGCCACATCGATCACCCGCCCGATCAGAAGGCGGCCAAACAGTTGCACAACCGCAGGGCGCTGGAGCAGATGACGCAGCTCCTCTCGGATGGTGGCCACTGCATCTACGTGGCGCCGAGCGGCGGACGCGATCGCATCAACAAGGCCGGCGTCGTGGACGTGGCGCCGTTTGATGCGCAGAGTGTGGAGATGTTCCACCTCATGGCCCAGCGTGCCACGCGGCCCACTCATTTTTATCCGATGGCGCTGGCCACGTACCACTTCATGCCGCCACCCGACACCGTGCAGGTGGAGATCGGAGAGCCGCGGCGCATCAGCCGCAGCCCGATCCACATGGCGATCGCCCCGGAGATCGACATGCACGCGTTTGACCAGTTGGATCGGCACGAACGGCGCGAAGCCCGGGCGCAAGCCGCTTGGCGCGCCGTGTGTGAGGCCTACGCCCGCTTCCCCGCTGATCGATGAACGCCAGGGCCGTCTGCCAGTTCGTAGTCGGATTCGTGCTGGTCGCGCTTGCCGGCCTGTACGTGAACTGGTCGTCGCACTACTTCTTTCTGTTTGACGACTTCGCCCTCTTCGGAGAGGCATCACGACGCACTGCGGCCGAGATCGTCACCACTCCCCTGTTCGGGTTCTACCGGCCGTTGGTGTTCCTGCTCACCAAGGTCGAGTTTGGTGTGTTTGGCTGGCAGCATCCGGAGGCGGCGCTCGCCATCTCGCAATCGATTCACCTGATCAACGCCGGGCTCGCGTTCCTGTTGGCTCGAAAGCTCCGCCTCTCGATGACCGCGTCAGCAGTGGCGGCGGCGACCTTTGCGTTGTCGCCGTGGTCATCGGAAAGCTACGGATGGGTGAGCGCGCGGTTCGATGTGGTCAGCACCTCTGGTGTGCTGTCGACCTTGCTGCTGATGATGGCGGCGAGTGACGCGCCGGGGCGAGGCACCCGAGCGGTCGCAACTGTCGCCGGGGTCGTCACCACACTTGTGGCCGTGTTCGCCAAAGAGAGCGGCGCCCTGCTTCCCGTGTATTGCGCGGCAGTGCTGCTTGCCAAGGGGCCGCGCCTGCGCATGCCGTGGCTGTTCCTCCTCGGTGTGACCACGGGTGTGGGTGTGTATCTGGTGTGCCGGCACTCCGTGTTGCCGTCTCTGGGTGGCGCGTATGGCTCTTTCCCGACGCTTGTCGCCGATGCCGACATCGTGGCCAACCTCGGCAGGTATCTGCTGGCGTTCGTGGCGGTGCCCCGGCCGGGGTTCACGCCAACGGCGAGCGCGGGTCTCGTCCTGGTGGCGGTGCTGGTGGGCCTCGGCTTGATCATCGGCTGGCAGGTCTTCAGGGAGCGCCGTGCGCTGCTCTGGCTCTGCCTTGGCGCGTTCCTTGTTGGATTGGCGCCGGTGATCTGGTTGCCGGTGCTTGCCGGAAGCACGGCGGCCGGGCGCTTCCTGTATTTGCCGGGTCTGTGGATCTGCATCCTGGCCGGAGCAGCCAGCGAGCGAGGACTGCGGAGGGACGGTGCTTCACTGCTGGCGTCGCTCGGTGTGGCCCTGCTGGTACCCTTACTGGCGGCGATGGCCCTTGTCAGCGTGACGCACCAGGCCACCACATGGAAGATGGCGGCCTCGTTGTCGCGCCGGGGCATTCAGGCATTTGCGCCATTGGTGGACCAGGGCCTGACCACCGTGTACTTGCCGGCCCTGCCCTACTGGTTTGCGGAAGGGCCGTTTGTCCTGAAGAGCTACGCGTTCGGTTTTTATTATGCGGGTCGAGACGTACCTGCGGTGCGCACGCATGACATGGTGGTCACTCGTCTTGGCAACCGTGCCATCTTCGGCGGCTGGAAAGACGCCGCACCGCAGACGGCACTCGGCCCCAAGGTCACGATCCACGACCTTGGCCTGCCGGTGTCCGGTATGCCTACTCGTTTGTCGCTGGATCCGACTCGTGTGTCGTTGTTACAGACTGCAAACAGCCGACCAGGCGGCGGCTCGCTCATCGCACTCGATGGCCCGGCGACCGTTCGATGGTCCATCGACATTCCCGCAGGCGCCCCAATCGCGATCACGCCTGCGCAGGGCGACGGGCCCGCGACGCTGGCGGTGACCATAACTTCCGCCCCGCCGGGTCTGGATGAGACGATCATCGCGCGGCTACGCGTGGATGGACGGTCGGTGCTGCTGCCTGACATCGCGGTCCACATCAGGACACTGGCCGACCTCGATACGGTGCCGCCGTTCGGTTCGCTCGACGCACCTTCAGCGGACTTCGCTCTCAGCCAGCCGACACTTCTGCAGGGCTGGACGCTGGACGACTTCGACCTGCGGCGTGTGTGGGTGGCGCGTGTGGCGCCTGACGGCTCACAGGTGCCGCTCGGCAACGTCGTGGTGCAGGGCGAACGCCCCGACATCACGCGCCAGTATTCGCGCGCGTACAACACCACGCAGGCCGCATGGTCGTTTGTGCTTGAGCCTGCCGCGGTGGCCGGTGCCGTTCGCCCGTTTGTGGTTCAGGTGCTCGCGGAGGACGGCGCCGGCCATCAGATCGTCATTGGCCAACGCACCGTGCGCTAGCGCGCCACCCTCCTGTTCAGTGCGCTGACGTAGGGCGTGGCTTTAGCCGCGCCGAGCGTCACTGTCATGTATCCTCGGAGGCCTATGGACTTTCGCGTGATGACGATGGCCACGGCGGTGGTCATGCTGGTGCCGCTGAACGCCGACCCAGGCTCGCAGGCACCGGCTTCACCGTTCCAAATGTCGGCATCGGTGAGCGATTCGCGCGGCCGGCCCGTGAAGGATTTGACGGCAGCCGACTTCACCGTGAAGGTGGGTGCGTCTGAACTGAAGGCGGTGAGCGCGGTGCTGGACACGAGACCTGTGTCGATCGTCCTGATCATGGATGGCGTGGAGTCCACCGAAGTGCTGGATGCGCGCGCGGCGCTGACTGAAGTGCTGAAGCAGTTTCGAAGCATGGCCGAAGGCGTGCGTGTGGGGATGATCCTTGGCGATGCGGGAGCCACGGTGCCCGAGATGCAGGACGCCAATGCGGCCGCCGCCGAACACAACCGGCGCGTGTCGGTGTTCTTTCAGGCGCCGCAGACGGCTCCGCCGATCGATACACTTCGCGCCGCCACCGAGGCGTTGATGAAGGAAGAGAACCGGCGGCGGGTCATCCTTGTGTTGTCGTTGAATCGGCGCACCGCGAGTCAGCAGTATCTTGGAGATGTGGCAAACGCCCTCGTTGGTGCAGACATCCTGCTCGGCTCGGTGGAGACCGGCCGCGGCTCCGATCAATCGCTGTGGCTCATCCACGACGCGGTCGGTGGACGACACGAGCGCGTGGGCGACGTGGCGTCGCTCGCGCTCGCAGGCGGCCGCCTGGCTCGTGCGCTGCTGTCTTCGTATCAAGTGACGTTTGAGTCGGCCGAACCCCTCACGGTGCGGCCGCGCATCGAGGTGAAGACTCGCAAGGGGCTGACGGTCATCGCGCCGGCGTGGGCGCGTCAACTCTCTCGCGCGCCATCGTCGGGGTCCTGGGGTCCCGTGGTCCCGGGGGATCGGTGATCAGGTGATCGCCGACGGCAGCTGGGGTCATAGCGTCTTCGCCCACCGAATTTCGTAGCGCGGCGTGGGTCTCAACGCCGCGGCCCTTTGGCGGCCTTGAGATTCAGGCCGCCCTACGAGGACGGGATGTAGCTCGACAGGCTCGGGGCCTTCGGCGGAGGTTGCGGAAGCTAGCTGGGGCAAACGCCGGCGATCAAACGCGGAACCCACCATAGCGTCTTCGCGGAGGTGGGTGGAGCTAGCTGGGGCGTAGGGGCCCCCAGCGATCAATTAATGGAGGCGCCGCCCGGAATCGAACCGGGGATGGAGGTTTTGCAGACCTCTGCCTTACCGCTTGGCGACGGCGCCCTCTGGGAAAAACTGACTGATGGAGGCGAACGAAGACTCGCGTCAGTCAGGCACTAGGCCCGACAACAACAGCGACACGCGAGACGGGTGCGGACAGTCATCGTTCGGGAAGCAGTCTATCAGAACGGCGGCCTTGAGGCCCAGGCCGCCCTACGAAATGCCTGTAAAAGCTCCCCGCGACATAAGGAGTCTTGCCCTGAACGGTGGCCTTTGTGTAAACTCACAAGACTGCTCTGACGCGGGAATAACTCAGTGGTAGAGTGCGACCTTGCCAAGGTCGAAGTCGCGGGTTCGAATCCCGTTTCCCGCTCCATTCTTTTGAAAACTGACAACGACGCTACGCCGCGCGTCAGCGCGTCGTGGCCAACTTGACCGTTGTCCAGATGTCGATGGACTTGCCTTTCGCGGGTTCGGGTCCCCCGCCGGGCATTGCTCCAGAAGGATAGCCCCCAGTCGGGAGGCCCCCGCCCATGCCCCCGGCCATTCCGCCGCCGCGGCCGCCACGGCCGCCCCCGCGAGACGGCGTGCGGGGTGGCTCCGGTGTGACGATGCCGAGGGCCGCCACGCCCTTTGTGAGATCGATGCCCGGGGCATACGGGCGGCTCGCGCCGGTTTCAAAGGGCACCTGCACTTCCATGAAAAACGCACCGTCGTGACTGCCAATCCTGAGCGCCACCCCCGACGGCTCCTCCACCATCACACGGCGCAGGTCGTCGCGACCCGGGCCAAGAATGTCGAAGTAGCTCAGCAGCGGGGGCTCATCGGGTCTGGGCGCCGGGGTGCCCGGCGCCAGGCGCGATCCCACGGGAGGAATGCGAACGCCAAAGCCTTGTCCCCGCTTCCCCTTCGGATCCACGTACACCGAAAGTCCCGCGCGGATGATCTGCGTGGTCACTGCAGGGTTGCTGGTGACGACCACAAAATAGAGATGTTCGCGATCGTTGGCCACGCCCAGGGCCACTTCCTTCGAGACAAATGTCAGGTCCGTCCAGTCGGTCATCACCCCGTCGATGCGCACATCATCAGGACGCCACCGGCTCTGCACCGGATCGTCCGCGCGAACGCCGCCGCCGGCCGCAAGCACACAACCGAACAAGAGCAGCGACCCTATGACGCGCACGGTGCGTTGCCTTCCCAGGACGAAGCCAGTGTCGTGCACTGGCCCTCCATTGAAACTGTGAATTTCATCCATTCATCATAGGAACATTCAGGCCCCCTGTGCCACGCGAGGCAGGACACAATGGCCGCATGTCCTTTGCCGACCACTTTTCCGCGCAGGCCGGCGCATACGGCGCGTTTCGCCCGTCGTACCCGGATGCCCTTGGCGCGTTCCTGGCCTCGGCGGCCCCGGCGCGTGGCCTGGTCTGGGACTGCGCCACCGGCTCGGGACAGGCGGCGGCGATGCTGGCGCGGCATTTTGATCGGGTTGTGGCCACAGATGCCAGCGCCGGGCAGATTGCCGAAGCGGTCCCCCACGACCGTATCGACTATCGCGTGGCGCCCGCCGACGCGTCCGGATTGGCGGACCACTCGTGCGACGTCATCACAGTGGCGCAAGCCGCGCACTGGTTCCACCTGCCGGCGTTTTATACCGAGAGCCGGCGCGTGCTGAAACCCGGCGGCATCATCGCGCTGTGGTGTTACGTGCTGGCGGAGACCGGGAAACCCGACCTTGATGACGCAATTCGCCGTTTCCAGTACGACCGGCTCGGGCACCACTGGCCCGTGGGACGTGAGCTGGTGGACGACCGCTACCGTTCGCTGCCGTTTCCGTTCATTGCAGTTCAGGCGCCGGAGTTTGCGATGACCGTCACCTGGACGCGTGCCGACCTGCTGGGCTACGTCGGCACGTGGTCGGCCGTCGCCCGGTGCCGACAGGCGGAACGGGTGGACCCGATGCTGGACTTCGCGGCCGAACTCACCCGGCTGTGGCCCAACGCCTCGACACCAGCTCTGATCCGGTGGCCGCTTTACACAAGAATCGGCACCACTGCCGTGTGATACCGTCGGCGCATGAAGCATGATCTGAACGAAGCGTGGCGGTTCCTCACGGCCAACAAGGGCTTTGCCGCAGTGGTGGTCCTCACTCTTGGCCTGGCCATCGGCGTGAACTCCACAATTTTCAGCGTGCTCAACGGAGTGTTGCTGCGCCCTCTGGACTACGCCGCACCCGACCGGTTGGTGGTGGCGTGGGAAAACAACCAGACGCTGGCGCAGGACCGCGCGCAGGTGTCGTCGGCCACCTACCTCGACTGGCGCAACCAGACCACCACATTCGAGAGCCTGGCCATCTGGCGCTACAAGGGATTCACACTCAAGACGGATAACGATGCCGAGCGCATCACCACCGTGGATGTCTCACCAGTCATGTTCACCGTGCTCGGCGCCGCGCCGGTGATCGGCCGGGTGTTCACGCCCAACGAAGAACAACCCGGCTCGGCGAAGACGGTGGTGCTGAGCCATGCGGCGTGGACCAAACGCTTTGGCCAGGACATGTCCGTGCTTGGCCGGACGCTGAATCTGGATGACGCCAGCTACGAAATCGTCGGCGTGATGCCGCGCGAGTTTCAGTTTCCCGCGGGTGATGCGGAGGTGGAACTCTGGGCGCCCCTCACGGTGAATCCGGCCGCGCTCGCCTCCCGCCCGCACCGCACGTACAACTCGATCGGCCGGCTCAAGCCCGGCGCCACCATCGAACAGGCGCAGGCGGACATGGATCGGATCGCCGCGACCATCGCGAAAGACAACCCCGAGTCCAACGCCGGCTGGGGCGTCACACTCGTCCCCGCACATGAACAGGTTGTGGGCGACATCGGCAACACGCTGTGGGTACTGTTCGGCGCGGTCGTCCTGGTGCTCGTGATCGCCTGCGTGAACATCGCCAACCTGCTGCTCGCGCGTTCGGCGAGGACCGCGAAGGAATTCGCCGTGCGCGCGGCGATTGGCGCCAGCCAGTGGGCGCTGCTGCGACGCTCGCTCGTCGAGAGCGGCTCGCTTGCGGGCCTTGGCGGCCTGGCCGGACTTCTGCTCGCCTGGTGGGGCATCGGCGCGCTGCGCCCGCTCATTCCCGCCAACGTGCCACGCGCCGACAATATCGGCCTCGACTGGTCTGTGCTGGCCTTCACCGCCATCACGTCCATCGTGGCCGCACTCATCTTCGGGCTCTTCCCGGCATGGCGGGCAATGCGACCGCATCTTGTGGAGGTCTTCCAGGATTCCGGCCGAGGCGCTTCAGCCAGCCGGTCTGCGCGACGTCTCTCAGACGCGATGGTGGCTGCCGAAGTGGCCCTGGCACTGATGCTGCTCGTGGGCGCCGGACTGCTGATTCGCAGCTTCGTCCAACTGACATCAGTCGATCCGGGCTACCGCACCTCAGGTATCGTCGCCGCGCACATCGTGTTGCCGGCGTCACGTTACGGCCCGTCCGCCTCCAAAAAGCAGTTCTTTGACGACCTCGTGTCACGCGTAAAGGTGATGCCGGGTGTGGAAAGTGCGTCGGCGGTTTCCGCGCTTCCGATGAGTCCGCTTGGCGTTCAGTTCGAGCTGCCGTTCACCATCGACGGCCTGGCAGAAGCGTCGCCGTCTGAGCGGCCCCGCGCGCGATACCGCGCGGTCATGTCCGGCTACTTCGAGACGATGGGAATCAAGTTGGTGGATGGCCGGGCGTTTGACGATTTCGATGGGCGCGAGAATGGCGCCAAAGTCGCCATCGTCAATGAGCTGGTCGCGAAGCGTTATTTCCAGGGCGTGAGTCCTCTCGACAAGCTGGTGAAGATCCCCATGGCCGGCGACCTGCGCATCGTCGGTGTGGTGACAGACATCAAACACGACGGACTCGCCTCTTCGGCCGAGCCTGAGGTGTTTGTGCCCTACTTCCAGTTCGCGTTGAGCGAGATGCAGGTAGTGGTGGCGACCACGCAGCCGGCGAGTGCGGTGGCCACGGCGATCCGGTCGCAGATGATGCAAATCGATTCCGCGCTGCCCATCGCGAAGATCACAACGATCGAGGATCGGGTCTCGGCCTCCGTGGCCCAGCCGCGCTTCAACATGACGTTGCTGGCCGGCCTGGCATTGTGCGCGGCGCTGCTGGCGGCGCTGGGCGTGTATGGAGTTGTCACCTACGCCGTGACGCGGCGCACCACGGAGATTGGCATTCGCATGGCGCTTGGCGCCGATGCCGGCGGCACATTCCAGATGGTGGTGCTCGGCGCCGCGAAGGTGGTGATGGTGGGTGTCGTACTCGGCCTCACCGGCGCGGCGCTTCTCGGCAAGTCGATCGAGAGCCTGCTGTTTGGCGTGGCTACGCTGGACGCCACGACGTTCATCGTGGCCGGGCTGGCGACGATCACCATCGGGCTCCTCGCGGCGATGGTGCCGGCGCTCCGCGCGACGCGCATCGATCCCGTCGCGGCGCTGCGCGACTGAGCACGTCCAGGGTCCAGGGCTTGCCCCGCCATAGCGCAGAGCGCGGAGGCGGGTCCAGGGTCCAGAGTCCAGAGTCCAGAGTCCTGGGAATGGTGGAATGTTGAATGGAGAGACGGACGTTTCTGAAGGCCACTGGGCTCGCGGCGATGGCGGTGCCGTTCGCCGGGTTGGTGCAACCGAAGAAGCACTACGTCTGGATGCGACCGTCGCTCACGCGGTCAGACGATGAGTGGGCGCGGCAGTTTGATCAGCTGAAGGCAGCGGGCTTCGCCGGGATCATCCCGGAGGTCTACAACGGATCGACCGCGCTTTGGGGCAGCACACGATTGCCGGTGCGTGGTCCGTGGCTGGAGCGCGCGATCCCGATGGCCGCGCGCGCGGGTCTGGAGGTGCATGCGTGGATGTGGTGCATGCCGTGTCTGCTCCCTTCCGTCATTCGCGATCACCCCGACTGGTACAACGTCAACGCGAAGGGCGAGTCGGCCGTGAATAAGCCGGCGTACGTGGACTATTACAAGTTCCTGGACCCGGCGCATCCCGAGGTGCGGGCCTTCGTGCGCGATACCGTTCGGGAACTGGCCGCGGTGCCGGGCCTGACGGGCGTTCACCTGGACTACATCCGGCATCCCGACGCCATCCTGCCGTCTGACCTGTGGGCGAAATACGGCATCGTGCAGGACAAGGTCTATCCGCCGTACGACTACGGCTATACGGAGCTGAGTCGCAGCGCCTTCAAGTCCACGCATGGTGTGGATCCGATGACGTTCACAGATCCAGAGAGCCAACCAGAGTGGCTCGAATATCGGCTGAAGACGGTGGTCGATTTGGTGAACAACTTTCTGGTGCCTGCGGCGAAGGCCGGCGGCAAACAGATCAGCGCCGCGGTGTTTCCCGGGCCGAGTCTCGCTCGAACGATGGTGCGGCAAGACTGGGGACGCTTCAGTCTCGATGCGTTCTTCCCGATGCTGTACCACACGTTTTATCAAGCGGGGCCCGAGTGGGTGAAGCAGTACACCGAAGAAGCGACGCGTACCGTGAAGGCACCGGTCTACTCAGGCCTGTTCATCGGTCCACTCAGCGGCACTGATTTCACTCGTAGTGTCGAGATGGCCTTGGGCGGCGGCGCGGCGGGCGTGTCGCTTTTTGACCTTGGCGCCCTCAGCGACGAGAAACTGAAGCTCTTCGCGAAGGTGGCACGGGGATGACAGCCTCGCAGGTGATGGCCACCAAGAAGGCGGTGGTCCTGCTCCCAGTCATGCTGTCGGGTCTCCTTGTGTCCGCCGGGCAAACGCCGTCGGACCATCCCCGGGGCTACGTGGCGTATCGCGCCACTGCCCCGCTCACCATCGATGGCCGTCTCGACGATGGCCCCTGGCGCGACGCACCGTGGTCAGAGACTTTCGTGGACATTGAGGGCGAAGCGCGGCCGCGGCCGCGCTTCGACACGCGCGTGAAGATGTTGTGGGACGACGCGTACTTTTATGTCGGCGCCGACATGAAGGAGCCACACCTCTGGGCCACGCTCACCACACACGACTCGGTGATCTTCCGCGACCATGACTTCGAGATCTTCATCGATCCCAACGGCGACAACCACGAGTACTACGAGCTTGAGATCAACGCACTCGGAACCACGTGGGACTTGCTGCTGCCGAAGCCGTACAAAGACGACGGGAAGGCGGTGAATGGGTGGGAGATTGCGGGGTTGAAGTCAGCGGTGCATCTGGACGGCACGCTGAATGACGGGCGCGATATCGACCGGGGATGGTCTGTGGAACTCGCGCTGCCCTGGCCGGCGCTCGGCGAACTGGCGCGCCGGGCCTCGCCGCCGGTTGACGGCGATCAGTGGCGGGTCAACTTCTCGCGCGTTGAGTGGCAGCTACAGCCGCCTCATCCATCGACCGGGGCGTACGCGAAGATCCCCGACACAAAAGAAGACAACTGGGTGTGGTCGCCCCAGCACGTGATCAACATGCATCGCCCTGAGCGCTGGGGATACGTCCAGTTCTCCAGTGCGAAGCCAGGGAGCGCTACCTTCCGCCCAGATGGCACGTGGCCGGCACGGCGTTGGTTGCACGAGGTCTACGACGCGCAGATGGCGTTCCGGAAGACCCGCGGCCGTTTTGCATTGACGTTGGCAGACCTCGGCATCACTGCGCCGTCGGACGCGACGCTGGTCAGTCCGTCGCTTGCGGTTGGTGGCTCCCTCTTCGAGGCGTCCATCACCGTGCGCCTGCCAGGGCGCGCAGACGAGCCGTTGACGATTCGTCAGGACTCCCTGATTTCCCGACAATAGTTTTTTCACCACCCAAAGACACCGACGTCTTTTCCTCCACCCTTGACTGACGGATTGGTCACCGGCGCGTTCGGTAACCGTGACCACTCTTCGAACGACCCGTCATAGAGCAGCACGGGGAACCCGAGCAGTCGCGCGCCGAAAATGGTGGCGGTGGCCTGCTGACCGATGTGGCAATACGCCACCACCGTGTCGCCGGGCTTGACGCCCGCAGCGGTGAACAAGGCGCGCAGTTCATCCACCGTCTTGAACTGCGATGCGCCGTTCGTGATCTCGCTGAACGGCACGTTCACGGCCCCTTCGATGTGGCCGGTCTTGTGCGGGCGCTCGGCGCTGCCGCCGGTGGTCATGCCGTCGTAGAGCGTCTTCGCGCGCGCGTCCACGATCTTGAAGCCGGGCTTCGTCAGATGCTCCCGCACAAACGCGCCGTCCACCACCAGTGGCTGGATCTGCAGCGGCTTCAGGCTGCCCTGCGTGGCCGGCGGCGTCACATCGGACGTGGGCCGGCCCGCGGCCACCCATCCGGTGAGGCCACCATCAAGCAACGACGCGCGGCTGCCCAGGCCCGCATAGTCCAACGTGAGCATCACGCGTGTGCTCGACTGGATTGAATTGATCGCCGGGTAGACCACGATGCGGGACGAGTCAGACACGCCGAGGGATTCGAGCTTCGCCTTCAGTTGATCGGCGGGCAACATCTGCAGCGTGAGCCCAGTCGCGCTCGCGTCCGATACCGACACATCCGCCAGTGTGATCAGGCGCGCGCCTGGAATGTGGGTTGGGTAGTCGCGCGCGGTGCCCACATGCAACAACACAAGGTCCGCATCGTTCAGATGCTCGGCCAGCCAGGCGGCAGACACAAGGCGCGGCGCCTGAGCCTGAACCGCCGGCGAAACCGATAGCAAGGACACCATCACAACCGAAATCACAGACATCAACATGGCATCATCTTCTCACTTGTCTTCCGTCACAGCGATGGTATCGTCGGCGTCCGGCCGGGTGTCCGGATCTGCGCAGAAACTGCAATGCGGGGTGAGGGGGAAACGATGAGCGGCTTCTGGTACGACATTCGGTCCGGCATCCGGCAGTTGCAGCGCCATCGCGCGTTCACGGCCCTGGCGGTCGGCGTGCTCGCGCTCGGCATCGGCATCAACAGCGCCATCTTCAGCGTGGTCTACACGGTGTTCTTCAAACCGTGGCCGATTGAGAAACCGGAAGAGGTCGCGTTCATCTATCGAAATCAATGGAACCGCACGGTCTGGCCCGTCTCGTTTTACGGGCCGAAGCGACAGGAATTCCTTGAGAGCAATCCTGGTGTTACCGCGCTCGGTTCCTACTGGGGCATTGCACGCGATATCGAAGTCGAGGGCCTGACCGAGCGCACATGGGGCGAGTGGGTTTCGTCGAACTACTTCGACGTGCTCGGCGTGCGCCCCATCATCGGGCGCACGTTCACCGCCGACGACAACCAGACGAATCCTGACGCCGGCATCGTCATCAGCGATGCGCTATGGCGCGAGCGATTTGGCCGAGATCCTGGTGTGGTCAGCCGTACGCTCCGCATTCACAAACGCGAGGTGCCGGTCGTTGGAGTCACGGGACCGGAGTTCCGGGGGCTCACCGGCGTGTGGACTCCTTCCCGCTGGTGGATGGTTGGCGAGCAGGTCAGCCCTCGCGCGGGCTTGAGCGCGTTCTTCCGCATGAAGCCCGGTGTCACGGCGGAACAAGCGCAACTGAGCGCCAACATCCTGGGTGATCGGGAGAATGAAGCGGGCCGGCTCGTGCGGCCGCAGTATGCCTTACCTCCAGGCGTGCCGTACTATCTCGTCAGGTCTGCGAACGACGTCCGGCTTCCCCACGAGTTCGGCAGCACGATCGTCCCTGAACGTGTCGCCGCCGCACTGTCTGTAGTTGTCGTGATGGTGCTCGTCATTGCCACCGTGAACATCGCCGGCCTGCTCCTCGCGCGCGGAATGACGCGCACGAACGAAATTGCAACGCGGCGGGCGCTTGGCGTTACGCCCCTCCGGCTCTCACGACAACTGCTTACCGAAACCATTTTGCTCACGTCGGCCGGCGGCGCGCTCGGGCTATTGCTCGCGTGGAATCTCGTCAACCTGTTCACCGCGCTCACGCCGGACAACTTCACGATTGATGCCGGCTTTGATCTCCGCATGGTGGGGTTCACCGCTGTTGTGTGTCTGGGCAGTGGCCTGCTGATCGGACTCGCGCCGGTGCGACAGGCCTTGAAGGTGGATGTCCTTTCCGCCCTCGCCGGCGGCTACCGTGATTCCGGCCGGCACCAGCGTCGCCTTCGCCACTGGGTGGTGGTGCCGCAGGTAGCCCTTTCTCTCCTCCTGCTCATCGTCACTGGCGTTCATGTGCGGTCCCTTCGTCAGTTGGAGGGCATTCCCCTCGGATATGAGCCGGACCAGGCCACCGTGCTGACACTGTCGCGCGTCAGGCCTGAAGACGAGGACAGGACCACCCGCCGGCCCGATGCCGTAATCGCGGCGGAGCACCAGGCGCTCTACCGAACGCTCTACAACACGATTACATCGATGCCTGGCGTACACGCCGGCTTGATCGGGTACCTTCCGACGCGGTCCACTTCCACGCCTGATGTCGCGACTTCCGAGGTCGCATACGCGACGGGCCGCACCGACGACCTGCCCGTTCAACGGTTCGATGTCTCTCCGGGGACGTTTGAGGCCCTGGGTATGCGGGTGCTCGACGGTCGCGACTTCGACGAGCGCGACACACGACAAGTACGAGGCGTCGCGGTCGTTAGCCAGTCCGTGGCGCGCCGTCTGTGGCCCGACAGGCGAGCCGTCGGCGAGCGCATCGCGGCCATGTCTCCTCAACAGAGCAACGCCAAGTACGAGTGGTTTGAAGTCATCGGCGTCGTCAACGACACCACCGCTGTCCTGCCAAAGGCGACGGACGCCGGTCGTATCTACATGACACTCGGGCAAGACTGGCGGCCATGGGCGTGGAACCTTGTGGTGCGAGGCGCCGGCCCGGACACGATTACTGCACTCCGGGCGAAGATCGGAGGCGTCGACCCCTTCACTGCAGCCACGCAGGTGCGGCCAATGACGGCCTACGTGGACGAACTGCTCTATCCGCGCCGGTTGGCTGCCGCGATTCTCGGCGTTTCCGGACTTGTGGGCCTCGGACTCGCGTGCGTCGGACTCTACGGCGTGGTGTCGTTCTCAGTCGCACGCCGGCTGCGCGAACTTGGGATTCGCGCCACGCTCGGCGCACGGCCTGCTGACCTCGTGCGCCTCGTTCTTGAGGAAGGCGGGCGCATGGCTGCCATCGGCGCCGTGCTTGGGTTCGCCGGCGGCATCGCCGCGCTCCGCTACACCGCACACATGGCCGAAGGCATCCCCCAGGCCGACTGGCTGGTGTTTGCTTCGGTGCCCGCCGCCCTCGGCGCTGCAATCCTTGTCGCCTGTTACCTCCCTGCGCGGCGCGCAGGTCGTGTGGACCCGGTCGAGACGCTCAGAGAGTGATCGGAAAGTAGGAAAGTGGTGAAGTAGGAAAGTGGTGACGTAGTTGCCCATATAGTTGCGTTGTGCAACAATCTTCGCCGGATGCCGCGCTCAACTGCCCGCAAGCGCACGATCACCGACGTCTCGCAACTGATTCAGTCGTTTGCACGCTTTTATCAGTTGCGCCGGCGCGATGACCTTTGCCGGCACGGCGTCACCGTCAGTCAGTGTTACGCCCTTGAGACCATCGTGGCGGCCGGCGAGATTGGCGTCACTGAACTGGCGAACGAACTGGCCCTCAACAAGAGCTCGGCCAGCCGGGTCGTCGAGAGCCTGCGTGGCCTGGGGCTGGTCACGTGGGCGCCGGCGCCAGGCGACGCCAGGGCGAAGCGGGTGACGCCCACCCGCGCCGGCGGCGCGCTGTCACGGCGTATTCATGCAGACATTGAGCAGGAGCACACCCGACTCTTGAATGCTCTGCCATCGAGAGACATTGAGGCCTGCCGACAATTGCTGTCGTCACTGGTTTCGGACAGACGGTCGCCTCGAAAGGGGCCATCACGATGAAGGAGTGGATCGCAATGGACGTGCGGCCGATGACCGAACACGACTGGCCAACAGTGCGGGCGATCTACGACGAAGGCATCGCCACGCGCAATGCGACGTTCATCACCTCATCCCCCGAGTGGCCGGAATGGGACAGTGGCCACCTTCCCACCTGCCGCCTCGTCGCGACAGCCGACGGTCAAGTGCTGGGCTGGGCGGCACTGAGCCCGGTTTCCAGCCGGTGTGTGTACGCGGGCGTGGCAGAGGTGAGTGTCTACGTGGCGGCCAGCGCTCAGGGCCGCGGCATTGGGCGCACGCTGCTTTCGGCGCTGGTCGAAGCGTCCGAGGCCAAGGGCCTCTGGACCCTCCAGGCCGGCATCCTCCCGGAGAACGAGGCCAGCGTTGCCATCCACGAACGCTGCGGCTTCCGCATCGTCGGCCGTCGCGAGCGGCTGGGAAAAATGGACGGCGTGTGGCGGGACGTGCTCCTGCTCGAACGCCGTTCGTCACAGATCGCTTGAGGACCGGTCCCGACGGGACTACGATCACCGCGCATGTACGCACATCGGCTTCGCTGGGGTCTGACCACTCTTTGCATCGCGCTGGCACTGACCACCGCCACCACCATTGCGACTGCTCAAACACCGTTGCCGGCAGGCCTTGATGCCGGGCCTCACGCCGTGGGGTTTCGGGTCATCACGGTCAGCGACCCGTCGCGCCCGACTATCGCGAGCCGCGCGCGCCAACTGCGGCTGCACGTCTGGTACCCCGCCGCGTCGGGTGCCGGCGACCCACTCACCATTGCCGGCTATCTCGCCACTGGCAATCAGGGTAACGCTCCGGGCGTCGTTACGGCTCACCGGCAAGACGTCACGCGCCTTCTGGCGCTCGCTCCGAGTGACGACGAGTGGGCGCAGTATTTGGCGTTCGGGATGCAGGCGCGCCTCAATGCCCCGCCGGTGGCGCAACGCTTCCCACTCGTTGTCGGCATCCTGCGGCCCGTATCGGTGGCTGTCGGTGCAGAGCACCTGGCCTCGCACGGGTACGTCGTGGCGTATGTCGAACGCCAGCCTTCCGAACCATTCGCCGCCGAGGGACTCATCCTTGAAGGGCTGATTCTCAACGAACATCAACGCGACATGCAGCTGGCGATCGCGCGGCTGCAGGACGAGCCGAATGTGGACGCCGGCCGACTTGGGCTTGCGGGCTTCGCCACTGACGGCCTGGCGCAGTTGCCGCTGGCGATGCGCCATCCCGATGTGGATGCGGTGGTGCAGTTCGAGTCCAATTGGCTGCCCACGGGAGTGAGCAGTTATCAGAAGGTCGCCGCCTTTGACCCGACGGCCCTGCGCGTTCCGCTGTTCTTTGCGTACAGCGAGAACCTCGGGCGCAACACGCTGCAGCAGGTGGGCGAGATTGAAGACATGCGCTATGCGTCGCGGTACCTGCTCTACTTCGGCGAGCCCCGGATCACGCCACTGGACTTCGCCACCGAAGGCGTGGTGCTCGCATCCATCATGGAGCGACGTAAGGCCGCGCGCGACGGTGTCACGCGCGTATTCCTGGCCACGCACCTGTACCAGCGCCGCTTCCTGGACGCGTTTGTGAAAGGTGACGCCGCAGCGCGAGCGACGCTCGAGACCGTGCCGGTGCCTCGGTCTGGCGGCGCGATGATTGAACTCACGGCCTTGCCGGCCGCCACGCCGGCGATGACCCGGACCGCGCTGAGGACACTGCTTGACGCGAATCTGACCGACGCGCTGGCCCGTGCCCGCGAGGATCTGGCTCGCGACCCCAAGGCCCAGGTGTTTGATGCGGCATGGCTCAGCGCGCTGGGTAATGACGCGGTGATTCGCGGGCAGACCGACCGCGCGATTGCCGTCTACACGTTGGCGACCGAGGCCGCGCCGAAATCGGCACAGGCCTTCGACTCGCTGTCGGAGACGCTGGAACGTGCCGGACGCCGGGGCGAGGCTCTGACGGCAGCCGAGAAGGCGCTGGCCGCGCTGCCGGGCGACTCGAGCCTCTCGGCTGCGGATCGGCAGACCCTGTCGGACGGGCTCAAAGCGCGCATCGCCCGCATCAAGACGTGAAAAAGACGCGGCCAGTAGCTGAAATCGCCGGGTCTTCAGACCCGGCTACACGCCTTACGGCTTTCGGGCGCGGACGGTCACGGTGTAGGAGTTCTCGCCGTTCAGGTTGATCAGTGCGACAAACGCGCGGCCTTCTGCCGTGCGGCCAATCGTGCCTGACTGCGACACTGCCGACACTTCCCATCCAGCCGGCAACAGCACGGTATTGCGCAGGCCGCGCATGGTTCGGGTAAGCACGAGGTCGCCACCTTCAAGCTTGTAACTGCCGTCGGTGATAGTCCCTGTCAACCGCAAGTGTGCACTCTGGTGCTCTTTGGTGATCGGCACTTCAAGTTTGGCCATGGCTACCGATCGCGGCGCACTCAAGGACGGGCCCTGACCAGACAATGGGAGGGCTTTTGCCGTATCGAGGTCAATGACCTTCAGGTCCTTCAACGCCAGGTACGAGAGACTGTCGAGGAGGACACCATCGCCCTTGCGATAGTCGCTGTACGTCTGCTGCACACTGAACGTGCCTGCGGAGGGATCGCCAAGGTCATACAACGTCTTCATGTCGTCAAAGAACATGTCGGTGTACGGCGCCGGCGTGAACGTCGCCGCGGTCTTGCGCGCGTGAATGGTCACGGGATTGCTCTGGCCGCTGGGGTTCGCAAAGGCCAGGCGCAGCTGGCCGCTCGCGGTGGTGGAGACCTGAGCTGCGACGTTTGATGACAGGAACGCGAAGCCCTTGGGCAGCAGGACGCCGAGCCGATATCCACTCAGGCTGCGGACCCAGACAATATCTTCGCCATTCATCATGTAGGTGCGCGCGTCTTTGTAGGTTTTGAAGATCACCACGCGGCCGATGCCCCCCTCAGGCACAGGGAACGGCAACGGCGCATGAATGGCATGTTCGTCCGGCGTGGCGCCGACCTCGTACGTGAACTTGATGGGGTTGCCCGTGCGAGGGTCGTAGACCTCAATGCCCGAACCTTCGCTGCCGCCGCGTGTGGCGTTGACAATCTCCGTCGCACCGGCGCGGCCGTTTTCGGTCAGGAATCGTATGCGGAACGACTCGCTGCCGGGCGCCAGAATTTCGTACTCGGTGTAGGCCTCCTGCGTGAAAAGGCTTCTGACCGGCGCGGTTGGCCGCAACGAGCCATCCGGGTTCGTGCCGCCGGGAAACTGGCCGCCGCGGCCTTGACCCGCCGCAATTCCAGCCGCAGCCCACGCGGCCACGCCACACACCACCGCACCAGCCACCAGTCGTCGAGTTGAGGTCATGACCGCAAGTTATACCACCGGCTCTGCCGGGGGCCTGGTGTAAAGTCACGGGCTATGCGATCCACACTGACTCTCGCGCTCGCGGCCTTTCTGGCAGTGGCTGGGCTGGCCTCTGCCGAACCCATCAAGTTCGCCCGCTACCCCCATGTGAGCCAGGGCAAACTCGTCTTCAGTTACCACGGCGACATCTGGATCGCGAACGAGAACGGCTCCAACGCCACGCGACTCACAGCCCATGTCGCCCGGGATGTCTTTCCGCGTCTCTCGCCAGACGGCCGATGGGTGGCGTTTTCGTCGGACCGTTACGGCAACAACGACGTGTTCATCATCCCCGCTGCGGGAGGTGAACCGAAACAATTGACGTACGCCACCACGCCGGACACGGTCCTCAACTGGACGCCCGACGGCAAGGGCATCATGGTGGCCACCAGCCGCGCCGTCAGCCCCTGGCGCAGCCCGATCTACATCGTGCCGATCGATGGCAGCCTGCCGACGCCGATGCCTATCGACGGCGGCGTCCAAGGCATGCTCAAACAGGACGGCTCGACGCTCGCCTTCAACCGGATGGGCGCCACCTACTGGCGCAAAGGCTATCGCGGCAACCGCACAGACGACATCTGGCTGCAGGACACGAAGACGCAGAAGATCACGCGCCTGACCGACACCAATCTGCGCGACTACAAAGACTTCACGCAGGACGTGTACCCGATGTGGGGCCGAGACGGCCAGATCTACTTCGCGTCGGAACGCAGCGGTCACTTCAACATTTTCCGCATCGCGGCCAGCGGCGGCGCCCCCCAACAGGTGACCCGTCATGCAGACGACGGGGTGCAGTTTCCGTCGATGAGTCCTGACGGATCGACCATCGCGTACGAGAACGAATTTGAAGTGTGGACGCTGAAGGTGGGCCAGACCACGCCGACGCGCGTGACGATCGACCTGGCCTTTGACCCGAAGACCAATCTGACTCGCACGGTGGAGACGCAGAACCGGCCTGACGGATTCGCGATCACGGCAGATGGTGACTACGCCGCGATCGACACCCGCGGCGAAATCTTCATCGTCCCCACCGACCCAGAATTCGGCGAGAAGCGACAGGTCACGAGCAATTCGTGGCGTCAGCGCAACCAGGAGTTCTCGCCCAACGGCAAGTGGCTCGCCTACACGTCGGATGAATCGAAGGAAGAAGAAATCTGGGTGCACGATCGTGACTCCGGCGCCAGCCGGAAGTTGACGACGCACCCGTCGTTCAAGGTGATCGCGGGGTTCTCTCCCGACTCTACTCGCCTGGCGTGGGTGGGCAATAACCGGCTGTTCGTCACGGCTGTCGAGAGTGGGACGACCACAGAACTCGGCTACAACCTTGCGGGCGGATATACGGTGACCGGATGGTCGCCCGACGGCAACTGGCTCGTCTACACCAAGCGCGATCGCGATCAGAACGCGGATGTCTTCCTGATGGAAGTCGCCACGAAAGCCGAGCACAACGTCACGCAGAACCCGTGGAACGAAGGACAGGCGGTCATCACGCCCGACGGCAAGAGCGTGGTGTTCACCAGCAACCGCGTTGACGGTATCAATCAGGTGTTCGTTGTCCCGCTCGCCCGTCTCACCGAAGACCCGAACGACCCGCTCGTCAAGGAGCGGATCAGGAAAGCGGCCGCGGCCGCAGGCGGTGGACGAGGAGGTGGCGCAGGGGCGGGCTCAGGGCAAGCTGCCGCTGCACCGGCCCTGACGCGGCCGGACATCGCGCGCATCGACCGGCGCGCGGTGGCGATCACATCAGGCGCGAATCCGGTGCTCGGTTTCTTCCTCTCCACCGATGGCCGCACGGTGTACTTCCGGTCTCGTGACGACCAGGGCCCCGCGCTGTTTTCGGTCGCGATTGACGGACGCGACCGGCAACGGCTGGTCGCTGGTGCATTTGCCGGCCTCGTGCCGACAGCCGATCGCCGCAAGGTGTTTTTCACCGAGAACAACGAACTGTTCGGCATGGAGATGGCCGGCCAGCGTCGTCGGACGCGCGTGACGTTCACGGTCAACGTCCGCGTCGATCAACGGCAGGAGTGGGCGCAGATTCTGGACGAGTCGTGGCGGGTCATGAAATACCGCTTCTACGACGAAAAGATGCACGGCAAGGACTGGAACGCCCTGCGGGCGAAGTACGAGCCGTTGCTGAAGTATGTGGGCGCCAACGAAGACGTCTATGACCTGGCCAACGAGATGATCGGCGAACTGAACGCCTCGCACACCGGTGTCAGCGGACCCGGTAGCGACCCGCAGCCGAACGAGTATCAGACGCGATACCTCGGCTTCGAAATGGCGCCAGACGCCGGCCGTTACAAGATCACGCATGTCTACAACGACGGGCCGGCTGACAAGGAGTGGCTGAACCTCAAGGTGGGCGATTACGTGTTGGCCATCGACGGTGTGCAGGTGAAAGCCGGTGAGAACTACTGGCCACTGCTCAACAGTCCGCTCAACGAATACGTGGACCTGACGGTGGCCTCCACCGCCGCCGGAGCTGACACGCGCGAGGCCCGCATCAGGTCTGTGGCCTCACTCAACGCGATCAAATACGACGCGTGGGTCGCGCACAACCGTGAGGTGGTGGACAAGGCCACCAATGGTGACATTGCGTACGTCCACATTCAGTCGATGAATCAGCCGTCGCTGGTCAAGTTTCAGAACGAGATCAACCAGTTCTGGAACAAGAAGGGCATCATCGTGGATATCCGCTTCAACGGCGGTGGCAACACCGACCAGGAAATCATCGACATCCTCGAGCGGCGGCCCTACGAATACTGGAACAGCCGCTGGGGCGCGCCCGAATGGGGCCGGCGGCCGCGTCAGGCCATCGCGGGGCCGAAGGTCATGATGGTTAACGCGCGATCGGGCTCCGACTCTGAAGTAACGCCGATGGCGTTCAAGCAACTCGGCCTTGGACGCGTGGTGGGCAACCCCACCGCAGCCGCCGTCATCGCCACGGGCTCGTACGCGCTCATCAACGGCGGTTCCATCCGCACGCCCGGCTCCCTCGTCGTCACCTACGACCCCGAGCGGCCGAACAACTGGGGCATCAACCTCGAAAACTACGGCGTGGCGCCGGACGTGTTTGCCGAGAACACGCCGGAAGACGAACTCGCCGGCTTCGATCGCGAGCTGAAAGCGGCGATTGATGAGGTACTCAGGATGCTCAAAGAGGGGCTGTACCAATACCGGGGGAAATAGGTCCAGGGTCCAGGGTCCAGGGTCCAGGGTCCAGGGTCCAGGGTGCTGAGGTGCTGAAGTGCTGGAGGGAATGAGAATGCGGAAAGTGGTGCGCTCGATTGGGCTGATGGCGGCGATGGCGGCGATGGCCATTGGTGTGCCGGCGCTGGTGGCGCAGGGGCCCAAAACGCATCGGCTTGAGGCGACGCCTGAGACGGTGGCGTATGGGTACTACTGGTCGGAGGCGAAGCCGGTGTTGCGGATCGCGTCGGGCGACATCATCGACGTCGATACCCTGCTGACGAACACGCCGAACGGCCTCACGCGCGCGGGCGTGCCGGCAGAGAAGATCCAGGAGTCGCTCAAGGCGATCGTGGCCGGGGTCACCGGCGATCGCCGGGGACCCGGCGGCCACATTCTGACAGGCCCGGTTTACGTGGAAGGCGCTGAGCCTGGCGATGTGCTCGAGGTCAAGGTCCTGTCGATCGATCTCCCCATCGACTACGGCTACAACGGATGCAGCGGATTCATCCCGGCCAACTGCGACCGTGCTCAGGGCACGAAGATCATCCAGCTCGATCGCAAGACGATGACGGCTGAGTTTTTGCCGGGGATTGTGATTCCGCTCAAGCCGTTCTTCGGGAGTATGGGTGTGGCGCCGGCGCCGGAAGTGGGCCGCGTCAGCAGCAATCCGCCGAGCCGGCACGCCGGCAACCTCGACAACCGTGAACTGGTGGCTGGGTCCACGCTCTTCATCCCCGTGTTTGTGCCGGGCGCATTGTTTGAAGTCGGCGACGGCCACGCGGCACAGGGTGATGGCGAAGTAGACCAGACCGCCATCGAGACGTCGCTGCGCGGAAAGCTGCAGCTGACCGTTCGCAAAGACATGCGCCTGACCTGGCCGCGCGCGGAGACTGCGACCGACTACATCGCCATGGCCACCGACCCAGATCTGACCGTGGCCACCACGCTCGCCATTCAGGAGATGGTGGACTTCCTCGCGTCAGCCAAAGGCCTGACGAAGCACCAGGCCTATCAACTGGTGAGCATCGCCGGACATGTGGCGATCACGCAGCTCGTGGACAAACCCAATCTGGGTGTCCACGTGAAGCTCCCCAAGGCGATTTTCGTCACGAAATGAAGCACCGCGCGGCGGTCATCGTCTGCGCAATTGACCTGGCCATCTGGGTGGTGATCACGATCGTGCTGGTCACGTCGGGCTCGGATCCGGCCACGGGGGGACTCGATACCGCCGCCGTGGTTGCGGTCACCCTGCTCCTGGCAGTCACCACGCTGCCGGCGTTCCTGCTGGCTCGCGGCAGACGCTATCCAGGCGCCGCGCTCTCCCTGGCGCTCGCCTTCCCCGCCGCTTTCCTCGTGCTGCTCGTCCTGGTCGCGGCATCTCTGCCGTAAAGGTCAGGATGCCTGCTCGTAGTGGGCAATCAGCTCTGAGAGGATCTGGGGAAGGGTGTGCCGGATCTGCCACGCCGGAAAGTGACTTCGGAGCTTTGTGATGTTCGAGATGTAACAGACATGGTCTCCGACGCGCGGCGCTTCACGGTAGGAACATTCCAGGTTGTGCCCCGCGCCTTTCAGGAACGCGATCGCTTCGAGGATCGACACGCTGTTTTCGCGCCCGCCACCAAGGTTGTAGACCTCGCCAGCGCGCGGCGCGGCATGAAACGCCAGGAACAGGTCCGCCACATCACTGGCGTGAATCTGGTCGCGTACCTGCTTGCCTTTGTAGCCGTTGACCACATACGGCACACCACGAACGGCACACTTGACGATGTAGTTCAGGAACCCGTGCAGTTCCACGGCGGCATGATGCGGACCTGTGAGGCACCCACCTCTGAAGATCCCCACGGGCATCCCGAAATACCGGCCGAATTCCTGGCACACAATGTCGGCGGACAGCTTCGAGGCGCCAAACAACGAGTGCAGGCACTGGTCCACACTCATGGTTTCATCCACGCCGTTGGGGTTGTCACGGTAGTCCCAGCGCGTGGGTGTCTCGATGAGCGGCAGATCGTTCGGATGGCTCCCGTAGACCTTGTTGGTGCTGACAAAACAAAACGGCGACTCCGGCGCGAACTCCCGGGCCGCGGTCAGCAGATTCAGGGTCCCCACGGCGTTAATCTCAAAATCCTCGTAGGGAATGCTCGCCGCCATGTCGTGTGAGGGTTGCGCCGCCGCGTGCACGATCAGCGCCGGCCGCGTGGCCCGCATCAGGTCGCGCATCGCTGCCCGGTCGCGGATGTCGAGCGCGTGGTGCTGGTAGCCCCGCACCTCCCGGGTCAACGACTCCACGACGGCCCTCGTACTCGCAGCCGGCCCGAAGAGCTGCGCGCGGGTGTCGTTGTCGATGCCGGTTACCTCCCAGCCACACGCGCCGAACGTCCTCGCACACGCCGACCCGATCAACCCGCCGGATCCTGTAATCAATGCCTTCATGTCCGGCTGGCCTCTCCACTCTCCCGGCGCGGCGGCACTAGAATTGACTAATGCACCGTCGCGGGAGCCGCATCAGGATATCAATTCGGACGCCGGCGGCGGTTTGGGCGCAATGAGCCTGTTCGCGTTGGGGGCTCCGCGTGGGCGCGTGCGCGTCGATCGGGGCACCGTTCGCACCGACACGGGCGAACTGCTGCGCGGCGGAGCCGTGTGGGTCTACAAATACGGTGATGACACAGGCGTGACCCGCTACGCGTCGGATCCAGCGTACTACCGCCGCCTCCGACGCGCCCACGTGAATGCCGTCCGCGTCATCTGCTTTGACCCCTGGCAGAAGTCCCATGACTTCCCCTGCTACGACGTCACGAATCCACACGATCGTAAACGTCTGCTGAAGCGGCTCGATCGCATCGTCCACCTGGCCGGCCAGGCCGGGCTGTACGCCCTCATCAACTACCACGACGTGGGTCGCGTGGACCAGGACGCTGCCGACGCCTTCTGGCAAGCCGTTGCACCGCGCTACGCGCACCTGCCCCACGTGTTTTACGAACTTCTCAACGAACCGGTGCAGTGGTTCCCCGAACACTACACGCCGGAAGTCATCGCGTACCAGGAACGCTTGTACCGGACCGTGCGGACCCTTGCGCCCGAAACGCATCTGGTCCTGCTCACGTTCCCGAACACCGCCGGCTTCGTGGACGGATGCACCATGACAACCGTTGTCGAACAGCTCACCGCGCCTGATTGGAGTAACGCCTCGGTCGCTTTTCACGCCTACTACACCGGCGGGACCAGCGCTCCGATCCTGTCACTGCGGGAACGCGTCCCCGTCATCAACACCGAAGTTTGCGCTCTCGTGCCCCATGACGACGCCGACAAGGTGAAGCCCATGGACGGCGACGAGTGGGGCTCGCAGACCATGGAACGTATCGGCGTGAGCTGGTTCGCCTGGCTTGCGGACGGGCACGAACGATTCGCGGCGAACTTCGAACGAGGCTTCCTGGTTGATGCCCGGGAGAAGGGATATGAGTGGGTCGAGCCAGCCGTCCCGACATTGCCGATCCGTGCCTGCTCGCGCGTGATGGGTTTGCGCCCCAGACACGTCGCAGCGCTCACCGGCCTGTCGCTCGTCACGGCGGCGCTCGACGCCGTGATGCTGGTCCTGTTGGTGCCGATGATTCAGGGCGCGGTTGGAGGGAGCTTCGAGTTCCTGGCGAATACGCCGTTGCTGGGCTCCCTCACCAGCGGCGCCACCTTCGCGCGTGCGTTCCTGACGTTGGCGGGACTTGTATTTCTGACCGGACTGCTGCGAAACGCCTCACAGTTCGGGTTGGACATGACGGAAGGATGGCTCTATGGCCGGTTCTCCCAGGCGCTCTCGATATTTGCGTACGAGCGCTACCTTTCGTTCGGCAAAAGCTACTTCGACCGCAACGTCACCGGCCGGCTCAACGCCCTCATCGACTATCACCACGACGTACTGAACCTGTATCAAAGCGTGCTCCGTGCCCTGTCAACCACGCTGGTGGTGTGCGCCTACGTGGCGGTGATGCTCTTCATTTCCTGGCGGCTGACACTCGTGGCGCTCATCCTGTTTCCCCTCGTGCATGCCGCGTCGCGCTGGTTCCTGCGCCGCAGCACGGAAACCGCAGGCGAGATCAACGCGGCGAACCTCGAGGCCGGCCATCACAAGTGGCAGATGATGTCTGCCCTGCCGCTGTATCGGGCGTTCGCCTTTGAGAAAGGGGCACTGGCAGACTATCGCGGCGTAACCGAACGCCTTCGCCAGGCCAGCTTGCGTCTCTGGAAACTGCGCAGCGTCACGGCCCGCCTGCTCAGTTCGGGAACATTGGTGGCGCTGCTCGCGATGTTGACGATGGCTTTCGCCGTCGGACGCACGAGCCCTTCCCAAATGGCAGGCATGCTGGTGTTCTTCTTTGTGGTTCGGCTCGCGATGCCGGAACTGGCCCGCTTTCAGGCGATTGAGGCCGACGTCCTTGAGAAGTTGCCGAAGGCCAGAGAGTTTGCCCTGCTCTTTGACGACCGGGACAAATTCATCGTCCCGTCGGGCCGGCGCCCGTTTGCCGGGGTGCACACGGCGATTGAGTTTCGCGGGCTTACCTTTCGTTACCCCGATGGCCCGGATGTTCTGTCCGATATCAATCTGACACTTGAACGCGGCTCCACGGTCGCCATAGTCGGCCCAAGCGGCGCCGGAAAATCTTCGCTCACCCACGTGCTCCTGCGCTTCTACGACGTCGCGCCAGGCTCCATCCTCATCGACGGCATCGACATTCGCGACTATTCGATAGAGTCTCTTCGCCGTGGCATCGCCATCGTCAGCCAGAATGTGATGCTCCTGAATCAGTCCCTTCGCCACAACCTGGTGATTGGGCTCACTCGCGACGTGCACGACGATGAGATTAGGGCCGTGCTTCGGACGGCGCAGCTCGACGATGTATTGGAATCGCTGCCCCATGGCCTCGATACGCCGCTTGGGGAGGCCGGGTCGCGACTCTCCGCCGGCCAGCAGCAGCGGGTGGCGATTGCCAGGGCGATGCTGAAACACGCATCGCTCCTCATCCTGGATGAGGCCACGAGCGCTCTTGATTCGATGACAGAGGCGGCCGTGCAACAGACCATTGAGCGCGCGCTTGATGGCACCACGTCTCTGGTCATCGCCCATCGGCTTTCCACCATCCGCAATGCCGATCGCATCGCCGTCCTCGACGGCGGCAGGATCGTCGAGGCCGGCACGCTCGCCGAATTGCTGGAGCGAAAGGGTCTGTTTCACCAACTGTGGCAGCGTCAAACGTTTTCATGATTCCCTCGCGGCAGACCATCCGGCGCGTGGCCATTGCGGCCAACCGCTGGCCGGTGGTTGGCTGGATCAACCGCATTCCGTATCACCTGGCGGTCCGTTCCGTCACGACACTCTGCCGGCGTTATCCCGAGATTGCGTCGCTGCACGTGACAGGCAGTTTCGCCAGAAACGATTGGACCCCGGGCCTGAGCGACATCGACTTCAGCGTGCTGGTTCGCACCGGCCTGGACCCGCGCGCGGAGTTCACGTTCCTGCAGGATCTGTGGCGGGAGTATCGCCGGCGCGTGCGCTGGTTTCCCATGCTGGGGGAACTGGAGATTCTCCCGGAGGATCAGGCCGAGACCTTTTCGCGCCACGGCTTCACCGGGCACGAAATGCGGCACTGGCGCCGACTCTACGGATCGCCGCTGCCGTTTGCCCCTGCCACAGTTTCGCCGGAACGACTTCGGACGGAGCGATTGCGCCATGTGCTGAGGTTCTATCGCTATCACTTCCCTCGACAGTCGCGCCGGGGCGCAGCGGAGACCTGGCTGCGGTTGTATCGGAAGATCCATCGCGCGCTGGACGCTTCTGAGACTTCGCTCTCTCGCGATGCGACGGCGGCCGAGTTCATGGCCCCGTCACTGGCCGCGATCTCCTCTTACCGAACCGGTTCGCCGGCAATCGGCACCGCGGCCCCACCGGTACGTCCACTACAGACGGACACCAACCATGTGGCCCGTCGGCCATTGCCGCCCGCGATGGCAGGCGTGGCCGCCGACCTCCTCGGAGTGGCTGCCGGTCCGTGGGACCTCGATCACCCGTACGTGATGCTTGCAGACGACCTGCCGCTCGCGCGCGTGCAGGACGTCATGACCGCCGCAGCGTTGGCGTTTGACGAGCCGATTGTCTTCACACGTCGCGCATTCACCGACTTCGTGCACCTGGTTGATCCGTTCCTGTACTTCAACCTCCTCCGCAGCCGTGTGGTTTGGGGCGACGATGATCCCATTCCGGAGGTCGAGGCGCCAAGCCGCGATCTGGTGGACGCGGCCCTTCGGCGGTCGGCTTCCGATACCTACATCTTCCCCTTCACGGAATCGTTGGAACCGCTTGCGCCAGACGCGTTCCGCGATCTGTATCTCGGCTGGATTCTCCGGACGCTTCGGTATCTGGAGGACGGCGAGGTTGATCTGGATTTCCCCACGCTCGAGGCGTACTTCGGCGGCACCGGTCGGACCTGCTCGTCATTGCCCCTGTCGGGCGAGGAGCGGTTTGCGCTGTGCCGCCGCGCGGCCATCAACATCGAGCGCCTGGTCGCGGCCGCTCAATCGATGTAGATCCGCGAGATCTCCATGGAGAAGCTGCCTCCGCCAGACCACCGCGCCAGGCGGATTCTGGTTTGATCGATGCCATCGGCCCAGAAGGCGGAGAGCGGAATGACGTAGTCGCGGCGCTCGCCCAGGGTCAGGCCGAATTCGCGCAACTGGACGGCCGGAGTGTCGGTTTCCACGCCGTCCTTCGCCGCCATGACGAATCCCACGGTGAGGTACGGCAACTCTTCGCCGGTCACCAGCAGCGTGAAGTGCAGTTGCGTGAACGGGCTCAGGTCCACGCACTGCCAGTTGGTCTCCATGGCCAGCACCGCAGTGACCCAGGGGACTCCTGGCAGTCCGTCCAGCACCAGCCTCGGATGTCCGTCGCGCACCTCAGACGGGATGTGATTGGACGCATCTTTGCGAACGTTGCCACACCAGGAAAACGGAAACGACGAGCGAAAGATGCGGGAGGGATTGTAGAGGTTGAGTTGGCGCGGTCCACCGGCCTCTTCGTGCTCAACCGTGGAAAGCCGGCTCAGACTTGCAGGGCGTGTCCACCCCGGCATCTGGAACTCCGGTTTCTCGCGTGGCGTGAACCGCCCGTCGAATCCTGGGTGCGGCACACGCGCAAGACCCAACTCCCTGAACACGGCGTCCACACTCTCTCGAGTGTGCATCCGGCTCCGGTCACGGAGAATCCGTCGGGGCAGCCCATCCGGATCGGTCCAGGCCAACAGGCCCGAGTCGTCGAGGTGCAGCCACGTGTGGATTGGCGGAAGACCATCAGCGGCGTAGCGAACTCCGTCGTAGTTTCTATCCGCCAGCGGCCCGTGATAACAGTGCTTCAGGTCGAACGGCACGAAGTCGAATGCGGCGCGAAACGGCAGGTCCCGGTAGATGTCCTGGAAAAACCTGAACTGATAGAGCCAGGGGTCATAGGACAACTCGGGGCGATTCAGGAACTCGGAGACGAACATGCTGTCGCCGCAGCCGCCGAACGAAAAGGCATTAAACCCATCCGCGGCTTCGAGCATCGCGCGATGAAGTCCCCAGCAGATGCCCGGGTTCAAATTGAGATCCGTTGGACGGGCGAGCTGATATGACGAGGCGAGGGAACTCCACTTCCAGTCGGGATCAACCGTGTCGGCCACCACCTCGAATCCATGGACCGCCCGCGCGGGATTGTCGCGCAGCCGTTGACGAATCTGCCGGAACAGGTCGGGCCGCTCGCAGTAGACATCCGCGTCGATGAAGAGAAAGTAGTCGTACTGATGGTGCTGCAGCGCGGCCCGCCAGCCGATATTGAACATCGGCTCCTTCTGAAACAAGTCTGCGTTCGCGGGACCACCGGGCACGGGCACATGGGTCACGCCTGCCAGCACATCGGCTGGGTAGCGCGACGCGCCTCCGTCCGTGATCTCAACCAGGTACACATCAGCCAGCAGGTCCTGCCGACGCTGGCGCCGCAGGCCTTCGGTGTGCGCCTCCACACGCAGAGGACTGTCACCGAAGACCGCGACAATCACGGCGGTGTCGGTCTGGTCGCTGGCTTCCCGGATGATGTGGTCCTCGGCAAGGCCGTAGGTGAGGATGTCCACGTAGAGCTTGTTGTTGTGCGCGCCGGCCGGGGTCAGATTGCCGAGGTCCCAGGCCTGCACATGTTTCGGATGGAAGAGCCGCGTCGTGTCTCGTTCAATGGGCAGGAGGTTGCGCAACAGGCCGGTGAGGGCCGTGTCCCAGTGTGGTTCTCCTAAAACGAAGTCCGGAAAATGTGGCCGCATCTCGGCGTAGAGCGAAGCCCGGATGGCATAGGCGTCCATCCCGATCGGGAAGGGCGTGCGAGGAAACGAGTAGAGTTCGGCGAGCGTGGCGGGATTGTTCAACACGTCCTGACGCTGATACTCCACAACAGTTCCTGGACGAGCGCCCAGGTTGTCGTAGAAATCAGGCGACAGAGAACAGTCCACGTTGCCGCAGAGAAGCCAATCGCCCGGCTCGGCCAGTTCCAGCGCCTGGTCGAGGAGGTCGCGCAGGAACGGCTTGTATGGGGAATCGCCCAACTGCGCCGCCGTGCGCCGCACCGGCCTGGTCACCCACCCCGTGCGCGCCCATTGGTCGGCCACGGCCACGTTGACCACATGGCTGCGCCGCGCGCCGTCAACACTTTGGAGAAAGAGATCCTGCCGTTCGCCAAGCGCCCCGCCGTTGACCCAGGGGAACACCACATGCACTATCCGACTGATTTCCAGAACCCAACCCCCGTGTAGACTTGTGGCGCGTGACATCCGCGGCAACACATTATGACGTGTACGGCTTTCGCTTCAGCGTCCAGGCAGATTCGGCGACCGAGGCCATCGCGGGACTGGACAACGACTTCGCCCACTTCCGCTGCCCCGACACCGGCGACGGCGGACTGACACTCCGGCTCAGCCCCCAGGACCCGCCGTATGACGAGGTCCCGCCCCGTACGGCCACCGTCTATACGCCTCGAAACATTGCCTTCTCGGAAGGGCCGCGCACCTACATCGACTACAGCGGGAACTCCCTCGCCATCTACGATCGCTCCAAGCCGTCGTTTCGAATCTACTCGCGCAATCACGACGTCCTCTATGAGGCGTCGTATCTCTTTCTGCTCTCGCGGATTGGTGAATTCCTTGATGGCCGGCACCTCCATCGCATCCATGCGATGGCGCTGAGTTATCACGGCCGGGGCGTACTGGCGATTCTGCCCATGGGCGGCGGCAAGAGCACCCTCGTGGCGGAACTCCTGCAGGACCCGTGCTACGACTTCCTGTCAGATGACTCTCCGTTTATCGACACGGATGGGTCCCTGCGTGCGTTCCCGTTGAGACTCGGTTTTTTACCGGGCTTCGAAGCCTCGATTCCTCCGGAACATCTCCGAACGATTAACCGGATGGAGTTTGGGCCGAAGTCACTGGCCAACTATTCGTACTTCGCCCACCGGGTGGCGCCGAGGGCTGAACCAGGCATCGTGTTCATCGGCTACCGAAGCCTCGCGCGGGAGTGCCGGATCGAACTGGCGAGCACAAAGGAGCGCTACCGTTCCATAGTCGCCGACTGCGTCGTCGGCCTCGGCCTGTTCCAGGGTCTTGAATTCGTCCTCCGGTCCAATCCGTCTGAACTCGCCGGCAAGGCGAGGGTCGGCGTGTCACGGCTGAGGAACGCCCGCCGCCTGTTCGCCCGGTCCAAGGTCTACCGCCTCATCCTCGGCCGCGATCGTGAACACAACGCACGGACGGTGACGGAGTTGGTCAAGCGCGAACTGCCGGGCGACTAGGCTTCCCTCGGAGAGTTCCTTCAGTAAGCGCTCGCGTAACAATCGCGTCGCGGGTCGGCCCCTGCGATGCGCGTCCCCGTTCGAGGGTCGATCATGACGCCCGTGGCGCAACCACTGATGGAGAACGGCGGCACGAAGCGGACGTCATGGCCGCGCGCTTTGAGTGAATCGAGCACGGCCTGCGGGATGCCCGTTTCCAGATCGAGCCGGTTGGCGTCAATGCGGTGCGGCCAGAAGGATCCCAGGAAGTGGAAGGTCTGGATGCGCGGCAGCTCAAACGCCGCGTGCAGGTTGGGATACCAGGCCGATCGAAACTCGAGCACGTTCAAGAGTGCCTGCAGGATCGTCTGCTCCTGGTTGTCGCCGCCAGGCGTCCCCAGCGCGAGGAAGGGTTCCCCGTTCTGCAGGATGATGCTCGGCGTCAGCGTGTAACGCGGCCGTGACCGCGGCCGGATCTGCCCGGCCTTCGTCGGGTCCAACCAGAACTGTTCGCCACGCGTGGAAAGCCCCACGCCGGTGTTGCCCGCGATCACACCGCCGGTGATCCAGCCACCCGAGGGTGTGGCATCGAATACGTTGCCGTCTTTGTCGATGATGGCGATGTGCGTGGTGTCTTTCAGCGACGGATCGGCATCGCCAGGCATCGGCCGTCCACCTTCGATCCAGCCAGTTCCGTCAGTTCCGGCAGTTCCGCCAGTTCCGCCAGTCGCCCTCCAGAACGGCCACGACTTCACGGCTGGATCAAACGGCAGCGGATCGCCGGCAACCTGCGCGGCCTCGGCCTTCGCCATGTCGATCTGCGATGCGCGCTGCTTCGCGTAGGCCTTCGAAAGCAGCCCCGTGGCCGGCACGTCCACAAACGAGGGGTCGGCGTAGTAACTGTCGCGATCGGCGTACCCCATCTTGAGCGCCTCGGTCACCACGTGCAGGTAATCCGCCGAGTTGTGCCCCATCTTCTGCAGGTCGAACGTTTCGAGAATATTGAGCGCCTGAAGCAGCGTGGGGCCTTGGCTGTTGAACCCCTGTTTGTAGACCTGGTAGCCGCGATATGTCACCGAGGTGGCGGGCTCCACGCGGGCGTAGAACTCCGCAAAGTCCGCCTCGTCGAACGGCGAGCCGTGTTGCCTGAGGAAGGAGACGATCTCGCGCGCGATGTCGCCTTTGTAAAACCGATCGCGCGCGGCCGCGATGCCCGCAGCGCGTCCACCAATCACCGCCGCCCGTTCGGCGTCCACCATCTTCTGGAGCGTGGCGGCAAGGTCGGGCATCCGGATCGTGTCGCCCGCTTCGTATAGCGATCCGTCAGCCTTGAGCCACATCTTCTGATTGGTGGGCCACGCCTTGATGAAGTCCTGGTTGC
This sequence comes from Acidobacteriota bacterium, assembly GCA_016716905.1. Taxonomy (NCBI): domain Bacteria; kingdom Pseudomonadati; phylum Acidobacteriota; species Acidobacteriota bacterium. Next base: position 1,533,382 of record JADJUS010000004.1, on the reverse strand, counting down.
GCGCAATGGTGGACGCGGTGCGCGGACGCAGCGGGAAGCCGTCGCGTGCGTACTCAATGGCGCGCGCAGAGACCTGTGCAAACGACAACGTGCCCCACTTTTCAAGCACTGTCAGTGCGGCATGCGGGGCGCCTGGCACGACCACCGGATCCAGCCCCGCGCCAGCCAGCGTCTTGTTGCGCGACGTGAACCAGTCAATCGTCGCGGCCCTCGCCGCCCACCCCTGCCCCACCACCGACGTCACCGCACGTTCGCTCTGCGGATACACAAGGACGAGGCCCTCGCCACCAAACCCATACAGGTCCTGCTCCACCACGCCGCCCACAAGCATCGCCGCCACACCCGCATCAAATGCGTTGCCACCCTTCTGCAGGATCTCGATCGCCACAGCGGTCGTCAGCGGATGCCCAGCCGACACGCCGGCGTTCCGGCCCATCACCGGCGGACGTTGCGCAGACAGGGACGGGGCCAATGCGAACACCAAGCTCAGCACGAACAGGGAACACGTTCGGGGCATGCGGGACATTCTACGCGCTGTGCTGGGTGCTGATGTGCTTGGTGCTGGGTGCTGCTGTGCTTGGTGCTCCTGTGCTGGGTGCTCGGTGCTGGGTGCTCGGTGCTCGGTGCTCGGTGCTCGGTGCTCGGTGCTCGGTGCTCGGTGCTCGGTGCTGACAGTTTCTGCCAGATCGCTGGTTCGGCTGGTACGCAGAAACTGCCATCTTCACCGAGCCGTTCGCAATTCCAGGCTCGTCTGCGCGTGGAACAGTTCATGCAGCTAGACCTGCTGTGGGCATCCGTTCTCATCGTGACTTACGCGCGTGGCAGCAGGCCGATGCCATTCGCCGTCGCGTTGTGGAGTTGTGCGCCCAGCCCGAAGTGAAACGGGACTTCGGGTTCTGTGACCAGGCAGATCGCGCTGCGGCGTCCGCGTGTCGAAACCTCGCCGAAGGGTTCTCTCGATATCGCCACCCCGACTTCGCCCGATTCGTCACGATCGCCCGCGCCTCTCTCGGTGAATTGCTCGACAGTCTCGACGAGGCACTCGCGAAGCACTACGTTGAGCGTCGGCAATTTGAAGACCTCGATCAAGCCATCAGGAAGGCCATGGCCTCAGCGAACGCTCTGCGCCGATACTTGCACCACTCGCCCACCCCAAAGGAGCACCTCTCCCGGCCCGTGACGCCCCCACGCAAGTGAACACCCGCACCGAGCACCCAGCACGCAGCACGCACTGCAGCACCGAGCACCCAGCACCCCAGCACCAAGCACAGCAGCACGCCAGCACGCAACACCCGACACCCAGCACCGCCCTTCGGGTGTAGAGTTTCCCCACCGTGAATGAATCGAGGTGTCCCATGCAGCGATGTGTCCTGCCGTTATGCGTCGTCGTCGGTGTGGCCGCCTTCGCGCTGACAGGCGCGCCAATGAGCGCAGCTCGCCAGGTGGGGTCCGCTAGCAGCCAGGGCGGTGGCCGGGGCGGCGATGTGACGACGTCGTTTACAACGCCCGAGGCTCCGGCAACGACAGGCACGGGTGCCATCAGCGGCGTGGTCACGGATGCGGCCACGGGGCAGCCGCTTCAGGGGGCGCTCGTGCAGCTCATTGGCGGTGGCACGGCGCGCGGTGCCGCGCCGCCACGAACACGGCAGCGTACTGACTCGCGCGGCCGCTACCTCTTCACGAAGTTGCCCGCGTCCGAAGCGTACGGCGTGAGCGCGGCACGTCAGGGCTACTTTGACGGCGCATTCAAGAGCGCGCCCGGCACGATGACCTCGTCACGCATTGACTTGCGCGATGGCCAGTGGCTTGCCAAGGTCGACGTCGCGCTGCAGCGGCCGGCTGCGATCACCGGCACGGTGCGCGACGAACGAGGGGAACCAGTGGTCGGCGTCCCGGTTCAGGCCCTGCTCGATGCGCGCATCGCGGGCCGCACCAGACGCGCGTCGGGGCCGTCGGCCGTGACTGATGATCGCGGTATGTATCGGCTCGGCAACTTGCGCCCAGGCCGATACCTCATTCACGTGCCAAACGTGCAGGTCACGCTTCCAGACGGAACGGCAGCCGTCGGACTGGCGGCCACGAACCCTTCCAGCACGCCCACTCCCCCACTCAATCTGATGCGCTCGACCGAAGCGGGCAGAAGCGATGGGTTGGGTGTACTCGTGGGCTATTTCCCAACGCCCCCGCCCGGAACCAGCGCGACGGCCTACCCGATGATGTATCACCCGTCCGCACGCTCGATGGACCAAGCAGCGCCGGTCTCGGTGGACTTCGGCGAGCAGCGGACGAATATCGACGTGCAATTGATGCTCGTCCCGTCGTTCCGAGTGTCTGGGCGCGTTCTCGGAACCGGCGAAGCACTAGCCAAACTCCCTGTGCGGCTGGTGCCGGTCGGCGCCGAAGACCTGGGCACCGGAGCGGAAGCCGCCTTGACCATGACCGATGCTGGGGGCGCATTTACCTTTCTGAACGTCCCGGTCGGGGAGTACACGGTTGTCGCCGCGAACACGCAGGGTGGCTACGCCTCCTCGAACAATGCGTCACGCGGTTTGCTTCCTGCGCGAGCCAACTTCTTCTCCGGCAGCATGAGTAGCGGAACGGTTCCAGGAGCGAACGGGCTGAACTACAGCGCTCGCGCCACCAGTGGCACCTGGGCTCTGGGCCGCGCGCTGGTGAGCGTCGGTGACCGGGACGTTCTGGATCTGGCCGTGCCTCTTGTGGCGGGCGTTGTGGTGTCGGGTCACTTCCTCTGGGATGGAAGCCCGTCGCCACCAGAGGCCGTTCGGAATGTCCCGCTCGTTCGCCTCGAACCAGCCGACGGCAATCTCGTTCTCGGGATACCCATCGGTGGAATGGGCCGCCTGCCGGACCCGATGGCGGCGCCACTGCCCTTCTCTTTCAATTCGGTCCTGCCCGGCCGATACACGTTCGGCGCCAATATTCTCGCTGCGAACTACGTCGTCGAGGCGATCGAATACGGCGGTCGCGACTTGTTGAGCACGCCGCTCGTGGTCGACGGCGACAAAGACATCACCGGCATCATCGTCCGCCTCTCGAGCAAAACGATGTCTGTCACGGGCTTCATCAGAAGCGCCGCTGGGGCGCTTGCCGATGGCGGCGCTGTGATCTTCTTTCCAACCGACCGCGCCCAGTGGCAAGACAATGGGATCACCGCGCAGCGGTTCGGCACGGCCAGCATCACGGCTTCGGGATCGTATCGAGCACCAACACTACCGCCGGGCGAGTACTACGCTGCCGCCGTACCCGACGCCGACCGGCAGCGCTCCCTGGACCCCGACTTTCTCCTTACGCTCATCAGCCAGGCTTCGCGCATCACGCTCTCGCCCGGTAGCAACATAACCCAGGACCTGCGAATGATCGTGGGTGGGCGATGATGCAACGAATGATCGGCGTCGTGGTCGTCGCGATCCTCGGGGCGCCTGCTGTCGGCGCTTTCGCGCAGCAGCGCGACCGGCCCGTCCCCGTCGTGGCGGCGGTCAAGACTGGGACAGCCGGAATCGCCGGCCGCATCACGCTAACCGCCGACGCCGACACTCCTGTCCGCCGCGCCGTGGTGTCGCTGACGTCTCCCGACGGCACCGACCATCGCAGCGTGGTGACCGACGATGAAGGGAAGTTTGCGTTTCGCGCGCTGCCAGCGGGGCGTTATGCGTTGAGCGCGGAGAAGCCCGCGCACCTCAAGAATAGTTACGGCGCGAGACGGCCGGGCCGACCTGGCACGGCACTCGTCGTGGTGGAGGGACAACAGATCAGCGATGTTCGCCTGACATTGCCGCGCGGCGGCGTGATTACCGGCAGGTTGACCACCACAGGCGACGAACCGATGCCCAACACTCCGGTGATGGCAGTTCCTGTCGCGCAGGCCACCGCTGGTGGACGCTCCACGGGGCCGGCCGAGTTCTCGACCGACGACCAGGGCGTGTATCGCATCTTTGGACTGATGCCTGGGGACTACCTCGTAGCCGCACTCCCGGCTGTGGGCAGAGGCGAGGTCGAAGATCGGAGCGAAGCCGAGTATGAGGCGATCGTGAGGGCGCTCGGCCAGGGGATCGTCATCACTGCTGCGCAACCGAACACGGCACCGGCTTCGCCAATCGCGACGACGGGGTATGCCCCGACCTATTATCCCGGCACTCCCGTTCCCACTCAGGGCCTGCCTGTCAGCGTGGCCGCCGGCGAAGTAAAAGACGGAATCGATATCCCGATCACGATGTTTCGGATGAGCACGATCATCGGAACCGTCATCGGCACCAATGGCGCACCGACGCGAGACGTGTCGATCACCACTGAGGGCGTTGGTCCAACGTTGCCACTTACCTCAGCCTTGAGCATTCGCGTCAGTGTTCCGGATGCCGAGGGCAGGTTCACTCTCTCCAACGTGCCTCCAGGCAGCTTGCGGGTCATGGCGCGCGCGGGCGGTGTCACCCGGAGTGCGGATGGCGCCATGCAGACCATCATGGGCGACAGGCAGACCGAATGGGCCGTGGCTGACATTGCGGTGACGGGTGAAAACATTGATGGCCTGACGCTCGCCTTGCGACCCGGATTGACGTTGTCGGGAAAACTGACGGCGCCTGGTGCAGGCACGCCGCCTGATTCATGGGCGGACACGCGCATCAGCGTGCAGCCTGTGCGACGGTCCGGCGGGAACGTGGTCATGAACGGAACACCGATGTCGGCAATGACGACACGAAGTGCTATGTCGGCGGCTGATGGCGCTTTTGTGGTGACTGGGATTCAGCCGGGCGACTTCGAGATCGTGGTGCAACCACCAGCGGCCCTGAGCGCGTGGAAGGTGCAGTCGATGATGCTAGGTACTCGCGACCTGCGCGACGCGCCGTTGACCTTCGAGGACGGAAACGTGGAAGGCGCGTCGATTACGCTGACCGACCAGCCCTCGATCGTCACCGGCACGCTCTCCGCCGCCGCAGGCACACCGGCCGCCGACTACTACGTGGTGCTGTTCCCTGCAGACCGGTCCCTGTGGCACCCGGCGTCACCGCGCGTGAAGGTAGTTCGGCCCGCAGCCGATGGTCTCTTCAGCGCGCAGGGCCTTCCGGCCGGCGAATACCGCCTCGCAGCACTCAGCGACGTGGAAGACGACGAGTGGAAGTCTGCGGCGTTCCTGGAATCCCTGCTCGGCGCATCCCTCGCGGTAACGGTCAAGGACGGTGCCACAACCCGCCAGGATGTCCGGATTCGGCTGCCGTAGTTCAGTGTCGCCCCATGGGCCCATTGGCTCATTGGCTGGGTGGCCCAAGCGTGTAGAATGACTGTTCCCAGTTTTTCCCAAGGAGTTTCGACATGCGAGCAGTGTATGTATCGGTGGCGGCGTTGGCCGTGACCCTGGCAGTGACAAGCGGTATGCAGGCGCAGCAGGCGGCCGCGGCTGCGCAGGACGCGGACCGCAAGGTCGTCGGTGGCGGCATCATGGCGGCAGGTTGGGCCGGCAAGGCCGACGGCGCGGGCAAGGTTGAAGACGCAAAGCTGGTGCTGGCCGCGGGCAAGTTCACCATCACGACCGGGCCGGCCATCAGCTACTGGAACCCGGCCAACACGGCCTCGGGCGACTACACGGTCTCGGCCACGTTCACCGAGCCTCAGTACATGAACCTCAATGACCACCCGCACCCGTACGGCGTGTTCATTGGCGGCAACGACCTCGGAACGGCGGACGCGAGCTTGCTGTATTGCGCGCCCTATGGTTCGGGCACGGTCATCATTCGCGGATTCGGCGGCAGCGTTGACGGCAAGGCCGTGACGTTCCAGATGAACGGGCGCCGCGGCGCACCGGCTGAATCGGTGAAGAAGGCCGAGAAGGGCCAGTCCGTCACGCAGGAAGTGGCGTGGTCGGTCAAGGGCGGTCGCGCCGAGTGCTCGATCAACGGCGCGGTGGTCGGCGGCTATGACACGGCCGAGCTCGTCGGGGCCGGCAAGCTCAAGTCACTCAACGGCGTCTACGGCATCCGCGCCGCACACAACGTCGAGGTCATCGTCTCCAACTTCGTGAAGAAGTAACAAATCGTCCTGGGTCCAGAGTCCAGGGTCCAGCGTTCCGAGTCTGCCGGACTCTGGACACTGGACCTTGGACTCAGGACTGCTTCTTTTTCCGCGCCGGCTTTTTCGCAGCCGCGGAAGCCCTCGGCTTGGCGGTCGCGCGCTTTTTCTTTGCGGGCGCGGCTTCGGCGGCCGCTTCGGACTCGACAGCCGGCGTCGCGTCCACCACTTCCACTACAGGCACTTCCACCTCGGCAGCCACCATCGCTGACGGCTCGTCCGACTCGGCTGCGGCGCTCACGTCGGGCGTCTGGGCCGACGGCAGTCCCGCGCTGCCGCTCTGGAACACGCGAATCACACCTTGGCGGTCGCGCTCCACGCGGAACGCGCCTTCCTTGTGCGATGCGCGCAGCAGATCGACGAGGGACCCGAATCCATAGGCACGTTCGTCGAACGGCGGCGTCTGCGCCCGCAGCACCTGCTTCACTGTGCGCAGATACAGCGGCCACTTGCGCACGTCGGAGGTCGTGATAATCCGATACATCTCGCTGACGCCCTCGGCGGGTGTGCCAAGCACCTGCACAGGGCCTGTCGGCTCCGCGCCCGTCTGTGAAGACGGCTGCGACGCCTGTGTCTGCTGCTGAGGCTGCTGCCCGCGGTCGTGCCTGTCGCGGCGGTCGTGCCGGCCCTGCTGCTCTGGTCGGTCAGTCGCCTGCGCCGATGCAGCCGCACCCGCTGGGGCCTCTGCCTCTCCCGCGGCGGTGACCTCTGACAGGTTCACGCCCTCGGCCGGCGCCACGAGCCAGCCGCCCTTGGCCTGATGCACACGCAACACGCCCGCCTTCTCAAGCTTCTGCGCAAAGTCGCGGAACGAACCTGCGCCGTAGTTCCGCTCTGAGAAGGTTGAGTCCAGCTGCAACAGCGTGCTCTTGAGCAGACCCAGTTGCGGGTCCACGTCGCGTTCGATCAGCACCTTCATCGCGCGTTTCACAAGCGGGATCACGTCACCCAGTTCTGCGCGCTCGCTCCTCGCGGCACGCGGCCCCGCCTGCCGGCGGCCGCCGCCAATGAGGTTCTCATAGGCGATGAACTCATGGCAGTTGCGCTGCATGATGATGCTCGTGAACTGCTGTCCGCCCACGACAAACACCTTCTTGTCGTACTGCTTGAGCTTCTCCACCAGGCTGATGAAGTCGCTGTCGCCGCCGACGATGACGAAGGCGTTGATGTGGGGATGGGTGAAGGCCATCTCCAGCGCGTCGAGGGCGAGGTTGATGTCGGCCCCGTTCTTGTCGCCGCCCGGCGTCAGGTTGCGCTGCACCATGCGGATGGCGTGCTGCGTGAGCGCACGGCTGTAGCCACCGGCGCGTTGCCAGTCGCTGTAGGCCATTTTGGAGACGACCTCGCCGCGCTCCTTGAGCGCTTCGAGCACGAGGCCGGCGTCAAACGCGGCCCCGAGGGTGTTCTTCACACCAATTTCGATGTTGTCAAAGTCGATAAATACGGCAATACGGAGTCGATCGGTCGTGGACATCTTCCTCGGTTATCTGTCCGGTTGCGGGGTGACCCGCAAGTAGGGCTTCTTGGTTTCGAAGCCTTTCGGAAACTTGGTTTTGGCGTCGGCGTCGGAGACGGCCGGCACGATGATGACGTCTTCGCCCGGCTTCCAGTCAGCAGGGGTGGAGACGGAGTATTTGGCCGTGAGTTGCAGCGAGTCGAGCACGCGCAGCAACTCCATGAAATTCCGGCCGGTGGATGCGGGATAGGTCAACGTGAGCTTGACCTTGTTGTCGGGCCCAATGATAAACACCGACCGTACGGTCTGCGTGTCGTTGGCGTTGGGGTGGATCATGTCGTAGAGATCGGCCACCTTCTTTTCGGGGTCGCCAATCATCGGGAAGTTGACCTGATGGCCGGTCACATCCTTGATGTCGCCTTCCCAGCGATGGTGGGATTCGACCCCGTCCACACTCAGGCCAATCATCTTGCAGTTGCGTTTCTCGAACTCGCCCTTGAGCGCGGCCGCGGCGCCAAGTTCAGTGGTGCACACGGGCGTGAAGTCCTTGGGGTGCGAAAACAGGATCGCCCAGCCGTTGCCTTTCCATTCGTGGAAATTGACGGTGCCTTGCGTGGTGTCTGCGGTGAAATCTGGTGCAACGTCTCCCAAGCGAACTGACATAGGGCCTCCTGTAAGCCTCTAACGATATCAAAGCTCGACAGATCGCGCTCGATCGCACATGATGGACGATTGCCGTCTTTGCCGGGCTTATTTGTGACGATTGATGAATTTTTGACCGAAATGGACCGCCAACTTCGGCGGGATGCGGAAGATGCCATGCCGCCGGGGGCGGGCCACCGCGTCGAATATCTGTTTGCCGTGGACCGCACGGCCACCCGCGAGGAAGGTGCCCTGGTGGTGCGCCTGCTGGCCCGTACGCGGCGCGCTGACGGCACGTGGGATCGCCCCACAGCGGCGGCCGCCGGCCCTCACGAGGCGCTGGCCGCGGCTCCCACAGACCGCCGGTTGCTCGCGTCGCTCCTCGGCGCCACGGCGCGTGAATCCGACCAGGCTGATCAACCGCGACCCGACAGCGGCCTGCGCTTCATCCTGCCCGGCGCCCTCGCACTCGAGTGGGTGCCGCTCGCGGCACGGGCCGGGCGCCTGATCCTGCGCGACGGCCCCGAGTCCACGTCCATCCGGCCGTTGCAGTGGGACGACGGACCGGTGTGGCGGTTTACGGTGGAGGCACTTCCAGAGGACGACCCTGAAGGCCATTGGGTGTCGGGCGTGTTGACCCGGCGCGAAGACCGGCTGAAGGTCACCGACCCGGTGCTGCTGCTGGAAGTGGGCCTGCTCTTCACGCACGAACGCGTGGCGGCGTTTGATCCAGGTCCATCGTTCGGCGTGCTGTCGTTGCTCCGCGCACAGGGCCACGTCCTGGTGCCGGCCGCAGACACCGCGCGTCTCGCGCAGATGCTCAACCGGCTGGGCGTGGATCCGGCCACGCTGCCCGAGTCGCTGATTCTTGCACCGCTTCGTGTGGCGCCGTCCGCCCGGTTGCATCTCATGCCGGTGGAGCCGCCGGTCGGCGCACCGGCTGGAGCCGGCCCGGCGCCAGCCGATTCGCACGTCGAAGCCACGCTGTCATTCGACTATGACGGCACCCACGTGCCGGCGGCGCCGGCCGAGACGTTCTTCGACACGGACCGCCAGCGAATCATCCATCGCGATCCGGAAGCTGAGCAGGAGGCGTTCGAACAACTGCTGAGCCTCGATGCAGTGCGCGCAACGCTCAACGATCCCGGCGCGTGGCGTGTGCCGGCGAAAGACCTGGGCGCGTTCGTCCGCACGTTGATTCAGGAAGGCTGGCGCGTTGAAGCCGGCGGAGTGCCCTATAAAGCGGCAGGCCCCGCACGCCTCACGGTGACTTCGGGTGTGGACTGGTTCGACCTCACGGCGGTAGTCCCGTTCGGCAACGCGTCGGCCTCACTCGTGGAGTTGCTGGCGGCGCTGCGCCGCGGGGAAAAGACCATCACGCTCGGCGACGGGTCGGTCGGCATGCTGCCCGACGAATGGCTCAGGCGGTATGCGCCTCTCGCCGCGGCGGGCATCGAAAATGACGACGGCTCGATCAGGTATCAGCCGTCGCAGGCCGCGCTGCTCGACGCCATGCTCGCCGCGCAGGCCGCCTATGCGGACGTCCAGGTAGACGACGCGTTCGCGCAGATGCGGGAGCGGCTGGCGACATTTGACCGCGCAGAAGCGCTGGACCCGCCGGCGATCTTCACGGGCACACTGCGCAGTTACCAGCGGGAAGCCCTCGGCTGGATCCAGTTCCTGCGTCACTTCAGGTTCGGCGGCTGCCTTGCGGACGACATGGGTCTGGGCAAGACGGTCACCGTGCTCGCGGAACTGGCGCGGGTCTCCGACGCCCGGGCAAATGCTCCGGAAGAATCCCGCGGCCCTCGACCATCGCTGGTCGTCGTGCCGCGATCCGTCATCCACAACTGGATGAACGAGGCCGCCACGTTCACGCCAACACTGCGGGTGCTCGACTACTCCGCCAGCGACCGTCGCCTGGTCGAGGGACACATTGGGGATTACGACCTGGTGCTTGTCACCTACGGCACCGTCAGGCGCGATATCGAGCGGCTCAAAGACGTCGAGTTCGAATACGTGATTCTCGACGAAGCGCAGATGATCAAGAACGCCGCGACCGTGGCGTCCAAGGCCGTGCGGCTGCTCAAGAGCCGGCATCGACTCGCGCTGTCGGGCACACCCATTGAGAACCACCTCGGCGAGTTGTGGAGCCTGTTCGAGTTCCTCAACCCCGGGCTGCTCGGGCGGTCATCGATGTTCCAGCGCGCCACGTCCGCGTCGCAGCCCGATGCCGACACCGTTGCTCTGATCGCGCGCGGCCTGAAACCGTTCCTGCTGCGCAGGACCAAGGCGCAGGTCGCGACCGAGTTGCCAGCGCGCACCGAGCAGACGCTGACGTGTGTGCTGACGCCACGCGAGCGCGGGTTTTATGACGCGCTGCGCCGGCACTATCGCGACTCCCTGCTCTCGCGCGTCTCGAAAGTCGGTCTCGGGCAATCGGGGCTGCAGATTCTGGAGGCGCTGTTGCGCCTGCGCCAGGCGGCGTGTCACCCAGGGCTCGTCTCTCCGGCACGGCAGTCCGACCCGTCCTCGAAGCTCGACCTGCTCCTCGAGAACCTGCGCGAGGTGGTGGATGAGGGCCACAAAGCGCTGGTGTTCTCGCAGTTCACCAGCCTCCTGGCGCTCGTACGGCCGATGCTGGACCAGGCGAAGATCACCTACGAGTATCTCGATGGCAAGACGCGTGACCGCGCCACGCCCGTCACGCGGTTTCAGGAAGATTCGTCGTGCCAGGTGTTCCTGGTGAGTCTGAAGGCCGGCGGCGTCGGCCTCAACCTGACCGCAGCCGACTATGTGTTCCTGCTCGATCCCTGGTGGAACCCCGCCGTGGAAGCACAGGCCATCGACCGCACACACCGTATCGGCCAGACGAAGGAAGTCTTCGCCTACCGCCTGATCGCGGAAGACACGGTGGAGGAAAAGGTCCTGGCGCTGCAGCAGACCAAGCGCGCGCTTGCCGAGGCCGTGCTCTCAGCCAACCCGGTCGGCCTGCGCGGCCTCAGCACAGACGATCTGGATTTGTTGCTGTCGTGACACGGAACGGGAAACGACCTCAGAGGTCGTTTTCACGCTAGCACCCACGAAAACGACCTCTGAGGTCGTTTCCAACATCATCTCTCCGGCAGCAGCACCACTTTCACGTAGCGCGACATGTTGAGATAGGTGCGGGCGGCGGCCTGAATACTGGCCACGGTGAGCTTCTCGTAATACGAGGGAATGTCGAGCAGCGTCTCGGGCGCCTCGCCATGCTGGTACTTAAACGCCGTCTGGGACAGCACATACGCGTTCTGCTTGATGTTGGTCTCGAAATCGCGCAGCATCGCGGCCTTCACGTCGCTCACCTGCTTCTCAGTGGGTCCGCCGGCGACAAACGCCTGGATTTCCGCAAACACGCGCTTGCCCAGAGATTCGGTGCGGCTCGGGTCGCTGCCGAAACTGATCGACACCTGGTACTGTTCCTGCGGCCGATCCTCGTAGCTGGCGCCTACTCCAACGCTGTAGGTGCCGCCGAGTTCTTCCCGCAACGTCTCGCGCAGCCGGGTCTGCAGGATGTCGGCCATCGCGCGGATGGCGACGCGCTGCTCCTGGTTGTACTGAAATGGTCCGTTGAAGATGACGGCCGTCTGGCTCTTGGGTTCGATGCCCTTCTTGACCTCGCGCTCGACCACACCCTCGGGTGTGCGCTCGCCGATGTCCTTCCAGGTCTCCTTGCGGCCGGTTGAGGGCAGGCTGGCAATGTAGCGCTCCACCAATGGACGCATGACGGCCAGATCAAGGCTGCCGACAAACACAAACGTGAAGTCACCCATGTCGGCGAACCGATCTTTGTAGAACGCCATCGCCGTGTCGAGGTTGATCGTGGCGGCCTGCTCGGGGGTGAGCGTCCGCGACCGTGGATGATCCTGCGTCATGGTCTTGTTGACCATCTCGGCGAAGGCAAACTCGGGCGACGCCTGCTGGTTCGCGAGCATCGACTTCATCTGGCTCATCATGACGCCGAACACCACCGGGTCCGCGCGCGGCTCCATCACCCGCAGCCAGGCCAACTGGAACATCGTCTCCAGGTCCTTCTTCGCCGCGCGGCCGGACAGGCCCTCTTCAAGCTCCGCGATCGAGGCTGACGCCGAGGCGACTTTTCCGGCCATGGCCTTGCCCAGTTCGATGTTGCTCAACTTGCCCAGGCCGCCGATGCCCACCAGAGTTGACGCGTTGCCGGCGGAGAGAAAGTCCGCATCACTCGCCAGCGAGCTGCCGCCGGCACTGAAGGCGCGAAACAGGATCTCGTCTTCCTTGAAGTCGGTCGGCTTGAGCACCACCTTGATGCCGTTGGACAGGTCCCACTCGGTCACGCCGAATCCGCGGGGCGTCTCTTTGGTGACCCGGCCGGGCGTGGGCGTGGTCGTCATGAGCGTGGTGGCGGTCACGGTGTCCACGTAGGCGGTCAGAGGCGCGGACGCACCGGCTGCAATCGCCGCCGCCAGCTGACTTTCTGTCGGCAGTGGCACGCCTTCCTTCTTGGGCGCGCTCACCAGCACCACCCGATTCCCCTCAGGCACCCACTCCGCCGCCAGGCCGTTCACCTCAGCAAGCGTGATCGTCGGCACCATCTTCCTGGTGAGATCGACCTCAAACGCGAGTCCAGGAATCGGCTCACCCTGTGTCACCGCGCGAATGTATTCAGCGGCCAACTGCCCCGACGGCCGTTTGTCTTTTTCGGCCAGCGCCTGCTCAAGGCCACGCAGGAAGTTGGTCTTCTGCCGATCGAACTCGGACTGGGTGAACCCGAACTTCACCACGCGCTCGGCCTCGGCGTAGAGCGCGGTCAAGCCCTTCTCAATGCCGCCTTCCTTCACCATGGCGTTGAGCATGGAGGCTTCGGCGCTCTTGACGAACAACCCGCGCGCCGCACCCGCCGCCATGAACGGCGCATCGGGCTTCTGCGACATCTCACCAAACCGGGCGTTCAGCATCCCGGCGAACATGCCTTCCACAATCTGACGGCGGTACGAGCCCACGGTGGACTGATCGCGCAGGGCCATCTTGCCGTAGACACTCACGGTGGTCATCGGCGCTTCGGCGTCGCTCGCGATGGCATACAGCGTGCCTGGTTGCGGCGGCACCGCATAGGTGGGCAGCGGACGCGGATTCGTCGCCTTCGGCATTGCGCCAAAGTGTGTGGTGATGAGCTTCTGCATCGCCGCCACGTCGAAATCGCCGACCGCAATCACCGTCATCAGGTCGGGCCGGTACCAGTCTTTGTAGAACCGCGTCAGGCTCTCGTGTTTAAACGTCTGCAGGTTCTCCACGGTGCCAATCGGCAGGCGCTCCGCATATCGCGAGCCCTTCAGCAGGGTGGGAAACTGCTGGTCCTGCATCCGCGCACCGGCGCCGCGGCGCAGGCGCCACTCTTCGATGATGACGCCGCGCTCCTTGTCGATTTCGGCCGGATCAAAACTGACGTTCCGGGCCCAGTCCTCCAGGATCAACATGGATCGGCTGAGGACCTCTGGTTTGTCGGTCGGCACCTGCAGCATGTAGATCGTTTCGTCGAAGCTCGTGGACGCGTTGATGCTCGGACCGAATCGCATGCCGATGGACTCGAGGAACGCCACCGTTTCAAGCTTCGGGAAGTTCTTCGTCCCGTTAAATGCCATGTGCTCGACGAAGTGCGCCAGGCCCACCTGATCGTTGTCTTCAACCAGCGACCCGACATTGACCACCAGCCGCAACTCCGCGCGCCCGGCGGGCAGCGCGTTTTTGCGAATCATGTACTTCAGGCCGTTCTCAAATTGCCCGGTGGTGACGTCCGGGTCCACCGGCAGCGCCTGCGTCAGGGGCGGCGCTCCCGCCTGTGCGAACAGGGCTGTGTGTGGCGTGGACGAAATCGCGGCGGCGAGAACGACAGCCGAGGCGATGCCCACGACGAACCGGCGGATACATGCAGTCATGAAAGGTCTCCCAAACCAATTACATGGCAACTGGCTGATCAATGCAAAGGGCGCATACCCGTTGACATGCCCGGAAACCGACCACTTCCACCTGCGGCGACATGTAGTCATTCCGAACAGGTTCAGGGCGCAGCAGGTCCGTGCTCAGGTATTTCTTGTTGCTGTCGGCAAACACGGTTGCCACCACGGCCTGCGCTCCCAGCGAGTCCTGCACCTTGAGCGCGCCCAGCAGATTTGCCCCCGACGAGATGCCCACCGCCAGTCCGTGCTGCGCCAGCCGCTGTGCCATCAGGATCGAGTCGCCATCGGGCACCGCCACAATTTCATCAAGTTCGTCGAGCTTGACGATGGCGGGGATGAACTCGTCGGAGACGCCCTGAATGCGATGATGCCCGACTTTATGACCCGTGGACATCGTCGGCGACTCGGCGGGTTCGAGGGGATGAATGCGCACCGACGGGTTGCGGCGCCGCAGGTACCGGCCCACTCCCATCACGGTGCCGCCCGTGCCGACACCCGCGATGAACGCGTCTGGCATGAGGCCCACCTGTGCCAGCTGCGACCAGATCTCGGGCCCGGTTGTCTCGAAGTGCGCCTGGACGTTTGCGGCGTTTGAAAACTGGCACGGCAGGAACACGCGCGGCGTGGATGCCGCCAGCGCCTCGCTGCGGCTGATGCTGCCCAGAAATCCGCCATCGGCCTTGCTGACCGGCACAATCGACGCGCCAAATGACGCAATCAGCGACATGCGCTCGGTGCTCATCCAGTCGGGCATGAAGATGGTGACGGGATGGCCGAGCGAGCGCCCCACGGCAGCGAAGGAAATGCCCGTGTTGCCGCTGGTGGCCTCGGCGATCAGGTCACCAGGCTGAATCGTGCCGAGGCGATAGGCGTGTTCGAGGATGTGCAACGCCATCCGGTCCTTGATGCTGCCGGTGAGATTGAGCGACTCGTACTTCGCGTAGATGACCCGAGGCTCGCCCTTGTAGATGAGGTCAATGGCCAGAAGGGGCGTGTTGCCAATCAGGCGGTGGAGGGCACGAAAACGTTCAGTCAGATAGTCAGGCATGTGCAAGACCCTCTCAGGTCCAATTGTCCCACTTTTCGTGAAGCGCGGACGGCTGGTGTACATTCGGCGGTCATGCTCCACACGCGACACCTCTGCCGCCACTACCCGATGGGCGGCACCATCGTGAAGGCTCTCGATGACCTGACGCTGGACGTCGCCGAAGGCGAATTCGTGGCGCTGGTCGGCACATCGGGATCGGGCAAGTCCACCCTGCTGAATCTCATCGGCGGACTCGACCAGCCCAGTGCCGGATCCCTTGAGGTGCGAGGCCGCGATCTGGCGCGCATGACCCGCGACGAACTCAGCCTGCATCGGCGCAACACCGTCGGCATGATCTTCCAGTCGTTCAACCTGGTGCCGTCCATGACCGCCGTGGAGAACATCGCGCTGTCGCTGATGTTCGCCGGCGTGCCTCGAGCCGAACGCGATCAGCGCGCGTCGGCGTTGCTCGAAGCGATGGGACTTGGAGGGCGTCAACGCCACCGGCCGAAGGAACTCTCAGGCGGCGAACAACAACGGGTCGCTGTTGCGCGCGCGTTGGCCAACCAGCCACCGCTTCTGCTCGCCGACGAACCGACGGGCAACCTCGACAGCCGCACCTCACGTGAAATCATGGATTTGATCCGAACGTTGAACGAGCGCGACGGCAAAACCATCATCCTCGTCACCCACGACGCCGCGCTCGCATCGACCTACGCACGCCGCACAGTCACGCTTCTGGACGGGCACGTGATCTCTGATACCGCTGCCGAATTGGAGCGGGCATGACGTTCACCGACACCCTCTTGCTCGCATTCAGGAACCTGCGTCAGTCACGGCTGCGCACGAGCCTCACCACGCTTGGCGTGGCGATTGGGATCGCGTCACTCGCTGGCATGGTCTCACTCGGCGTGGGGTTACAGGAGCAGGTGGTCGGCCGGCTCACCCAGTCCGGCGTGTTCGACAGCATTACGGTGACCTCGGGCCGCGCGAACATACCTGGCTTGGGCGGGATGGGTCGCGGACGCGCCGCCGGCCGTGGCGGACAAGGTGGCCAGGGCAGCACGACCCCCACAACACCCGCCGCTCCACTCGACGACGCGGCGGTTGCGCGGTTCGCCGCGCTCTCCCATGTGCGCGACGCCTACCCCACGCTGCGCATCCCGATGTCCTACAAGTACGACGGACGCACAAACGCGGCGCTGGCCGCGGGCATTCCGGAATCGTCACGTGGTGAAGGCGCGTTCCAGTCGATCACCCACGGAACGTTTTTCCCTGACGCCACAGGCGCGTCCGTGATGCTCACCCTTGAAATGGCCCAGCAACTGAATGCTGATGCCCCGGCGTCACTGGTGGGCCAGACACTCGAGTTGTCGTACGCCGACAGCGCACCCAATGCCGGAGGCACACCGGAGTTTGTGGCCGGTGTCCAGGTCACACGCGTCAGCCTGCCGTTCACCATCGTCGGCATCGTTGAGCGCGATCCCGCGCCGGGCGCCAACCTGGGCCTGTCCGCCGTCATGATCCCCCTCGAGCAGGCCAAGGCGATTAATGCCCGCGCCATCGCGAACCCGCAAGCCTTCCTCCAGGGCGCGGCGCCCCAGACACGTCGCTACACCGGTGTCACGGTACGCGTGAACTCCGCGGCGAACACCCAGGATGTGCAGGATCAGATCAAGGCGATGGGATTCACGGCGTTCTCGCTGAACGATGCGCTGCAAGGCGCCAAACGCGCGTTCCTGCTGCTCGACATCCTGCTCGCACTCGTCGGGTCCATCGCGCTGGCTGTCTCGTCGCTCGGTATCGTCAACACGATGGTCATGTCGATTCTCGAGCGCACGCGTGAAATCGGCATCATGAAAGCCATCGGCGGCAGCGACCGCGACGTGCGCGGCATCTTCCTGGTTGAAGCCGCGACCATTGGCCTCATCGGCGGCGTGGCCGGCATCGTGCTCGGCTGGGGCGTGGGCCGGCTCATCAACATCGGCGCGAATATCTACATCGAACGACAAGGCGGCACCGCCGGCGACCTGTTTTCTCTCCCCTGGTGGCTGATCCTGGGCGCCATGGCCTTCGCGCTGGTCGTCAGCCTTGTCGCCGGGAGCTACCCAGCCCGGCGCGCGGCCCGGTTGGACCCCATTCAGGCCCTCAGGCACGAATAGCCCTCAGGCAGTACAATTGATCGGTGAGTAGCAAAGAGAAAGATCCCGATACCTCTACCCCTTCCCCTTCTGGTTTTGCCGCCCTTGGGCTT
This sequence comes from Acidobacteriota bacterium, assembly GCA_016716905.1. NCBI lineage: Bacteria > Pseudomonadati > Acidobacteriota > Acidobacteriota bacterium. The sequence continues at coordinate 1,515,953 of JADJUS010000004.1, read as the reverse complement.
GTTGACGCACTCGTCAAGGCTGTCGCCGCCCTCGGATACGAAGAAGCCACCCCGATTCAGCGCGAAGCCATTCCGGTCCTGCTGTCGGGCCGCGACATCATCGGCCAGGCCGGCACCGGCACAGGCAAGACGGCGGCGTTTGCGCTGCCCCTGCTGCACCGGCTGATCGAAACGCCCGCCGAGAAGAAGGGCGCCGTGCGCGCCATGATTCTTGTGCCGACCCGCGAATTGGCCATGCAGGTGGCTGAGGCCATCCACAAGTACGCGAAGAAGACGACCCTGGCGGTGGTGCCTTTGTACGGCGGCGCGCCGATGGATCAGCAGATTCGCGCCCTCCGTCGCGGTGTGGACATCGTGGTGGCCACGCCCGGCCGCGCGCTCGATCACCTTCGACGCAAGACGCTCGACCTGACGTCGCTTGAAATTCTTGTGCTCGACGAAGCCGACGAGATGCTGGACATGGGCTTCGCCGAAGACCTTGAAGCCATCCTGACGTCCACGCCTGAAACGCGGCAGACGGCATTGTTTGCGGCCACGATGGCGCCGCGGATCGCGTCGATTGCCGAGCGCCACCTGCGCAAGCCGGAGCGCATCACGATCAAGGCCGAAAAGCGCGCCCCGGGCAAGATGCCGCTCGTGCGGCAGGTAGCCTACATGGTGTCGCGCCAGCAGAAGGGCTTTGCGCTGGGCCGCATCCTGGAGTTTGAAGATCCGACGTCGGCCATCGTGTTCTGCCGCACGCGCATCGAGGTGGACGAACTGACCGACACGCTCAAGTCACACGGCTACGGCGCACAGGCGCTGCACGGTGGCCTCGATCAGCGACAGCGCGATCGCGTCATGCAACTGTTCCGCACCGGCAAGTCCGACGTGCTGGTGGCGACCGACGTCGCCGCGCGCGGCCTGGACATCGATCACGTGTCGCATGTCATCAACTACGACATTCCCACGGCGCCAGAGGTCTACATCCACCGCATCGGCCGCACGGGACGAATCGGGCGCGAAGGTGTGGCCATCACGCTCGTGGACCCGCGCGAACAACGCACGCTCCGCTACATCGAGACGCTGATCAAGCAGAAGATCGAGATCGGCACACTGCCGACCCTGGCGGCACTCAAGGCCAAGCGGCTGGACACCACCCGCGCAGCGCTCGTCACGCGCATTGCGGCCGGCGACCTCGACGAGACGCGCGCACTCGTGCAGTCACTGGCTGAAGACTTCGAGATGGTGGACATCGCGGCGGCCGCGCTTGCGATGTTCCAGGCTGAGTCAGATTCGCCGACGGCCAAGGCCGCCGACACCGAGATTCCACCGCCGCCTCCGTCCCGGCCGGCGCGCACGTACGGCGCCCCTTCGTCGCGTCCTTACGGCGCGGCGTCTTCGGACCGGCCCAGGCCGTATGGCACGAAGACCTACGGCGATAAGCCTTACGGCGACAAGCCCTACGCCGCCAAGTCCTATCCAGCCAAAGCGAGCGCTGCACCAGACGACGCGGCAGAGGCGGTAAGCGATCGCCCGCGGCCGCCGCGCGACCGCGCAGACCGCGCAGACCGCGCAGACCGCGGTGATAGCGGCGGCAGTCGTGTCGTCCTCGCCTTCAGCGTCGGAAAAGACGATGGGGTGCGACCGGCCGATTTGGTGGGCGCAATCACCGGCGAGGCCGGGATCACCTCACGCGACCTCGGCGCCATCCGCATCAACGACCAGTTCTCGACCGTGGAGGTCTCGGAAGCCCTGGCGACAAAGGTCGTCAAAGCCATGAAGGGCAAGACCGTGCGCGGCGAGAAGGTGGACGTCAAGCCCATGGGCTAAAATCTCTCCCATGGCTGCCCAGGCATCATTCGACATCACCTCAAAGGTTGACCTCCAGGAAGTTGACAACGCCATCAACCAGGCGAAGAAGGAACTCGCCCAGCGCTACGACTTCAAAGGGTCGAAGTCCACGATCGAGCTGAAGGCCAAAGAGAACCTGATCGAGCTGGTTGCCGACGACAACTTCAAGATGGAGGCGGTCTGGGAGATCGTGCTGACCCGCCTGATTCGCCGGGGCGTTCCCACCAAGAACCTGAAGCCCGGCGACATTGAGCCCATCGGTGGCGCGCTCGTCAAGCGCAAGGTGGAGCTGCAGCAGGGCATCAGCTCGGATGCAGCCCGCGACATCACCAAGTTCGTGAAGGAACAGAAGCTGAAGAAGATTCAGGTCACCATCCAAGGCGACCAACTGCGCGTGACCTCGTCCTCAAAGGACGAGTTGCAGAACGCCATCCAAATCCTGCGGGCGCAGGACTTCGGCGTTGAACTTCAGTTTGGAAATTTCCGGGACTGAATTGAGAAGACGACCTCAGAGGTCGTTTCCGGCGCACTCCTGGAAAACGACCTCTGAGGTCGTTTTCTCAATTCAGTGCGCGAGGAAGGCTTCTTTGATGACCTTGACCTTGGTGTCGCCGGTGCCGAGGCCGTCGATGGCCACCACGTCGAACCGGCACGGGTCTTCCAGGCGACCCACCCACCCAAGATAATCAAGCGCCATGGCGGCGATGCGCCGCTGCTTCCAATCGGTGACGCTCTCGGCGGCTGAGCCATACCGGTCGGTCCGGCGGGCCTTCACCTCCACAAACACCAGCGTCCCATCGTCTTGGGCGACGATGTCAATTTCTCCAAACCTGGTGCGGTAGCGGCGCGCAAGAATTACGTACCCTTGGCGACGAAGTTCCTCAGCCGCGAGGTTTTCGCCAGTTTTTCCGGCCTCGTAGTTACCGTAGAGAAGTCGCACGACCTGATGACTAGCAAATCGGGTACCACTCTTGTGATCCCGCAGTTCCGGGCGTTCCCGAGGACCCTGCTCTCGACCAGGAACTTCTTACGTCCCCGGCAAGCCCACCCTTACTTTTTTACAAGGCGCCAGTTCCCCAGTTTCCACCTTCGCTCCTCCGGAGCTACGGCGGACAGGCCTCAGTTCCCCAGTTCCCCAACCGCCTGTTCGAAGACGTCCAGGACCGAGTCGATTTGGGCGGTGGTGATCACCAGCGGGGGGGCGAAACGGAGGGCGTTGCGGCCGGCGCCGAGGATGAGGACACCACGTTTGAACATGGCTTGCACTATGCGGTCGCGCTCGGTGGTGGCGCGCTCTTTGGTCTGGCGATCGCGCACCAGCTCCACGCCGACCATCAGTCCCTTGCCGCGGACATCGCCGATGAGCGGGTATTTGTCCTTGAGGGCGAGCAGGCGGTCGAGCAGGTGGTTCCCCACTGTTTCCGCGTTCTGGATCAGTCCCGCACGGAGCACCTTGATGGTCTCGAGCGCCGCGACGCAGCTCAGCGGATTGCCGCCAAACGTGCTCGCGTGCGCCCCTGGCGGCCAGTTCATGACATCGGCCCGGGCGGCGGTGACGCTCAGCGGCAACCCCGATGCAATGCCTTTGGCGATGGTGACGATGTCGGCTTTGACGCCGAAGTGTTCGGCGGCAAACATCCGGCCGGTGCGGCCCATGCCGGACTGCACCTCGTCCATGATGAGCATCATCCCGTGTTTGGTGGTGAGGTCGCGCAGCCGTTGGTGGAACACCGGCGCCGGCACAACGTACCCGCCCTCACCCTGAATCGGTTCCACAAGCACGCCCGCCACTTCATCGGGCGAGACCAGGTGCACCAGGATCTGCTCTTCGACAAAGCCGAGGCACTCGGCCTGGCACGACTCAGGCTTGAGGCCCACCGGGCAGCGGTAGCAGTTGGCGTAGGGCGCGTGGAACACGCCCGGCATCATCGGACCGAAGCCCCGGCGCTGGATGAACTTGCTGGACGTGGCCGCCAGCGACCCCAGCGTGCGGCCATGGAACGAGCCCAGGAACGCGATGATGTTCATCCGCTTCGTGTGGTACTTCGCCAGCTTGAGGGCCGCTTCATTGGCCTCGGTGCCGGAGTTGCCGAAGAACGAACGGACCTCCCCATCGATCGGCACGATGGCCGCCATCTCTTCGGCCAGCTGCACCTGGGGCTCGTAGAAGAAGTCGGTCCCCGACATGTGCAAATACTTGTGGGCCTGGTCCACGATGGCCTTGACCACGTCGGGATGGGAGTGGCCCGTGCTGGTCACCGCGATGCCCGCCGCGCAGTCGAGGAACACGTTGCCATCCACATCTTCGACCACGGCCCCTTCGCCCCGGGCCATCACAAACGGATAGTCGCGGGTGTAGGACGTGGACACGCGCTTGGCGTCGCGCGCGATGATCGCTGCGGCCTTGGGGCCCGGCAGCGCGGTCTTGATGTTCGGTGTGGTGATCATGGCCAGCTACTTTCGCTTCCACCTGGTGCCGGTGGGAGAATCCTCGAGAATGACGCCGCGCGCCTCGAGACCTGCGCGAATGGTGTCGGCCTTCGCGAACTGGCGATCGCGCCGGGCCTGGCGGCGCTCGTCGATGAGCGCGCGAATTTCCTCTTCGGGCACGGGGGGCGCGGCTTCTTCGCGGCGTCGCAACGCCACCACGCCCAGCACCTTGTCGAACTCTTCGAACGCGTCGCGAATGAGCGCCGCGTCGGCGGCGCCAAGCGCCCGGCCCCCGTCCTGGTCCATGGCCGCATTCATCTCGCGGAGGAGTTCAAACATCACCCCGAGGCCGCCGGGCACATTCAGGTCCGAAGCAATCTTGCTGCGGAACTCATCACGCGCCGCCGCAACTCGCGCCGCGATTTCGGGATGCGCGTCGCCCCCGGTCACACGGTCGATGCGCGCCAGAAAGTCCGTGAGGCGCGTCAACGCGGCGTCGGCCTGGGTCAGAATCTCGAAGCTGAACGTCAGCTGTTTGCGATAGTGCACGGAAATCAAGGCGTAGCGGAGCGCCGACGCCTTGAAACCACGGTCGAGAATGTCCTGCACGTTGTAGACGTTCCCGAGCGACTTCGACATCTTCTCGTGGTCGAGGTTCAGGAACTCTACGTGCACCCAGAACCGCGAGAACTGCCGTCCGGTTGCCCCTTCGGCCTGGGCGATCTCGTTTTCGTGGTGCGGAAAAATCAGATCGATACCGCCGCCGTGAATATCGATGGGCCCGTCGCCCAGCAGGCGCAACGCCATCGCGGAGCACTCGATGTGCCAGCCCGGCCGTCCCGGACCACAACCGTAGTCCCAGGTGGGCTCGCCCGCTTTAGTGGCCTTCCACAAGACGAAGTCGCGCGCATCCTGCTTGTCGTACGTATCGGTATCCACCCGGGCGCCGGCCTGGATGCCCTCGTGGTCGAGCCGCGCGAGTTTGCCGTAGTCGGGCAGGGTTGCGATGCGGAAATATGTCGATCCGTCCGACTCGTAGGTGTGGCCACGCGTCTTGAGCTGCGCGATCATGTCCACCATCGCGCGCAGGTTCGCCTCATCGGTCGCGCGCGGATTTTCTTCCACCGGTTCCAGGCCCAGGGTCGCGCAATCATCGCGGAAGGCCTTGATGTACAGGTCGGTGTAGTCGCGCAGCGACATGCCGGCCTGCTGCGAGGCGTTGATGGTCTTGTCGTCCACGTCGGTGAAATTCATGACGTGGCGCATGCCATAACCCTCCTGATGACGGAGGGCGCGGCGTAACACATCCAGGCTGATAAACGTGCGGAAGTTCCCGATATGGCCGCGGGCATACACCGTCAGGCCACACGTGTACATCCGGACCGTCGTGCCATCAGCGGGCACGAAGTCTTCTTCGGTTCGAGTCAGGGTATTAAAAAGGCGCATCAGACCCTGGCTGCTGGCAGGGGATGCGTGACGACTGACGACTTCTCGCCGCAGCGCACCGTAATTTCCACGGCGGTGCCCGGCGATCGGAAGTCCAGTTCCAATCCGGCATCGGCCGCGAGCGTCCCGGCGGTCAGCGCCCCAATGGCCTCGGTCAAGGCGCCCACGAGCGCGCTCGCGTCGCTTTCCGAACCGCCTGCGGCCACCACGTACCGGCCACCCACTTCGGGCGCCAAATTCCGAAAACGTTCGTCCGCGGGGACTATCAAATTCACCGGATCCGCCATCGTGCCCCAATTCTACCCGCAAGGACGCGGGCGCCGTAACCCCCAGCCCTCACAGGCCCTCACGCTCGATCACACGGCGTCCGGCCTCGCAGTCGAGGCCGATCTGCGCGCTCAGGGCCTCCAGGCTGTCAAATTTTTCTTCAGGCCGCAGCCACTCCACAAATTCCAGCCGCATGGATGAGCCGTACAGGTCCATCGCCCCATCAAGCAGGTGCGTCTCAACGGTGACCGGGCCGTCGCCGGTGATCGTAGGACGGACGCCGAGGCTGGTCACGGCCGGGTGCCGGACGCCGTCAACGACGGCGATGGTGGCGTAGATGCCGTAGGCCGGAAGCAGTTCGTTGGCGACATGCAGATTCGCGGTGGGAAATCCAAGGAGCCGCCCGCGTTTTTCGCCATGCACCACCACACCGTCCAGAAAGTAGTAGTGGCCCAGCAACTCGGCCGACTCGCCCACCCGGCCCTCTCCAATCAGGCGCCGTATCCGCGTGCTCGAGACGACAAAATCGCGGTACCGCACCGGCTCGATGTTCCCGGTGAGGAACCCGCGGTCTTCGCCAAGGGCTTTGAGGAGCGTGAACGTGCCGAGGCGCTCCCGGCCAAACAGGAAGTTGGCGCCCACCCACACCTCGGCCACCTGCAACCAGTCCACCAGCACCCGATCGACAAACGCTTCGGGTTCCCAACGCGCCATTTCCGGGGTGAAATGGACCACCGCCACCCCATACACACCGGCGCGTTCGAACGTCTCGAGCCGCTGCGCGAGCGTCATCAGCATCAGCGGCGCCTTGTCGGGCCGCACCACACGCGGGGGATGGGGATCAAACGTGACGACCACGGGGTTGCCCCCGCAGGCGGCCGCCTGGGCCTTGACGCGGTCCAGGATCTTCTGGTGTCCGCGGTGCACTCCGTCAAAATTTCCGAGTGCGGCGACGGGACGAGGCCAGTGCGGCGGCGCGTCTGCCGGAAAGTGCGCTATATGCATGCGACCTGCAGACCATCGTATGCGAGCGCCATGCCGTCGGGAAGTGACGCGCACGTCTCGGCGTGGCCAAGGTCGTGGCAGCAGTGCGTGAACAGCGTCTGACGCGCGCCAAGTTGGCGGGCCACCGCCACCGCTTCGTCGATCGAAAAGTGCGTGGGGTGGCGCTTCCGGCGCAGGGCATCCAGCACCAACACATCCAGCCCCTGGAGTTCGGCCATCGTCTCGTCAGGGATTTCATTGCAGTCGGTCAGATAGGCGAAGGTGCCGATGCGGAAGGCCAGCACCGGCCGTCCGCCATGCAGGACCCTGAGCGGCTGGATTTCCGTCCGCCCCAGGCAAAACGGCCCGACGATGGTGTTGAGACGCAGGTCGGGTACCCCACCGCCAGCGGACCCGCCGGTCTCGAAGACGTAGCTGAACACCCGGCGAATGTCGGCGAGCGTCGCCGCGTCGCCGTACAGCGGCATCGGGGCCCGCGTCATGTGGTTGTAGCGACGCACCTCGTCGAGCCCGAGGATGTGGTCGGCGTGTGAGTGCGTATAGATGACCGCGTCAACCTTCCTCAGGTTGTGGCGCAACGCCTGCTGGCGCAGGTCGGGTGTCGTGTCCACCAGAATCCTCATCCCGTCGTCGCACTCCAGGTACAGCGATGGACGCAGGCGGGAGTCGCGCGGGTCCTGCGAACGGCACACCGCGCAGTCGCAGCCGATCATCGGCACCCCGTGTGATGTGCCCGTCCCGAGAAACAACACCTGCATCACCAAGGATTATTTGCCATCTCGCGCTTGCGGTTGGTTATAAATGACAGCAATGCCCACAGCAAAACGCGCCGTCACGTCTTCTTCAGCCCGCGCGGCACGCGCGGGTAGATCCATGGCGCGGCTTGTGCGCATCATGGCCACGCTGCGCTCCAAGCGCGGGTGTCCGTGGGATCGCGAGCAGACGCACGCCAGCCTGCGCCCCTTTCTGCTGGAGGAAACCTACGAGGCGCTCGAGGTCCTGGACCGGGGCGACCTGGACGCGCTCCCGGGCGAACTCGGCGATGTGATGTTCCAGTGTGTCTTCCATTCCCAGATCGCGGCTGAAGCCGGACGTTTCGAAATGGCGGATGCCCTCGACGCCATTACCGCCAAGCTGGTGCGGCGCCATCCGCATGTCTTCACCCCCTCAGGCCGGCCGCTTGCACGCGGTCGAAAGGGGCGTGGGCGCCTGCCCACGACGCCGTCCGCCGTGCTGACCCAGTGGGAGCAGATCAAGGCGTCCGAGCAGCACAGCGCGGGCGCGAAAAAGCGCCTGCTGTCGGGCGTGCCCCGAGCCCTGCCGGGCCTGTTGCGTGCCTACGAAATCGGCACGCGTGTGGCGGCCGTCGGCTTTGACTGGCCCGACACCATCGGGGTGGTGGACAAGATCGACGAGGAAGTGCGCGAGTTGCGCGAAGCGCTGTCCGAGAACCCGGAACGGGCGGCCGAAGAACTGGGCGACCTGTTGTTTTCGATCGCCAACCTCGCCCGCAAGCTCAAGCTCGAGCCTGAGAGTGCCCTGCGCGCCGCCAACGAAAAATTCTCGTCCCGGTTTGCGGCGGTCGAAGCCGACCTGGAGCGGCGCGGCTCCAGCGTCCACGCGGCCACTACCGAAGAGATGGAGGCCGCGTGGCAGCGGGTGAAACGGTCGTCACCACCAAGGACCGCCCGGTCACGGTCCGCACGTGCGCCTCGCGCCCGTCGGTCTCGATGACCACAGCGCCGTCGCGATCGGTCCGGAACACGTCGATCCCTCGGCGCGCCATCCGGGCCATGACCACTGGCGAGGGATGACCAAACAAGTTGCCCTGGCCCGCCGACACCAGCGCAATCACCGGCGCATACCGGTCCAGAAACTGATCCGCGGAGGACGTCCGGCTGCCGTGGTGCCCTACCTTGAGGACCCGAATCGGCGGTGATGGTTCGCCGCGGGTGAACGGCAGCTCGAACTCCGGGCCCGCATCACCGGTCAACAGGACCTCCACCTGTCCAACTCGCAGGCGAAGCACGATCGAGTCGTCATTGCGCACGTCGCGACGTTCCCAGTCGGGGATGGGTGGATGCAACACGTCGATCACGGCGTTGTCGAGTTCAACCTGATGTCCCGTCTGCAGTCGCCGCCAGGCTGCGCCCTTCGCCTGCGCGACACTCCTCAACTCGCCCATCAGCGGATGCGCCGGCACAGGGACGCCCTCCCAAATTTCCACAGGCGAAAGATCGCCGGCCACACGCGGCGCACCACCGGCGTGATCCACGTCGGCATGGGTCACCGCCAGCCAATTGATCTTTCTGATGCCCAACGCCCACAGGGCGGGGGTCACGACGCGACCTCCCACATCAAACGTCCCGGCCGATCCCCCGGCATCCACGAGCAACACGTGGCCGGTCGCGAACTGCACGACAATCGCCTCGCCCTGCCCGACGTCGATCATTGTGACGCGCACCCAACCCGGGGCCGGCCGCTGCCACGGCGCCCAGGGCGCCGTGACAATCAGGCAGGCGCAGACCATCGCGGCACCGACGGCGCCGCGCTTGACCCAACGACGGCCACGCCACGCGAGTGCCAGCACCACCACCGCGTAATACCCCATCGTCAGCACCACAGGCGGGGGCGGCACACGCCACGACACCCATGGCACCACATCCACCAGTCCCGCTGAGCCGGTCAGGGCCCGGGTCGCTTCATGCGCGGTCAACGCCAGCACTGAGGCTGGCCCCTGGAGCCAGGGCCACGACCCCAGCACGATCAGCAGCAGGCCCGACAACTGCGCCAGCACCATGGCGGGAATGGCGACAAAGTTCAGCAGCAGTCCCGCCACACCCACTCGCATGAAGACCGATGCGGCCACCGGCAGGATGACGATCTCTGCTGCGACAGTGGCAAGAAACAGACTGTTGACGACGCGCAAGGCCGTCACCCAGTTGCGGTGCGGCCCCGGCGGCGTGTTCCCCATCAGGCGCGGCAGAATCGTGATGAGGCCAAGCGTGGCGCCAAACGAAAGCCACGCGCCCACATCCAGCACCACCATGGGGTCGGCCACCATTGAAATGAGCGCGGTGAGCGTCAGCACATGGGTCGGCTGGGGAGCGACGCCAGTCAGCCGCAGCCCCAAGTACAAGGTGGCGGCGATGACGGCGCGGACAACCGACGCGTCGCGTCCCACGACCAGCCCGTAGGCGACCACGGTCACCAGCGTGAGCACCACGGGGATCTGATCGCGGCGCATGAACAGGCGGAACACAAACAGGCACAGCGCCGTGAGGATGGCCACGTTGCCGCCGGAGATGGCAATGACGTGAAACGTGCCTGCCACCTGCAGCCGCCGAGTGACGGACTCGTCAAGGCCGGCGCGATCGCCGATGAGGATGGCAGTCACCACGGCGGCACTGTCGCCACCAAGGGGCACGAGCCACTGCGCTGCGACGGCACGCACATGGCGGCGCACGCCGGCAGCGGCCTCCTGCCAGGCCGTGCCGCGCTCGACTTGCACCAATGCGGCGCTCTTCACGGTGCCGACCAGGTCAAACGGGCGCGTGAGTCGCTGCCACCTTGGACTCGGCGAGCCCGGATTGCGTACCACCGAAGGCACCCGAAGGCGCACCGGCATGCTGACGCGGCGCCCCGCAGTCCATTCCCCAACCGACCCGGTCGCGAGTGCCCCATTGACGATGGTGAGAACCTGAAGTTGGTCCACCGAATCCCGTGAGTCCCCGGGCCCGTGCACCCACACATCGTCGAGTTCCAGACGAACTCCAGACTCTACGATCGACGCATCCCGCCGCAGGCGGCCATCGAGACGGATGGGTTCGACGGTGTCAACGATCCACGACGGCACCGGTGCGAGCGCGGCATCACGCGCGAACGCTCCGGCGGTAAGCGCTACCGCCCCAACCGCACACCAGGCGCACCGGGAGCCCCATCGTCCATCGCCCCACGCAAGGGCAATTGCCAGAACCAGAGTGAACGTGGCGATAGCCGCAGCGGCAGCGCTTTCCACCTGCGAGATCAGACCCGCAGTAACGCCCGCCAGTACGACCAGGGAGAGCAGTGGCCCGAAAGACATGCCACTCGCTATGCAAGATGCAGGCTCGCGTGAACCGGCCGAGAAGCGCCAAATCCGTCACGCGCATTGCAGAATTTGCCATGTCTGCGCGGTCCTCCCTCGCAGTATTTCGTGCACATCACTGTCCGTATGCGCGACACGAAACGTGAATGTTTCGCCACGACGAAACCGTTGTTACACTCGTTCCGTCAAAGCTCGTGGTGGTTTACCGCCCCACCGATGCGAGTCTCGCTTGTAGTGCGGTTTAGAAAGGTAGTTCGGGAGGATATGACGATGGCTATTGTGAAGAGCAGATTGATCAAGGTGGGAATCGCGGCGCTGGCGGTTCTTGTGAGCACAGCCTCCGTGGCGCGCGCGCAGGAATCCAAGGTGGAGATTGGGACGTCGCTCGCGAGTGCCGTCATTGGCCTCGGAGACAACGACTTCAAGACGTTCGGCGTGCCGGCGGGCGGCCTTGGCTTGTTCAACCCCGGCCTCTACGCCACCATCTTCGTGACGCCGAAGATCGCCGTCGAACCCCAGGCGGGCATCCAGGTGCTGTCGGCCGGTGGCGACACCGAGACCCTCACGAACCTGAACGCTCAGGTGAACTACTTCCTGAAGGACGCGGACGTGAACTCGCTCTACGTGTTTGGTAACGTGGGAATCGCCTCGGCGACGGACGTGGACAGCACCACGAACGTCGGCGGCGGCGTGGGTTACCGCATTCGTGCGGGCGACCGGCTGGCGATGCGCGCCGATGGCCGCCTGACCCACCACAGCGATGGCGGCGGCAACACGCTGTCGTTCACGTTCTCCATCGGCGGCCTGTTCGGCAAGAAGTAACAGCCAGACGATCACCTGCCACTGGCGTCCTCGTCGTCATCGGCGTGGACGCCAGTGGTCTTGTACGGCCTCATCGGACTTCAGGTATTGTGAATCCGCAGCCTCTTACCACCGTGACTAAAAAGGAGACCTTATGACCGTCCGACTTCGGAGCCTTTCACTCGTTCTCGCCATCCTCGTGATGGCGCCTGCGGTTTCGGCCGCGCAATCAGAGCCGTCCATCACCTTCGGCATCAAGGGCGGCGTGAACTCCGCCGCAGTCAGCACGGATGTCGAGACCGACCGCCGGCTGGGCGGCGTGGGCGGGGTGTTTGTGGGCGCCCGGATTACGGACACCATCGGACTGCAGTTCGAAGGGCTGTTCAGCCAGCGCGGCGCCACCGACGACTCGGCCGGGTTCAAACTTGAGTATCGCTCGCACTACATCGATGTGCCAGTGCTGCTGGTGCTGGGAAGCAGCACTGACAGCGACATGCAGTTTCGCGTGTTTGGCGGACCGATGGCCAGCTACAAGCTCAAGGCTGAGGCCAGCGCTCCCTCCCTTGGCCTGACCGAGGACCTTGATGACGAGGTGGAGGATTTGGACTTCAGCGGTGTGGTTGGAGTCGGCGTGGCAATGGGCCGGGTCAGCGTTGACGCGCGCTATTCACACGGATTCACGAACTTCTCAACGACAGCCGGCGAAACCGCCAAGAACCGCACCTTTGCGGTGATGGTGGGATTGCGGCTCAAGTAGCACCACAACAAAACCGGGGGGAGCGGGGGCATACTCCGCCCCCCCCCTAATTTTTCGGGGGTTTCGTGTAACAAGGGAATAAACGGCTGCAGGTTTCGGTCTAAGCTCTCAGCCGCGCCGATGTCTGAAGAATCCCGAGAACACCGCCCATTCGCCGCCGAGGTCAAGTTCCTCCTCGCACCGTCCGAAGCCGACGCCGTCCGGGCCTGGGCGCGGGGCCGGTTGCCCCCCGACCCCCACGGAGCCGGTGAAGACGCCGACTATTACCGCATCACCAGCCTGTATGCCGACACGGCGGCTCAGGACGTCTTTTTCCGCCGTGGGTCCTTCGGGCGCTCTAAATACCGCATCCGCCGCTACGCCGACTCGGACATGGTCTTCCTCGAGCGGAAGCTCCGGACAAAGAACCTGCTGACCAAGCGACGGACGCTGGTCCCCATCGGCGACCTGGCGTTCATCGAGTCCGGTCCTGAATCGTGGCCCGACGGCTGGCCAGGTACCTGGTTTGGCCATCGGCTCGCGGCGCGACGACTCGCGCCGGTCTGCCAGGTGGCGTACGACCGCGTCGCCCGATTGGCGAACACGCCTTACGGCTTCGCTCGGCTCACGATGGATGAACATCTTCAAGCGTGGCCGACCAACCGCCGAGAGTTCCAGGATGGCGCGAGCCAACCGGTGCTCGCAGGCAAGGTCATCCTCGAACTGAAGTACCGGGTGGGCATGCCCGCCGTGTTCAAGGCGCTCGTTGAAGAGTTCGGTCTGCAACCGGCGCCAGTCTCCAAGTACCGGCTCTCCATGGCCGCGCTCGGTTTGGCGTCGGATCCCGCGTCCGAGGAGAGCACCGCATGCCGAGCTTCCTGACAAATGTGCTGCAGCCGGGGCCGGCCCTGGTCCCGCTTGATGTGTTCTTCCGGCTGGTGATTGCCGCGTTGCTCGGCGGGGTGGTCGCCTGGACCTACCGGCATACGCGCGACCTCACCGACGCCTCGCCCACCTTCCCTGCCACCCTCGTGTTGTTGTCCGTGCTGATTGCGATGGTGACGCAGGTGATCGGTGACAACGTGGCGCGCGCATTCAGCCTCGTCGGCGCGCTCTCCATCGTACGTTTCCGCACCGTCGTCCGCGATACCCAGGACACTGCATTCGTCATCTTCGCGGTTGTCGTCGGCATGGCCGTGGGCGCCAACGACCACTGGGTGGCCGGCATCGGCCTGGTCGTGGTCGGCTCGGCGGCGGCGTTGATGCGGCCTAAAGACGCGGTGGCCGGCGGTGTCGGTCCGCTCGATTCATTCACGCTGACCATTCGCATTGCCACCGGCGTTGATCTGGAGCCGCTGCTGGGTGGGCTGCTCGACACCCACCTTGAGCAGCGGCACCTGCGATCGATCAAGACCGCTCGCCAGGGCATGGCCATTGACGTGTCGTACACCACGCGGCTCAAACCGGGCTGCTCGCCTGATGAGCTCGTGAAGTCGTTGAACCGCATCGACGGCGTCCAGGAAATCGATCTCTTCCGGGATTCACCTGAGACGGACTAGCTAAAAGGAACATCGCCATGAAACGCCTCTTCCTGCTTCTCGCGCTCCTCATCACCGCCGTGACTGCCGGCCCCCTGACCGCGCAGGGCCCCGGTGGCATGCAGATGTCCGAGCGCAAGCTCGTGGACCAGTTCGACAAGAACGGCGACAAACGCCTCAACACCGAAGAGCGCCAGGCTGCGCGCGAGTTCATGGCGACCAACGCTCCGCAGGGACGCGGCGGCCGCGGTGGGCCGATGCCCGGCGGCTTCGGGGGACGCGGCATGGCACCGGCCACGCCCGGAATCAAGGTCAGCCCCGCCGATGTGAAACCGGCGACCACGCCGTTTTATGACCTGGGTACGATGCGGACAGTGTTCCTCACGTTCGAGAATGCGGACTGGGAAGAAGAGCTTGCTGCGTTCAACAACACTGACGTGGAGGTACCGGCAACCCTGGTGGTTGATGGCAAGACGTATCGCGACGTCGGCGTCCACTTCCGTGGCATGTCGTCATTCATGATGGTGCCCGCGGCGTCGAAGCGGTCACTCAACGTCGCCATTGATTTTGTTCACGAGAACCAGGCAGTCCCAGGTGGGTATCGCACGCTGAACTTGCTCAACTCAAACGGCGACCCCACGCTCATGCGGGCGGTGCTGTATCAGCAGATTGCCCGGCAGTATCTTCAGGCCGGACACGCCAACTTCGTGCGTGTAGTGATCAACGGCGAAAACTGGGGCGTGTATCCGAGCACCCAGCAATTCAACAAGGAGTGGCTGCGCGATCACTTCTCCACCACCGAAGGTGTGCGCTGGACGGTGCCCGGAAGCCCGGGAGGCCGTGGCGGGCTGGAGTACCTCGGCGATGACGTGGCCGCATACAAGGTGCACTACGAGATCAAGAGCAAGGACACGCCGAAGGCGTGGGCCGACTTCATCCAGATGACGAAGGTGCTCAACACCACACCCGCCGACACACTCGAGGCGGCGCTCTCTCCCATCCTCGACATCGACGGCGCGCTGAAGTTTCTGGCACTCGACGTGGCCCTGGTCAACTCCGACGGCTACTGGGTGCGCGCGAGCGACTACAACATCTATCAGGACCCGAAGGGACGCTTTCACATCCTGCCGCACGACACGAACGAGACGTTTTCGAGCGGCGGTGGCCCCGGCGGTCCGGGTGGTCCAGGCGGCCCGGGTGGCCCAGGTGGCGGGCGCGGCATGATGATGCCGCCTCCTCCCCAAGGCGGCGTTGGCCAGCCCATGCCCCCAATGGGAATGCCGATGCCGCCAGGCGGTGGTCGCGGCGGCGGAGGTGGTGGCGTGAACCTCGACATGTTCACCGGCATCAACAACCCCGCGCGGCCTCTGTTGTCGAAGTTGTTGGCGGTCCCAGCGCTCAAGGCGCGCTACGCCGGATACGTGAAGGACATCGCCCAGCGGTGGCTCGACTGGAAGGTGCTGGGCCCGATGGTGGCGAAACATCGCGCGCTCATCGAAGCCGAGGTGATGCGTGACACGAAGAAGCTCACGACCAACGAGCAATTTACGAGCAGCATCGACGGCGAGACGGCAAGTCTCAAGGCGTTCGCCGATCAGCGACGCACATTTTTACTTAAGTAAATTAGGAACTGGGGAACTGGGGAACTTAGTTCCTCATTTCCTAAGTTTCTAGTTTCCCCACTTTTCTACGGCTTTCCTTCACCTTCGCCCGCAGGACCTTGGCGTCGGTCCGCCGTTCACGTGAGGCCAGGCTGGGCTTGGTTTTGCGCCGGGCCTTTGGGCGCACGGCGGCTTCCGCAAGCAGCTGCTCGAGCCGCTCACGGGCCGCATCACGATTCTGCGCCTGTGTGCGATGTACCCGGCTGTCGATCAGCAGAATGTCCTCACCCACCATCCGCCGCCCCGCCAGCACTCTGAGCCGTGCTTTGACGGCGGCCGGCAGGTCGGCGCGCCCGACGTCCAAACGCAACTCGACGGCGGTGGAGACCTTGTTGACGTTTTGCCCGCCCGGGCCTGACGCGCGGACGAAGCGCTCCTCGATGGGAAGATGGTCAAGAGACATTACTTCAGGCCTCGCAGTGACTGAACGTAGCGGCTGACGGCGTCGAAACACGCGCTGCCCTGGGGACCCGAGAGCAAAATGGCCGTTGCGCCGTGCACGATCCGAAGGGATGTGGATCGTGAACCGCCGGGCGCAACGCGCGGCCAATCAGTAGCCGCCCACTTCGCGTCAACGAAACGAACGGCCGACACTTCGACCAGCCCGGCATCGCCGCTCAGATATGTCGCCCGGTAGGCTTCCGCGACATCGTCGGCCCATGACGACTGGAGCGCCGCCACTTCGCGGCGGCTCAACGGCGGTGCATCCGGGACGCGAGGCGGTCCGGCCTGGTCGACGTGTCTTCGCAGCATGTGCCTGAATCTGTAATCCGAACCAAACCACGGGTTACTCGGAAACGGATACGGAAACCGCACCACGTGCCGCCCGCGAGAATCCACGACCACGGTGGTCCCTGTTGCGTTGCCGAGTTCGGTCACAAGCACAGGCGATGGCTCTGGATCCGCCGGCTTGAGTGCGCAGCCACTCGGCAGGCTCCCAGACGGAACGGTCAGGAAGCCAAGCGTCGGCGTGGGCTGCGCGGCGCCGGCGGCGATGCCACTGACGGCCACACAGCCGAGGACATAGCAGGACCACCGCCGAACGGATGCCCTCCACATGTGTGCATGATACGCCCGTCTCGTCCGCAACCCGCAGCATCGCCATCGGTGTCGAACTCGTAATAGGATGGCGGCCATGAAGCAGTCGGGCAAAGATCAGGACCAGCCGGCGCCCGTGCTCATTTCCAGGAAAATCGAAGAACTCGGCGACTGGCGGGGGCGCACCCTCGCCAACATGCGCGCGCTCATGGCGGCAGCCGACCCGAGCGTGGTCGAGGAGTGGAAATGGGACACGCCCGTGTGGTCGCACGACGGCATCATTTGCACCTTCGAACCATACAAGGACAAGGTGAAGCTCACGTTCCCCAAGGGCGCGTCGCTCAAGGATCCAGACCGGCTCTTTAATTCCAGCCTCGAAGGGAATGTCCGCCGCGCGATCGACATTCGCGAGCAGGACACTGTGAACGAGTCCGCCTTCAAAGCGCTGATTCGTCAAGCGATCGCCCTCAATAGCTCAGGCAAGACGAAGCCGAAGCGCACGAGGTAGCCTGCGGCCTCAGCCGCCGGAGCTTATTTCACTCCCATCACGTCGCGGAACTTCGCCGTGTCGATGTACTGCTGGAACCGCGTAATCTTGCCATCCTCAACGTCCCAGATATGGCAGATTTGAAGGTCCATGCTCTTGCCGGTCGCCTTGAACGTACCCGTGTAGCGGCCTTCGACGATGACGCTGTTGCCGGCGCCGTGGAATGACTTTGGATGGACGGTGAAGCCATTCCACTCCTCGCCGAGTTTCCTGAACAGGTTGTTCACGATCGCGTCGGGTCCCACCCAGGGCTCTCCGCTGGGCATGTACGGATTGCTCTCAGCCTGATACCACTTGATGCCCGGGCTCATCGCCCCAAGCACCGTCGGGATATCCCCGCTGCCAAACGCGTTATACAGATTCTTCAGGAGTGTGACGTTATCCATGAGTGTTCCCAGTTCCCCAGTTCCTAATTTCCCCAGTTCCTAAGTTCCTAAGTTCCCCATTCACCTGGCGTGATATTCCTGCAGCGATTTCACCGTCAGGCCTTCCGTGCGCAGGGCCTTGATGGCGCTGACCACGGCTGACGCGCCGGTGAGCGTGGTGATCGCGGGAATGCCCTGCAGCATGGCGGCGCGGCGCACCGCGCGATCGTCAAAAAACGACTCGCGGCCCAGCGGCGTGTTGATCACCAGCGAAATGCGCTTGTTGACCATTTCGTCGCCCACGTGCGGCCGGCCCTCGTTGATCTTGAACACGATTTCGGCGTCCACACCGTGCGCACGCAGGTACACCGCCGTTCCACGCGTGGCCATAATCGCAAACCCGAGCTCGACCAACCCCTTCGCGATAGGCACCACATTGGCCTTGTCGTAGTTGTTCACGCTGATAAACGCCGTGCCGCCCTGCGGCAGCATCTGTCCGGCGCCCATCTGCGCCTTCGCAAACGCCACACCAAACGACTCGGCGCCGCCCATGACCTCGCCGGTGGATTTCATCTCGGGCCCCAGCAACGTATCAACTCCAGGGAACCGCACGAACGGGAAGACCGGTGTCTTCACGAAGAACCCTGACACGGTGAGATCTTCAGTGAGCCCCTGATCCGCGAGGCTGCGCCCGACCATGATCCTGGCCGCCACCTTGGCCAGCGGCACGCCGGTGGCCTTCGACAGGTACGGCACCGTGCGTGATGCGCGCGGATTGACCTCCAGCACGTACACCACATCGTCTTTGATGGCGAACTGTGCGTTCATCAGCCCGATCACCTTCAGTCCGCGCGCCACACGCCGGGTGTAGTCGCGGATGGTCGCGATGTGCTTCTCGCTCAGCTGATAGGGCGGCACCACACATGAGCTGTCGCCCGAGTGAATGCCCGCCTGCTCGATGTGCTCCATGATGCCGCCAATGACGACGGCGCCGGTGTTGTCGGCGAGCGCATCGACGTCGATCTCGAATGCGTCTTCCAGGAACTTGTCGATGAGGATCGGATGTTCCGGCGAGAGTTGCACCGCCTGTCGCATGTACCGGTCCAGCGAACCGGTGTCATACACAATCGCCATCGCGCGGCCGCCCAGCACGTACGAGGGCCGCACAATCACCGGGAAGCCGATCGTGGTGGCTGCGGTCCGCGCTTCTTCTTCGGTGTGCGCCATGGCACTCGCGGCCTGCGGGATTCCCAACTCCCACAGCAACTTCGAGAACCGCTCGCGGTCCTCGGCCAGGTCGATCGAGTCGGGCGACGTGCCGATGATGCGAATACCCGCCGCCTCCAGTCGGCGTGCCAGCTTGAGCGGCGTCTGCCCGCCGTACTGCACCACACACGCCACATCGCCACCCGCGCTCCGCTCACGCGCCACCACGGCCGAGACGTCCTCGAATGTCAGCGGCTCGAAGTACAAGCGGTCCACCGAGTCATAGTCGGTGGAGACCGTCTCAGGATTGCAGTTGATCATCACGGTCTCGAAGCCCTCTTCGCGAAGGGCAAACGCCGCGTGACAGCAGCAATAGTCAAACTCAATGCCCTGTCCAATCCGATTCGGTCCCGATCCCAGAATCACGACCTTCGCCCGGGACGACGGGTCGGACTCGCACTCGTCTTCAAACGTGCCGTACATGTACGGCGTGAATGATTCGAATTCCGCCGCGCAGGTATCAATGCGTTTGTACGCGGCCACGAGGCCGGCCTCATGCCGCCGCGCCGTGACGCTGTCATCGTCTACCCCCAGCAACGCGGCCAGTTCGGCGTCCGAGAAACCGGCGCGCTTGAGATCGCGCAGCAGTTCGCGTGAGAGGTCGCGCGCCCCCACCGCTCGGGCCGATCGCGCCAGCTCGGTCAGTTGCTGGAACTGCACGAGGAACCAGGGATCCATCTTGGTCAGGCGCTGGATGTCGTCCAGGTCCCAGCCCTTTTCGAGTGCACGGAACACGGCCCACATGCGACGGTCGGTGGGAATGCCCAACGCCCGCTGCAGCGCCGCATCGTCTTCATCCTCGTACGGGCCGCCCGGCGCCATCTGCCCGAAGAGGCGGCCGCTGCGGCCGAGCTCGAGGGAGCGGAACGCCTTGAGGAAGGCTTCCTTGAACGTACGGCCAATGGCCATGGCCTCGCCCACCGACTTCATCTGCGTCGTGAGCGTGCGGTCGGCCATCGGGAATTTTTCAAAGGCCCACCGCGGCACTTTGACCACCACGTAATCGATGGTGGGCTCGAAGGATGCCGGCGTCAGGCGGGTGATGTCGTTCTTGATTTCGTCGAGGCGGTAGCCAATGGCCAGCTTGGCCGCGATCTTCGCAATCGGGAAGCCCGTGGCTTTGGAAGCCAGCGCCGACGAGCGCGAGACGCGCGGGTTCATTTCAATGGCCACCATGCGGCCGTCGGCGGGATTGATGGCGAACTGGATGTTGGACCCGCCCGTTTCCACGCCGACGCGGCGGATGATGCGGCGCGCGGCATCGCGCATACGCTGGTATTCGCGGTCGGTCAGAGTCAGTGCGGGCGCCACGGTGATGCTGTCGCCGGTGTGCACGCCCATGGGGTCGATGTTCTCGATCGAACAGATGACCACGAAGTTGTCATCACAGTCGCGCATGACCTCGAGTTCGAATTCCTTCCAGCCGATGACCGACTGCTCCACCAGGATTTCGTGGACCGGGCTCATCGAGAGACCGCGCGAGCAGATCTCCTTGAACTCCTCCACGTTGTACGCAATCCCTCCGCCCACGCCACCCAGGGTGAACGACGGCCGGATGATGCTGGGGAACCCGAGTTCCTGCACCGCAGCGAGTGCCTGCTCCATCGACCCGGCGTAGCGGCTGTCGGGCACATCAATCTGGATGGAGCGCATCGCTTCTTTGAACTTCAGCCGGTCTTCGGCCACTTCGATCGCGTTAATCGACGCACCGATCAGCTCGACGTTGTACTTCTTGAGCACGCCCGCCTTATCGAGATCGATTGCCAGGTTGAGGGCCGTCTGCCCACCCACAGTCGGCAGGATGGCATCGGGGCGTTCACGCGCGATGACCTGCTCCACGGCGGCCACGGTGAGTGGCTCGACGTAGGTGCGATCCGAGAGCTCGGGGTCGGTCATGATCGTCGCCGGATTGCTGTTGACGAGAATCACTTCGAGGCCTTCATCGCGAAGCGCCTTGCAGGCCTGGGTGCCTGAGTAGTCGAATTCGCAGGCCTGGCCGATGACAATCGGCCCGGAGCCGATGACGAGGATACGTTTGAGATCTGTACGCTTGGGCATCGCTTGACTCAGGCCGTGGCTTCCATCGCATCTACGAACTGCGAAAACAGGTAGTCGGCATCGTGCGGCCCGGGAGCCGCTTCAGGGTGGTATTGCACGCAGAACACCGGTTTCGTGGTGTGGCGCAGGCCTTCAATCGTGCCGTCGTACAGGTTCAGGTGCGTGACCTGCACGTCGGGGGGAATCGATTCAGGATCGATCGCAAACCCATGGTTCTGCGACGTGATTTCAATCTTGCCTGACTTCAGGTCCTTGACGGGATGATTGCCGCCGCGGTGACCAAACTTGAGCTTGAACGTCCGCGCGCCCAGAGCGAGGCCCAGCACCTGATGGCCCAGGCATATGCCGAAGACCGGCACGCCGGCATCCACGAGTGCCCGCGTATTGGCGATGGCGTAGTCGAGCACGGCGGGGTCTCCGGGGCCATTGCTGAGGAAGATCCCATCCGGCTTCGAGGCCAGGAGCTCGCTGGCCGGCGCCGTCGCCGGATACACACGCACCTGGCAGCCGTGGGCCGTCAGGCGGCGAAGGATGTTCCATTTCATGCCGAAGTCATACGCGGCCACGCGCAGGGGCCGCTTGACCTTGTGACCCGACGCCACCACGAACCCGTCGGGTCCGGTGCCGCCGGCCCAGTCAAATGCCTCGGCACACGTCACCGTGCGCACGAGGTCTGTCCCTTCCATCTTCGGAATGGCGCGAGCGCGCTCCACCAAATCCTCCGGCTTGTGGCCGTTGCCGGTGGCGATCACGCCACGCATCGCACCGCCCGAGCGCAACGTACGAGTCAGCGCGCGGGTGTCGATGTCGGCAATGGCCACGATGTTGTGACGCACGAGGTAGTCGCGCAACGTGCCTTCCGACCGCCAGTTGCTGGCGATGGGCGACTCGCTGCGAATGACAAACCCCGCGATCTGCGGCGTGCGGGATTCGACGTCCTCCTCGCTCACACCGTAGTTGCCGATCTCGGGGCAGGTCATGGTGACGATCTGCCCGGCATAGGACGGGTCGGTGAGGACCTCCTGATACCCGGTCAGGCTCGTGTTGAACACCACTTCGCCTGCGGTATCAGCGGCAGCACCCGCAGACCGCCCACGAAACCACTTGCCGTTCTCCAGCGCTAACAATGCGTCCATAACCCTTTACCTTACGGAAATCTCCAACGACAGGCGCACCAGCGTCTGCTGGCCGGCCCGCACCACGGCGGTGGTCGTCACGCTCTTGTGCCCGGCCATGTCCACAAGAATCCTATGCGGACCCGGCGACAACTCGGGCACCCGCATCGGCGCCGTGCCCACCACTCGTCCGTCGATGGACACGGAGGCGCCCGCCGGCCGTGTCTCAACATAAACCGCGCCGGTGGTGGCCACCGGCGCAAGCGGCGCCGTACTCACCAACTCCACCGTGATGTCACGTGCCGGCGAGCCCTTGCTGACGGTCACGCGCTGCGTACGCCGCTGATAACCCGACCGCGACACCGCGACGTTGTACGTGCCAAACGACAGGTCACGAATCGTGGCCGGCGTCGTGCCGCGAGCCCGCCCGTTGACCGACACCAATGCGCCGGCCGGTATCGACCGCACCAGCAGCCGGCCACGCCGCACATCGGCGACCGGCGCGGGCGACATTGCTGGCAGAGCCGTCACCGCGACGGCAGCGCCAGAAGGCGTCGGTGCAGCCGCGGGCCCCCCTGCGTCAACGGGACCGTCGGCCGGCGTCGAAGGCGCCTCCTGCGCGACGGGGGCGTCGGCCACAGCCGGTCCTCGCCACCAGTACCCGAGGCCAGTGCCGGCCAACACCGCTGTGACCACGATCACGGCGACCAGACCGCGGCCGCGCGGCGGCGCCGAGTCATTCCACGCGGCCAGGTCCGGCAACGTCGGGCGGCGCAGTTCCGTTGATCGGAACGACATGGGCTCCGGCAGCGGCGCCACCGGCACCACAACCACGGGCTCCGGCTCGGCGTGAGCCACGGAGTCGCTGACGCTCGTCACCTCAGGCTCCGGATCTACATCAAACAACGAGGGCGTATGCCCGAGAGGGACCACGACCGGGCCCACCTCTACTCCCGAGGTCAAGGCCTCAACAAACGCGGTCGGCGTGGCGAACCGCAGCCCCCGGTCCGCGGCCAAGCCACCCGACAGCGCTCGGCGGATCGCGACGCGCAGTTCGTCCGATGTTCCTGCGGCCAGTTCGCCCGCCTGCTCGTCGGCAGCGCCGGGCCGGCGTCCCGTCAGAAGTTCGTGGGCGATGACCGCCAGCGAGTACACGTCCGCGCGGATGTCCCAGTCGCCGCCCTCGGCCCGTTCCGGCGCGGTATACGGCCGCCGGATGGGCGCCGGGATGCGTAGTGCTTCCAACGCCGGTACCACGCCAAATCCCGCCACACGAAGACGCGTCGCGCTGGGCCCGCTGCCGCGCGCGGCTGACAGCACGAAGATGTCCCGGGGGTGCAGGGAGCCGTGCCCCACGCCCATCGCCCACGCCGCCTCAATCGCGCCGGCCATCTGGTGCAGCAGCGGAAGGGCGGCCTCGATTCGCGCCGGGGCCATCTGCCGAAGCCTTCCGTCGAGCGTCTCGGCCGCCACGTACTCGGTGGCCAGGAACGCTGTGGTTCCCTCCAGTCCGGCATCGAGGGCCGAAACCACAGCAGGGTGCTCGATCGGGGTCGCCGCAAAACGCCGCAGCGCGTCGGCCAACTTCGAGGTGACCTCCGGCACCACATCGAGGCGGAACGCCTTGACGGCCACGAGTTTCTCAAGCTGGGGTTCGAACGTCCGAAAAACAGGCCCCAGAGCGCCGCTGCCAATCTGGTGCAGGACGCGAAAGGGGCCGAAAGCGGGCGGCGCGGTAAATCCGGCGGAGTCGTCGAATGGCAGCGCTAAAACTCCTGAAACGATCATGACACTTTAGCACGCGATACAGACCCACTGTAGTAAATTGACTGCCGTGCCCGCGCAATCCGATTCCACTACCGACACACTGGTCCGCGCCTCGATCGATCTCCGGCGCTTTCCCTGGATTCGGCCGCTGGTGGCGGCGTATTCCTCTGATTTTTCCAGTGTGTCCAGTTTGTTCGCCGGCAACCCTGCCGATCCCGACGCGTGGACGCAGGCGATTTCGCGCGTGCAGAAAACGCCGCGTGACCGCGCCGCGCTCAGCAAAGTCCTGACCGCGCAACTCGAGCGGCGCGCCGCGCCGGCCCATGCGCGCTCTGCGGCCGCGCGCCTCGGTGACGACACCACGGTGGCCGTGGTCACCGGCCAGCAGGCCGGACTTTTCGGCGGTCCGCTCTACACGTTGTTAAAGGCCGTGACCGCCATACGCCTCGCTCGCAAGGTCTCGGCCAAGCACGGCATCGCGGCCATCCCGGTCTTCTGGGTTGAAGCCGAAGACCACGACTGGGATGAAGTACGCACCGCGCGCGTACTCGATGCCGATCTGGCGCTGCGTGAAATCACGCTGGACGACCTCGAAGGCGCCGGCGTCAAGCCTGTGGCCGCTCTCGTGCTCGACGAGGGGATCGGAGATGCGCTCGGCGCGCTCGAAGCCGCACTGCCGACCACCGAATTTACGGCGGAGCTCATGGCGCGAATCCGCGCGCACTACCGGCCAGGTCAGCGCATGGGCACGGCCTTCGCGTCGTGGCTGGACGATTTGCTTGGCCGGTACGGCCTCGTCGTGTTCGAAGCGTCCGACCCGGCGGCCAAGCCTCTGGTCGCGTCCCTGTTCTCGCGCGAACTCGACGCGCCCTGTCGCACCGCGCACTTCGCGAAAGCCACAGGCGAAGCCATGCGCGCGCTCGGCCACGAGCCGCAAGTGCAGCCTGGCGAAGACAGCGTGGCGTTGTTTTATCTCGGCGGCGGCGATCGCGTGGCGATCAAGCGGAGAGACGACGGCTATGCCATGGGAGAGACGGTGCGCCCGCAGGAGGACGTGCGGCGCGAAGCCGCCGAACACCCGGAACGCTTCAGCCCCAATGTGCTCCTGCGGCCTGTGGTGCAGGACCGGCTCTTTCCGACAATCTGTTATGTCGCGGGGCCGAGTGAACTGGCGTACCAGGCACAGCTTGGCGCCATTTATCAGGACTTCGGCGTCGAGGTGCCGCTGCTGTACCCGCGAGCCAACGCGACCTTGCTCGACTCAGCCGCCGTCAGGTTCCTCGAGAAGTATCAGTTGGCGCTTGAAGCGCTGCAGCCGCACGACGAGGCGGCCCTCAATCGCCTGCTCGAGCACCAGCTGCCTGCCGGCGTCGAGGAAGCGTTACACGCCGCGTCACAGGAAATCGGCGCGCGCATCGGCGCGCTCAAGGCCACGATGCCCTCCATCGACCCGACACTGGTTGGCGCCGCCGACACCACGCTCGAACGCATGCAGGAAACACTCAAACACCTGCATACCAAGATCATTCACGCGAGCAAGCGGAAGCACGACACCCTGCATCGTCAATTCACGCGCACCCAGGCGCTGGCGTTTCCCGAAGGCCACCCGCAGGAACGGATCGTGGATCTCGCGTTTTTCCTGAATCGCTACGGCCAGGCCCTCTGCGACCGCCTCATCGAAGGCCTCCCGCTCGACATGGGCCAGCACTACGTCGTGCAGCTTTAGCCCATCGCCACCGCCGCGGTTTTCAGCGCGGATTCCGCGTTGAGCAGGCGGCTCTTCGCGGCCGCAATCCAGGCGAGGTCTTCGACCAGGAGGCCGCGTGACACGGCAATCGCCGCGGCCGTGACTTCCGGCGCCGGACCGCCGTGTGTGCGCCGCACCGCGACGAAGTGCTCGGGACTGAGGAGCGTGGCCAGTTCGGCGTCGGTGTACTCGATCGCGGTACCGGTGACGTCCTTCGAAATTTCCGCGACGAGTTGGGCCATCGACCGGCCAGAATCTCCGTGTCCCTCGCGGACGAGGCGCGCGGCAATCGTGTGACCGGCCTTGAACGGCAGGCCTCGCTCTCGCGCCAGCGTGTCGGCCAACTCGGTCACCGCAATCCAGTTTTCGCCGGCCCGGCGCCGCATCTTCTCCACATCGAAGTCGGCGTCTTCCAGCGCGACGGCCACCAACGACACCGCGCGAATGGCGTCCTTGAACATCGTGGCCACGAGGGGCTGCAGGTCGTCCTCGGTGTCAACGATGTCGCCGAAGGGCGTGTTGTGCACCGCCACCGGAATGGCGCCCGCCTGGGCAAAGGCCTTCGATGCGAGCGCACGCGCGTGCTCGAGCGCTACAGGATTACGCTTCTGCGGCATGATGCTGCTGACCTGCACGAACCCGTCGGTGAGCCGCAGATACCCGACCTCCATCGTGCACCACAGCAACAGGTCCTGCACGAGGCGGCCCACGCCGACCAGTGTGACCGCCGCCGACCCTGCCGCTTCCAGGAGGTAGTCCACGGTTGCGATGCTGCCGTAGGTGTTGCCCGTGGTGCCGTCGAAACCCAGCAGCGCACTGGTGCGATCGCGATCGATGGGAAACCCCGTACCGGTGATGGCACATGCGCCGAGAGGGTTCACGTTCACCGAGACATACGCGGCCCGCAGACGGGCGGTGTCGCGTTCGAGCTGCTCAATGGCGCCCAGCAGGTAGTGCGCCACCGTGGAGGGTTGCGCGGGCTGTGTGTGGGTGTGCGCCGGAAACACGGTATGCCGATGCCGATCTGCGACACCGACAAGCGACTGCCGCAACTGCACCGTCGCCGCGATCAGCCCCAGCACACACTCACGCAACCGCATCCGGTACATCGTCATGTCGATGTCATTGCGACTGCGCGCGGTGTGGAGCCGGCCTGCGACGGCATCGCCACACGCGGCCACGACCTGACGTTCCAGATAAAAGAACAAATCCTCGCATGATCCGTCATACACGGCGCCGCGCACCGCCGCGAGATCGATCCCGTCGAGCGCGCGCCGAATCGTGCGGGCATCATCGAGCGACACAATGCCGGTGTCGTGCAGCATCACGAGATGCGCGTAGTGAATCGCCATCAGGGGATCGAGAAACAGCGTCTTGGCATCCTCGAAGTTGTCGTTGAGCACGATGCGTACGTAGTCTGGAGAAAACGGCATGGGGTCCTATCGGGTGCCCGTGCGGCCGACCGCACGGGAGGGAAATGATGTGGCGCCGAGCCAGGCGGCCAGACGGGTTTCTGCGGTCTCTACCGCCGAGTAGACGGCGCCCATCAACTGGGCATCGTCGCCGAGCGACGAGATGCCGATCGCGGGCATGTTCGGCACGATGCGCGCCACCACGCGGCGCACCGGTTCGATGAGCAGGTCGCCTGCGTGGCTGAGGCCGCCGCCAAAGACCACCAGCGCGGGGTCGAGCACGGCCACGATGTTGGCGACGGCGGTGCCGAGGTAGACGGCCAGTTGATCGATGACGGCCATGGCCCGCGCATCACCCGCGCGCGCGGCGGTGATGATGGTGGCGGCGTCCGCGTGCTGCGATTCGGCGATGGCCGCGGCGCCGACGTGGCTTTCCAGGTAGCCACGGTCGCCGAAGTCGGCCTGCCACTCGCGCATGTCGAGGTTCATGTGGCTGATTTCCCCGGCGTACCAGTGATGGCCGCGGTGGAGCCGTCCGCCAACCACCACACCGGCACCGATGCCGGCGCCGAGCGCGAGAAAGACGAAGTCGCTGACCCGCCGCGCGGATCCCTGCCATCGTTCGCCCAGCGCCGCCATATTCGCATCGTTGTCCACGCGAACCGGAGCACCCAGTCGCGCCTCCACCAGGTCGCGCAGCGGAAGGTCCACCCATCCGGCCAGATTCACGGCTCTGATGACACGGCCGGCGTGGACGTCGGTCATGCCCGGGGCGCCGACACCGACGGCGTACAACTTGGCCGGGTCGCGGCGCGTGGTCGCAAACACTTCACGCACGACGGCGCAGAGTTGATCGACGATCGCCACGCCTCCAGCCGGGTCCGTGGGCACCTGGCGGCGGGCCAGCACCTTGCCCTGCAGGTCAGCCAGTGCCACGCGCAGCGTGCGCGAGCCCACATCCACCCCCACCAGATAGCCAAATTCGCCGTTGAACTGCAGCAACACCGGCGGGCGTCCGCCCCGGGACGTCCCCATGCCCACTTCGTGCATTAATCCCACTTCGTGGAGCAGGTCCTCCACAAGCGCGGAGACGGTGGGTGGACTGAGGCGTGTCGCCTTGGCCAAATCGGCGCGTGAAATGGGTCCCGAGCGACGGACGGCCTCCAGCAAGCGCTGTCGATTCACGCGCCGCGTGTTGAGACTTCCGCTGGCAGCCTCGCCAGTCGCAAATTCGGGTGGTATGGTCACGGATACACTTCGTTCAACGGATTAACAAAGTGAAAATATGTCCCGAGCCGTGATGTGTCAAGCGAAGCCCCGGCGCGACCGGTCCCTTCTGCCGTAGACTTTCTGACAAGAAATGGACGCTCGCCCTCCCGCCCGGATCAGGCCGGTCGCACCCCGTAAAACTGGAAAACCCGCCCACGACTCCCGGCGCCGATTCTGGCGCATGGTGATTTTTGTGTGCGGCGGCATCGCCGCGCTCGGGCTGATCTTCGCCGGCTACCTCTGGTCCACGTACGCCACCCAGATCGACGCACGCCTTGGGGGCGAACAACGGGCAATTCCGCGCATCTTCGGCCGGCCATTTGAGTTGCGCCCGAATCAGGCGTTGACGCCCGCCCAGCTTGAACAGCGGCTCAACGACGTCGGATATGCCTCGCGCACAGTGGCCGAAAAGCCGGGAGAGTTTTCGATCGGCAGCAGCGTGGTGGTGCTGCGAACCCGTGACGACGAGCCGATCACGGCCCGCGTGGAGTTCTCCAAGGGCAAGATGCCCGTCATCGCCAAACTGATCAATCAGGAGACCGGTCGCGCCATTCCGCGGTTGACGCTCGAGGCGCCGATGCTCACCGCGATCGCCACCGGCGAAAAGCGGCGGTATACGCCGCTCGCGACCATTCCCGGCCGCGTCCGTCAGGCGGTGCTCGCCATTGAAGACCGCCGCTTCTACGACCACCCCGGTGTTGACGTCATCCGATCGGGCGGCGCCGTACTGACCAACCTCTTCGGCGACAAGGAATACCTGGTGGGCGGCAGCACCATCACCCAGCAGATCGTCAAGAACACGTTCCTCACGCCGGAAAAGACGATGCGCCGGAAGGTGCAGGAACAGTTCATGTCGCTGGTCCTCGAGTCGCGGTTCACCAAGGACCAGATCCTCGAGCTCTACCTCAACGATGTGGTGCTCGGGCAGCGCGGCCCGTTTGCCATTCACGGCGTCGCCGAAGCCGCGCGAATTTTCTTCGGCAAGGATGTGCGCAACATCACGCTCGCCGAAGCCGCCACCATCGCCGGCGTCATCCAGTCGCCGTCGCGGCTGTCGCCCTTTCGCAATCCTGAACGCGCGCTCGAGCGCCGGAATGTGGTGCTCGGGGCGATGGTCGAGGCCGCCTACGTCACGGAAGCCGAGGCTGCTGCCGCGCGGCGGGCTCCGCTGGGCCTGGCCACGCGCGCGCTCGAGAACGAGGCGCCCTACTTCGTGGACTACGTCAGCCAGCTCGTGGACGAACGGTATGCCGGACTCCTGCAGAAGGGCGCGGCCGTTGATGTATTCACCACCATCGACCTGCATCTGCAGCGCGTGGCACAGGAAGCCGTCGCTGATGGCCTGGCACAGGTGGACAAGCAATTGGCGGGCCGGCGCCGCAAGGGCCAGGCCCAGGCGGCACTCGTGGCGGTCGATCCCCGCACTGGTGAAATCCTGGCGATGGTCGGCGGGCGCGCCTACAACGTCTCGCAATACAACCGCGCGGTCACCACGCGGCGCCAGCCAGGCTCGGTCTTCAAACCGTTTGTGTATCTGGCGGCATTTGAAAGGATGTTTGCTGAAGGCGCCAGTGAACCCACACCGGCAACGCTTGTCATGGACGAGCCCACCATCTTCATGGATGGCGACCAGCCCTATGAGCCCGGCAACTACCAGAACGAATACGACGGCATGATTTCTCTGCGCCGTGCGCTGGCGCGCTCGCGCAACATCGTGGCGATCAAAATTGCCGAGCAGACCGGCTATGAGCAGGTGGCCGCGTTGTGGACCCGCATTGGCGTGGGCACGCCGGCCAAAGCTTACCCGTCAATCGCCCTCGGTGTGTTCGAGGCGTCGCCGGTGGAAATTGCCACGGCCTATACCCTCTTCTCGAATGGCGGCACCGTCCGTCCCCTTCGCGCGCTCACCCGCATTGTTGAAGACGGAAAACAGCGACAGCTGACTGCCGGCCCGTCGCGCGCGGTGGCGCGCGCAGACACGTCGTACCTGGTCACCAACATGATGCGGGCCGTCATGAATGAAGGCACGGGCGCCGGCGCGCGCAGCAATGGGTTTCACCTCGACGCCGCAGGAAAGTCGGGCACCACAAACGATCTGCGTGACGCCTGGTTCGTGGGGTTCACGCCCGAGTTGCTGACGGTGGTCTGGGTCGGGTTCGACGACAACCAGCCCATTGGCCTTGGCGGTTCGCAGGCGGCGCTGCCGATGTGGACGGCTTTCATGCGCAACGCCCTGGCCGGCCGCGGCAACGTCGGTTTTTCCGCGCCCGACGGCGTGGTCTTTGCCGAAATCGACCCGGATACCGGCCTGCTTGCCGGCCCGCTGTGCCCCAAGAAAATCACAGAGGCGTTCCTGGTGGGCACCGTTCCCGTGGAGTTCTGCGACCAGCACGACCATTGACCCCGAGGGATCAGCACGGGCGACTGCGCTATACTGCATTAGCAGTCTCACGTTGGGACTGCTAAGAACTGATTCCATGGCTGCCGACCTGACAGACCGTCAGCGCCGCATATTGGCGCGCCTTGTCTCGGAATACATCGAGCAGGGGGAACCTGTGTCTTCGGCGTGGCTCGCCGAACACTCGGGCCTGGGTCTCTCCTCGGCCACGGTGCGGAACCTGCTGGCCCGCCTTGAGGAACAGGGATTGGTGCACCAGCCGCACACCTCGGCCGGCCGGATCCCGACGGATGCGGGCTACCGGCTGTACGTGGACTCGTTGCTGCAGGCGCGGCGCCGGCTCAAATCCACGGGTGACCTGGAAAATCGGCTACGGCGCGCGGATGCCGCCGGTGGCCTGCTCGAAAACGTCTCGCACGAGTTGGCCCTGGCCTCCCATCAAATCGCGTTCGCCATGACCCCGGCCAGCGCAACCGCTCGGCTGCATCACATCAGCTTCGTCAGCCTCGACAGCCATCGGGTGCTGGTGATCGTGGTCGCCACCGGCAACCAGATCACCCACAAGGTGGTGGAAACCCAGGAGCCGTGTGATGTGGGGGTGCTCGAGGGCGCAGCACAGTACATCAACGCGGAATTCGCGGGCCTGACCCTGCTCGAAGCGCGCGAAGCCATCCTGGCGCGCATGCACGAAGAGCGGATGTTGTACGACGTCCTGCTGAGCCGGGCGTTGCGACTGGCCCAGAGCGGCCTGGACGAGGTGGCGCCCGAAGACACCCTGCACGTGCAAGGCGTCTCGTTCCTGTTCGACGGCGCGCTGGGCGGATCCATGGATCGTGAACACGTCACGCTCGAGACGCTGCGTGCCCTCTTCAGGCTCCTCGAAGAAAAACACCGCCTCGTGGAACTGCTCACGTCCTACATCGACGCCGACGGGCTCACGGTTGTGATCGGGTCGGAACATTCGTCGCCCGACATGCATCCGTTCAGCCTGGTCGCGTCGACGTTTCATGACGGCCAGCGTACCGGCACCGTCGGCGTGATCGGCCCCACCCGCATGCGGTATCAGCGCGCCATCACCGTGGTGGACGGCGTCTCGCAGGCCGTCACGCGAGTGCTCGAGGGGAATTAGGAACTGGGGAACTGGGGAAATTAGGACATTCGTGATGACCAACGACGAGATGACTGACGGCGCGGCCGAAGCCGCGACAGCGACCGAGAACCCGCTGCAGCAGGAGCGCGACGAACTTCAGGACCGCCTGCTCCGCACCGCGGCCGAGTTCGACAATTACCGCAAGCGGACCGACCGTGAGCGGCGCGAGTTGCACGACTTCATCACGTCCGACCTGATGCGCGAGATGCTGCCTGTGCTCGACGACCTCGAACGTACGATCAGTGCGGCCGCCGCGACGGGGAGCAATCCCGGACTGGCCACCTTCCTTCAGGGTGTCACCCTCATCCATCGTCAGTGGCTCGAGCTCTTGCGCAAGCGCGGCGTCGAAGTGATGGACGTGATCGGCCAACCTTTCGACCCCGAGTGGCACGAGGCGGTGGCTGACGAACCGGCAAACGGGCGTCCCGACGGTGAAATCACCGGGGAACTGCGGCGCGGCTACCGCATCGGATCAAAGCTGCTTCGGGCTCCCATGGTCAAGGTGGCGAAAGCGTGAGCGCTCGTGACTATTACGAGATACTCGGCGTAGCGCGCGATGCCAGCGAGAGCGATATCAAGAGCGCCTATCGGAAACTCGCGCTGAAGTACCACCCGGATCGCAATCAGGGCAACGCCGACGCGGAAGAAAAATTCAAGGAAGGCGCCGAGGCCTACTCGGTACTCAGCGACGCCGACAAACGTGCGCGTTACGATCGCTTCGGACATGCCGCGGTCAACGGCGCGGGCCAGGGCGGAGGCCAGGGGTTCAACCCCGAAACGTTCTCTGATTTCTCCGACATCCTGGGAGACTTTTTCGGCTTTGGTGGAGGCGGCGCGCGCCGCGGCGGCCCCGTGCGCGGCAGCGATCTGCGCTTCGACCTCGAAATCTCCTTCGAGGAATCATTCGAAGGCGCAGAGACGCCGATCCAGATTCCACGCGAAGAAGGGTGCGAACCGTGTGGCGCCACCGGCGCGGCGCCCGGCAGCAGCAGGGAGACGTGTCAGCAGTGTGGCGGACGCGGCCAACTGCGATATCAGCAGGGCTTCCTCGTGGTCTCGCGGCCCTGCAGCCAATGCCGTGGCACCGGCCAGATCATCCCGAAGCCGTGCCCTTCCTGCCGAGGCACCGGCCGTGTAGTGAAAGACCGGCGCGTCACCGTGCGCATTCCCGCGGGCATCTCTGACGGCCAGCGGCTGCGGCTGCACGGCGAGGGTGAACACGGCGCCGCCGGAGGCCCTCCGGGCGACCTCTACGTGGTGATTCACGTGAAGGCGCACGCCAAATTCATGCGCGAGGGCGACGATCTCTACATGGAAGTGCGCGTGCCCTTCCCCACCATGGCTCTGGGCGGTTCTTTCAAGGTGGATGGCCCGGCCGGTCCCGTCGACGTCAACGTCTCGGCAGGTTCGGCCAACGGCACGCTCGTGTCGTTCCGAGGCAAGGGCATGCCGAATGTGTCGGGCCGCGGCGGCGGAGCACTGCACGTGCGTCTCGTCGTGGACGTGCCAAAGAAGATCAGCAAGGAACAGAAGAAGCTGATCGATCAACTCGGCAAAACGATGCCGATCGAGACGCTTGAGGCACGTTCCACCGAAGGGGCGGACGATGACAAGCCGTTTTTTGAACGAGTGAAGGATCTGTTTGGCTGAGTCCGCCCGCGTGTATCCCGGCCTCGATGTCACGTGGCCAGGCGATCCCGCGGCGGACGCCGACGAGATGCCGGATCGCGTACTGGCCGAACTGGATGAGTTCGGCCCGGTCGCAGCCGAGTCTGTGCCGTCAGGCCTCCGTGTGTTTTTTGGCTCGATGGAAGACCGCGATTCGGCCGCGACGCATGTGCGTGCGGCACTGGCCTGTGGCGCTGAACCGGTGGACGTGCCCGACGAACAATGGGCCGAACGCAGTCAGGCGTCGCTGACCGCGGTCACGGTCGGGCGGCTCACTGTGGCGCCGCCCTGGGACCTGCCGGCCGATCGTGCCGGTGTCATTGTCATTCAACCCTCGATGGGCTTCGGCACCGGACATCACGCCTCCACCCGGTTGTGCCTGCGGTTGCTGCAGGAGTTGTCGATGGCAGGCGCTCGTGCGCTTGATGTCGGCACCGGGTCGGGAGTGTTGGCGATTGCCGCGCGGATGCTGGGCGCAGCGTCGGTGGTCGCGGTGGACTTTGATGCCGACGCCGTCACGTCCGCTCGCGAGTGCGCGGAACTCAACAACATCTCCGACGAAATCGACATCCGTCAGGCCGACATCGAGCGTGAGCCTGCGGTGCGCGGCGAGCCCTTCACGCTCGTCCTCGCAAACCTGACCGGCGGAATGCTGGTGCGGATGGCCGGCCGCCTGCTGCAGTTGGCAGTTCCCTCTGCCACGCTCATCGTCAGTGGCGTGACGCGCGAAGAAGAAGAGGCCGTCACGCGTGCGTTTGCCGACCTCGGCGCTCAACTGGACGCGCGTCTCTCTGAAGATGAATGGGTCGGCCTTCGGTTCACGGCTCCCCTCCAGGCGCCTGACTAAATTCACTCCTCACTTTTTTTGCGATCGGTGGATCATGCGACACACGAGATGGCACGGCCCCATAGCTCTGGCGTTGACCCTTGCGGGAACTGTCGGCGCACACGCAGACACCTACCCACGCCAGCCCGGCGTCGACGCTCGCCACTACGTCTTTCGTCTCACGCTGCTGACCGGTGATTCGAACGAGATCCAGGGCGAAGCCACGACCACGCTAAGAGTGCTCACGGCGGGTCTGCGCGAGATCGCGCTTGACCTGGCCACCCCGCGCGCCGACGGCAAAGGCATGACCGTGGCGACGGTGACGTCACAGGCCGGCCCCGTCCCCTTCACCCATCTCGAGAATCGGCTGCGCCTCACGCTTCCGGCCGGAGTGGCGGCCGGCCAGGATGTGACGTTCACCATCACGTATCGCGGCATTCCCGCCGATGGCCTGCGCCTCATCAACAACATCCACGGGGAGCGCACCGCCTTCAGTGAAAATTGGTACAACCGCGCGCGGCAGTGGCTGCCGATGATCGACCATGTCGCCGACAAAGCCACGGGCGAGTTCATCATCACCACACGGGCTGATTATCAGGTGGTCGCCAATGGCGCCCTGGTTGAAGAGACAGACCTCGAAGGTGGCCGGCGTCGCACGCACTGGCGACAGGACGTGCCGATTTCTTCGTGGCTCTACAGTGTGGGCATCGCCCGGTTTGCCGTCAGGCACGCCGGCCTCGTTCGCGGCGTCCCGCTTGAATACTGGGTGTTTCCTCAGGACGCCGAGAAGGGTTTTGCGCTGTTCGACAAGGACGCGCGTCGGTCGTTCGAGTTCTTCGCAGACTACGTGGGGCCGTACGCGTACCAAAAGCTCGCGCACGTGGAAGCGGCCGGTATGGGCGGCGGCACCGAACATGCCAGCAGCATTTTCTATGGCGAAAAGGGCATCACGGCCGGCAACGGCCCGGTCGTCCACGAAGTGGCGCACCAGTGGTTCGGCAACGCCGTCACCGAGAATGACTGGAACGACATCTGGCTGAGCGAAGGATTCGCCACCTACTTCACGCTGCTCTACACCGAACACGCCGAGGGGCGCGATGCATTCGCCGAGGGGCTGCGGCGCAGCCGGGCCACCGTTCTCAGGATGGAAACCAGCCTGCCGAATACGCCGGTCGTACACGTCAACCATGACGACGCGGTGCGCGAGCCCACGAACGCGCTCGTCTACCAGAAGGGTGCGTGGATTCTGCACATGCTGCGCGAGCAGGTGGGCACCGAGACGTTCTGGCGCGGCATCCGCGACTACTACCGGCGACACATGAATGCGACGGCCTCAACGGATGACTTCCGCCGGGTCATGGAACAGACATCCGGCCAGGACCTGACGTGGTTCTTCCGGCAGTGGCTGAACCGCCCAGGCGTACCTGCGTTGTCCGGCACGTGGCGCTACGACGCCACGGCCAAAGAGGTGGTGGTCACCGTCCGGCAGACGCAGACTGCGGAGCCGTACCGGCTGTCGCTCGGCGTGGGCCTGGTGTCGGCCGCGGGCGCGCTCCCGAACGTCCGCCAGATGGCGATCGACGGGCGCGAAACGACGATGCGATTCACCGCCGCCAGCGAGCCGGCGGCCGTGGTGCTCGACCCTGCTGTCTCCACGTTGGCTGATTTTGGGGCGTTCGTGAAAGCGGCGGCTTCGGCTCGGTGACGCGCTGAGCCGCCGGAGAACTTCCACGCAAATGGCCGAACCATCAATCCGTCTGGGCGAAGGCTTTACCTGCGGCGAAGTCCGCGGAGGCAATGGCGTCACCCACACTCTTGTGGACTTGCCCGGCCTGCATGGAGTGCTCTACTCGCGTCCCTGTGACGGGGCACACGGCGGCGATATTCACTACCTGTCGGTGTGTGGATCCGGATTGATGTCGCGGGTGTGTCTGGCCGATGTCGCAGGACACGGAGAGACGGTGTCGGTGATCGGACGCGAGATTCACGACCATCTTCGGCGCAGCGTGGACGTGGTTGACGAACGCAAGGTCCTCTCGCGATTCAACGATCGTCTGAACAAGCAGGCTGAACGTGCGATGACGACGGCGGTGCTCCTGACGTACTATCCGCCGCGGCGCCGCCTGACGGTCTGCTATGCCGGGCATCCGGTCGGCTGGCTCTATCGCGCCGGGAGTCACCAATGGGTGTCACTCCAGTCAGAGACGTCACACCCGCAGCGCCGCCCGGCCTTCGTCGATATTCCGCTCGGGGTCGGATTTACGCCAGAGTTCACCCGCCATCGCTTCACCGTGGCCCGCGGCGATCGCATCTTGCTCATCACCGATGGGGTCCTCGAAACTGCCTCACCTGAGGACCATCAGTTTGATCGACTGGGGATCGAGAATTTGCTCAACGCGAGCGCCGGCAGATGCGAGGACGTGGCCGAGCGCCTGCTGACAGCACTGCACGCGTACGCGGGCACCGATGAACTGGCGCACGACGACGTGACGTTCTTCCTGGGCGAGTTCGGGGATGGCCCTCCAGGTCCGGCGCTCTGGCACGTCGTGAAGAACCGGCTGCTGAACCGCGCGTCTCTCTGACGCCGCTACCAGCCCCAGGCCGACGAGACGAGGGTCAGAGCCACCACAGGCGCGGTTTCGGCGCGCAGGGTGCGCGGCCCGAGACTGAGGAGCCGCGCTCCGGCCGCAACCGCCTGCTCCACTTCCACCGCCGCCCACCCGCCCTCGGGACCAATCAACACGAGCACAGACTCTGGCGGCGCCGCAGGCCGCCAATCGGCGGCCTGCGTTCCGAGGGCCGGTTCGGCGCACATGAGGCGCAGCGCGGACGGTGCGCGCAGGCACGCGTCGAGATCGGTCACCGGCAATACCTCGGGCACCACGGCCCTTCGGCATTGCGTGGCCGAGGCAATCGCCACACGCTGCCAGCGCTCACGCGCCGCGCCGCTCTGCCAGGCCTTCGGCGGCACCGTCACATGCAAGGTCCGCAGGGGCTGGATGGCTGACACGCCAATCATTGTGGCGTCTCGAACCACCGCATCCATCTGATCGCCCTTGAGCACCCCAATCGCCAGCGTGATCGGGACACGCGCCTCCGGGATCGGCGTGATTGGCTGGAGGTCCACTACGGCCACGCCCTGTCGTGTCACCGCGCCCACGCGGCCCGCCCATTCATGGCCTCGGCCATCAAAGAGCGCCACCGCATCACCAGGCGCAACCCGCAGCACGTGGCGCATCCGATGCGCTTCATCACCGGACAGCTCGATGCCGCCAGCGTGCGGTTCGCCCATGGGCCAGTACACGCGGGGACAGGACACGCCACAGTGTACTGCGCCTCCATTGAGGATTGCGGATTGAGCGATTGAGGATCGGGATGGGACGGACGGCTGATGGCTGATTGTCGATCGGCAATTGAGGGATGGCGGGATCGTTAGATTGCGGATGGCGGGATCGTTAGATTGAGGGATGGCGGGATCGTTAGATTGCCGATGGCGCGATCGCGAGATGGGGACGCGGGCTCCCCACGCACTCTCCACACTTCAGACACGGTCCATCCCGAAATCGCACCATCGTCAATCCGACAATTCCTCAATCCCCCAACCCCACAATTGCCATCCTCACTCCCACATCTGCAATCCGTCACATCCCGATCCTCAATCGCTCAATCCTCAACCCTCAATTTCCAGGCGCTCCCATCCTCAATAGCGCTATTGCAGACAGCGCGGTGGTATTCTGAACCTCGGAAATGGTGTTTCGCGGCCAGACGCTCGGCAAGTACAAGGTCATCGAGCCCCTCGGGAGTGGCGGATTCGCCACCGTCTACCTGGCGGAAGACACCTGGATCGACAAACGGGTGGCACTCAAGGTGCCCCATCGCCAGAATCTGGACTTCGGCGAACTCCTGAAAGAGCCGCGCCTGCTCGCGTCGCTCGGGCATCCGAACATCGTCACCGTGATCACGGCGGAAAAACAGGACAACGTGTTTTTCATCGTCATGGAGTACGTCCCGGGCGATACGCTGGAGACGATCATCATCGAGGGTGGCCCGCTCGAGATGATGCGCGCGCTCGACTATACGGCGCAGATCTGCAATGCAGTGGAGCACGCGCACAAACACAACGTGCTGCATCGCGACCTGCGACCGGCCAACGTGTTTGTCACCGACAAGGGACTGGTCAAGGTCGGTGACTTCGGAACGGCTCGCGTGATTGAACTTGCCGCGCACGGGACCACCGTGATCGGGAGCCCGCCCTACATGGCGCCCGAACAGTTCGATGGCCGCGCAGTGTTTGCGTCGGACCTCTATTCGATTGGCGTGACGGCCTACCAGATGCTGACGGGCACATTGCCCTACGACACGCCGGCCCCTTCCGACATTCCCAGACTCAAACGCGGCGAACTCGTCACCTCGATGCGCACCCGCAATCCTGCCATCCCGAAAGCGATCGACGACATCGTCATGAAAGCGCTGTCGGCCGACGTGGGGACGCGTTATCAACAGGCAGACGATTTGCTTAACGATCTGTTGAGCGCCCGCCGTGATCTGGTGCGGCGTCCGCCGCCGGTGGTGGCCACCGTCGCCGCCCCTGCCGGCGCAGGCGCGGAATCACGACCGGCACCGATGCGGTCCGCTCCCACGCCCACGCGCCTTCGCACGCGCGATGCGCCAGTGGCGCGGTTCTGTCGGCAGTGTCGGAAGCCGCTGCCTGCACGCGGCACGTCGTGCCCCTTTTGTGGTGAAACGCAGTAGATCGTACTGATAAAATCAACCCGAGTCATAGAGGAGTCCAGCATGGCATTCAGCGGAACCGGCAAGGTATGGATGAACGGCACGCTGGTGGATTGGGCTGATGCCACGATGCATGTGGCGTCGCACATCATTCATTACGGGTCCGGCGTGTTTGAAGGCGCCCGTTGCTACAACACTCCCAAAGGGTCCGCGTGCTTCCGCCTCGACGACCACATGCGGCGCCTGTACGATTCGGCGCGTATCTACCGAATGTCGTATCACCTCGATCAGGCCGAACTGACCACCGCGGTGCTCGACACGATCAAAGCCAACGGCCTGGCGGCCTGTTACATCCGTCCCCTGATCTACCGCGGCTACAACGCGCTCGGCGTGAACCCGTTGCCCTGCCCCGTGGAAGCGTTGATTCTGGTCTGGGAATGGGGCGCCTACCTCGGACCCGACGCGCTTGAAGCGGGCGTGGACGTGCGCGTGAGTTCCTGGACGCGGAGCGCACCGAATACTTTTCCTTCGATGGCCAAGTCGGTGGCCAACTACGCGAACTCGGGCCTGATCAAGATGGAGGCCATGGTTGAAGGCTACAGCGAGGGCATCGCGCTCAATCCCGACGGCAATCTGAGCGAAGGCAGCGGCCAGAACCTGTTCGTGATCCGGAAAGACGTGGTCTACACGCCGCCCCTCTCTGCCTCGGTGCTGCCGGGAATTACGCGTGACACCATCATGACGATCGCCGGGGAAATGGGCTTTGAGGTCAAAGAGCAGGACCTGCCGCGCGAAATGTTGTACGTGGCGGACGAGGTCTTCTTCTGCGGCACCGCGGCCGAGATCACCCCCATCCGTTCGGTCGACAAGATCGCGGTGGGTTCCGGTAAACGGGGCCCCATTGCCACGGCCATCCAGCAGGCTTTCTTCGACTACATTAATGGGGCTGTCCCTGACCGTCACGGGTGGCTGACCTACGTGGACATGCCTGTGGCCGCAGCGCGCTGAGCACACCATTGATGACCGTCGATCCTCTCGTTGCCATCGCGGTCGCCCGGCAGGCGTCTGACATCCACCTGCGCGCCCACCAATTTCCGCTGATCCGCGTCCACGGCACGCTGGAGCGCCTGACGACGTTTCCGTTGGTCAGCCACGAAGACATCGAAGGCGCGGCCCGGCAGTTGCTGACCGCCGACCAGATGGAGAAGCTCACGCGCAGGCAGGAAGTGGACGCCGCGCTTGTCTTCGAGGGACTGGGTCGCTGTCGCGCGAGCGTC
Organism: Acidobacteriota bacterium; assembly: GCA_016716905.1. NCBI lineage: Bacteria > Pseudomonadati > Acidobacteriota > Acidobacteriota bacterium. The sequence continues at coordinate 1,475,515 of JADJUS010000004.1, read as the reverse complement.
TTTCGTCAGAAGGGGACGCTGGCCATTTCCCTGCGGTTGATACCCTCCAACCCGCCGAAGCTGGAAGATCTGGGACTACCCGCGTCGGTGCTGGCGTTGGTGCACGAGTCCCGCGGCCTGGTGCTCATCACCGGCGCCACCGGCAGCGGCAAGAGCACCACACTGGCGGCGTTGGTGGCTGAGATCAACAAGACGCGGTCGATGCACATCCTCACCATCGAGGATCCCATCGAGTTCATCCATGAAGACATCATGGCCGTGATCAGCCAGCGTGAAGTGGGGCTGGATGTGGAGTCGTACCCCAGGGGCCTCTTGAGCGCGTTGCGACAGGACCCGGACGTCATCCTGCTTGGCGAGTTGCGCGATCCGGAAACCATCGAAACCGCCCTGGTCGCGGCAGAAACCGGGCACCTTGTGCTCTCAACGCTCCACACCCTGGACGCGCCCGAAACGGTCAACCGTATCGTGGCGGTCTTTGAGGCACACAAGCAGCCGCAAGTGCGCAACCAGCTGGCGCGCGTGCTGCGGGCCACGATCTCTCAGCGCCTGCTGCCGCGTGCCGACGGCAAGGGCCGCGCCCTGGCCACCGAAGTGCTGGTCACCACACCGTACGTCCGTGACTGCATCGCCGACATCGACAAGGTGTCGCTCATTGCCGGCGCCATCGCGTCGGGGGAACACGCGTACGGGATGCAGAACTTCGACCAATCCATCTTCGCGCTCGTGCAAAGCGGAGCGGTGTCGGTGGAGGAAGCCGCCAACTGGGTCACCAACGTGGAAGAGTTCAGAATGCGCCTGCGCGGCATCACACCGGGCAGCCGGTCGTTCAGCCGATAGCGAGCCACCCATGAGCCGGGCCCGAGTGACGGCGTTGCGCCTGTTGACCCGGCGCGACTACACCACATCCGAACTGCGTACGAAGTTACTGGACCGGGAGTTTCCGGAACCCGAGGTCGAAACAGCCATTGCCGACCTCGCGCATGAGGGGTTCGTCAACGATCGCCGCGTGGCCGAGTCGTTTGTGCGGGTCTCGTCCAACCTGAAAGGCCGGGGCCGGCACCGCATCGAACGGGAGCTCGAGCAACGCGGAGTGGACCGCAGCATCATCCGCGAGGTGCTGGCGGGCCTGCCCGTGGCCGACGAGACGGCGTCCATCCGCCGGTTCCTTGAGCGCAAGCGCCTGCCGGCCCGTCTCAGCCCGGCCGAACATCGCCGGACCTTCGGCCAGTTGATGCGCCGTGGCTTCTCCGCCGATCTCATCGCCAGTGCGCTCAGATCGCGCGGCTCTGACCTGGACGCTTAGAAAGCGGCCCCCGCCGCCACGCACCTTGTACAATGGCGTGTCGCCATGACCGCCAGAGAAATCCGCCAGAGTTTCCTCGATTATTTCGCCTCGCACGGCCACCAGGTCGTGTCGTCCTCGTCGCTCGTTCCCGTGGAAGATCCGACGCTGCTCTTCACCAACGCCGGAATGAACCAGTTCAAGGATGCCTTTCTGGGCAAGGACCGGCGTGCGTACACGCGGGCCGCGACCGTCCAGAAGTGCATGCGTGTGAGCGGCAAACACAACGACCTCGACAACGTCGGGCCGTCGTTGCGCCACCACACGTTCTTCGAGATGCTGGGCAACTTTTCGTTCGGCGACTACTTCAAAGCCGACGCCATTCCGCTGGCCTGGAATCTGCTGACCCAGGTCTGGGGCCTGCCCGAAGACCGGCTCTTCCCCACGATCTTCAAAGGGACGGACGGTATTCCGCGCGACGCCGAGGCATTTGAGCTCTGGACGGCCTTTGTGCCGGCAAGCCGCATCACCGAACTGGGCCTGGAGGAAAACTTCTGGCAGATGGGCGACACCGGTCCATGCGGACGATGCTCGGAGATCCACTATTTCCGTGGCGCTGATATTCCCTGTGCCGAGCCCGTCTGTCGCGGTGTCGAGTGCAGTTGTCAGCGTTACGTCGAGATCTGGAACAACGTGTTCATGGAGTTCGAGCGGGATCGCTCAGGCACGCTGACACCCCTGCCGGCACCGTCCATTGATACGGGGATGGGGCTCGAACGTATCGCGGCGGTGATCCAGGGTCACCTCTCCAACTACGACACGGACCTCTTTACGCCCATTCTCGCGGCCATCGCGGCGCGCGCGGGCCGGCCATACACCGCAAGCACCGAGACCGATCACCCCGACGTGTCGATGCGGGTGATCGCCGATCACCTGCGGGCAATGACGTTCCTGATCGGTGATGGCGTGGTGCCGTCGAATGAATGGCGTGGATATGTGCTGCGGAAGATCATGCGGCGCGCCATGCGCCACGGCAAGAAGCTGGGGTTCACCGGACCCACGCTGCACACGCTCGTTGATTCCGTCATCGGTGAGATGGGGAACGCATACCCGCTCCTGAACACCGAGCGGCAGTCGATCATCAGGACCGTGAAAGCCGAGGAAGAACGGTTCGAGGTGGTGCTGACGACGGGGTTGCCGAAACTCGAGGCGCTGCTCGATCGAGTGCAGGCATCGGGAGCCACGGTGGTGCCCGGCGACGAGGTGTTCCGGCTCTACGACTCGCTCGGTGTGCCGCTGGACTTCGCACAGGACCTGGCCGAGCAGCGGGGTCTGGCCATCAACAGCGAGGCCGTGGACGCGGCCATGCAGGGCCAGCGGGAACGCGCGCGCGCCAATACCAAGTTCAAGGGCGGAAGTGTGGCGGCGTACCCGGCGGAGGTCACCGCACGCCTCAAGTCTGTCGCCGAGACGTTTACGGGATACGAAGCACTTGAGGAGCCGTCGGCGACAGTGCTGGAGATTCTGGCGGTATCAGACAGCCCCGAGAAACCCGATCAACCAGTCGATGCTGCCACGCCCGGAGGTGAGTACTGGGTGCACCTGGACCGCACCCCGTTTTATCTCCATGCCGGTGGTCAGGAGTCAGACACGGGGCAACTGCTCAACCCCGATGGCTTTGCCGCCGACGTCGTCAGCGTCGAACCTGCGCCGACGGGATGCCCGCGCAAGCATGGGATTGTGGTGCTGGCTGGTTCGTTGAAGAAGGGCGACAAGGTGCGCGCGGTGGTTGACCGCGATCGCCGCGACGCGATCAGGCGCAACCACACGGCCACGCACCTGTTGCACGCCGCGCTGCGGCAGACGCTGGGCACGCACGTGCGGCAGGCCGGCTCGCTGGTGGCGCCCGACCGCCTTCGCTTCGACTTCGCGCATTTCTCGGCGATGCACGACGATGAACGCGCCACCGTGGAGCGCATCGTTTCGGCGCAGGTCTTCCGCAATACGCCGGTCAGGACCGAAGTGAAGAGCACCGACGACGCGATCAAGGGCGGCGCCATGGCGCTGTTCGGCGAAAAATACGGCGACAAGGTTCGTGTAGTCGGGATCGAAGGCTTCAGCACGGAGTTGTGCGGCGGAACCCATGTGAGCGCCACGGGTGACGTCGGCCCGTTTGTCATCACCGAAGAGTCCGGCGTGGCTGCCGGGGTTCGACGCATCGAAGCACTGACCGGCGCAGGCGCGGTGGCGCACCTGCAGCACACACAGGCGGTGCTCGCGCGCACACTGCAGTTGCTGAACGTCCCAGCCGACCAGGCGCCGGACGCCGTTGCGCGGTTGCAGGCGGACGCCAAGCGCCTGGCACGTGAGAACGAGCAGCTCAAGATGAAGCTCGCCATCGGGGGCGGTGGCAAGGGCGACGACGAGGGGTTTGAGTCGATTGGCGACGCGCAGTTCGTGGCTCGGCGGGTAACCGGCCTTGAGAAGGGCGCGCTTCGTGGCCTGGCCGACTCGCTGAGGGACCGGCTCAAGCGCGGCGTGGTCGTCATTGCCGCCGACAACGACGGCAAGGTGCATCTGCTGGTGGCGGTGACGAAAGACCTCACCGACCGCGTCAAAGCGGGTCAGTTGGTCAAGGACCTCGCGCCCCTCATCGGCGGGAAAGGCGGCGGCCGCCCGGACTTCGCCGAGGCCGGAGGCTCAGACGCTTCAGGCGTCGACGCGCTGCTGGCACGCGCACGCGCGCTCGTGAATGAGGCCATGGGAAGCAAATGAGCTCGTGTCATCCAATCGGAACGGCCGGCGCTCCGAACGGCTCCGCCGGCGCGATGGCCGCGAAGGCGCGCCAGACTGTGTTGTCCTGGCTGGTGGCGTACGACCACCCGCCCGTAGAACCAAATAGCTGGGGCACCGCAGAGGCGTAATAGGCCGTCTGGGTCGGCGTGCCGTTGCAGTCGGCGACGCCGGCTATCGCCCCCACACCAGCAGCGAGGGCAAACGTATAGCCCGCCTTGAGTGGCACTGGCGCCGCCAGTTCGCCCGGAATGAACGCCTGTGTCGCGCCAGGCGGGATAGCCGCCAGGGCTGGAAACGACACGGCGTATCCGTCGTTGCCACAACTCGACGTGTACTGCAGCTGGCTGAGGTTGATGACTCTCATGGCGCTGACCGCGGACACCTCGTTGCCTGACATTCGCGCGCGCAACAGGCTGGGCACCGCAATGGCCGCCAGAATGCCGATGATGGCCACCACCACCAGCAACTCGACGAGTGTGAATCCCGCCTCAACCCGACTGCGCATCCCAGGCACACCTCCCCGACGACGATACCCAGACACCCGCCGGCGGTGGGCCGTTGGGTACATCAAAATGGCGAAAATGGCTCAAAACAAAACGACCTCTGAAACCAAAACGACCTCTGAGGTAATTACCGGCAATTGTCGTCGGTAATTACCTCAGAGGTCGTTTTGCCAGTCAGAGGTCGTTTTGGCACTGAGGTCGTTCTCGCTATTTTGCCAGACCGGGCAACAGGCCGCCGACCCCCTTGCCCAGCAAGCCGAAGGCGGTGGCGGTCACCAGAATGCCCATCACGCGCGAGATGATGTTCATTCCGATCGGGCCGAGTCTGCGCGCGATGGGACCGGCCGAGTGGAACGTGATCCACATCAACAGCGCAATGCCCAGGGACACGCCAGAGATCACCAGCAGGTCGCGCGCACTGTCAAACGTGCTCGCCTGAATGATGACCGTGGTGATCGTGCCGGCGCCCACGGTTCCAGGAATCGCCAGCGGTACCACGGCCAGCGCCTTCCAGTGTTCCTCGCTGATGTCGCCGGCAGAGTCGCGTTCGCTCTGCGTCAGTTTCACATCCTCCACCGTCACCATTCGCAGGCCGTAGTTGAGCAGGATGATGCCGCCCGCCGCCTGCAACATCGGCGTCGTCAACCCCATCAAGCCGAGGATGGAGTTGCCGAGCCACGCGCAGACCAGCAGGATGATGAGGACCGCCAGCGCGCTCGAATTCGCCATGCGCCGCTGAATGCCCGGATCAAATTTCCCTGCCAGCGCCGCAAACAGCACCGCCGATCCCAGGGGATTGACGATGGCGAGCATCGCAGTGGAAAACAGGATGACTTCCGGAAGCGACAACAGAGGACTCCGTTCAGTTCTTTGCGAGCAGGTAGACAGCGACCGCAGCGAATGCAAACCCCGCAGCCTGCCGCAGGGATGGCGCCTGGCCGTCGGGCATGACCCAGGCAAGAAATGGCACGGCTGCCACCTGCAGCACTGAGACCACCACGATAAATGGGCCGGCGGGCACGGCCGGATTGGCCACGCTCGCCGAATAGACAAACACCGCCAGGCCGTTCACGATCGCCGCGGCCCCCAGAATCCACAAGGCACGTGTCGAGGGCCATCCAGTCAGTTGCGTGGACGAGAGCAGCGTGACCGAGATGGCCGAACCAATCATCACGACGGTCGCCATCCAGGCCCCTGACACCAGGGCCTGGCGCCCGATGAGCGGCCACGCAGCAAATGCGATGGCGACGAAGATGGAGGACAGCAGGGTTTGTGTGGTCATCAGGGCACACTCTCATCCAGGATCGCCAGCACCTGCGTCTCGAACCACTCGGCAGTGCCCGTGCCCAGGTGTTTCAGGAACACCGTGCCGTCGCGCCTCACGAACCACGACACGGGGTACGCAAACGTCGCACGATACGCCTCGGTGATGTCGTCGCGGCCCTGAGCTTCGAACAGCGGATAGTTGACCTTGAACTCCTCAGCGAACGCACGCATCGCCTCCGGCGAATCCTGCACCGAGAGACCCAGCACGGTGAATCCCTTGTCGCCGTACTTCTTCACCAGGTCCACAAACGCAGGCGTTTCCTTGCGGCATGGCGGGCAATTGACGAACCAGAAATTCACGATGAGCGGCCGGCCCCGATAGTCCGACAGCTTCACCTCGGTGCCGTGCATGTCCTTGACGATGAAGCCGAGGTCGGCGATGTCGGTGCGCGGCTTCGGCTGGTCGCACGCGCCCAACGCAACGCAGATCGCGCCGGCCACGGCCGCCTGAAAGACTCGCCTGACAATCATCACTGCCCCCAATAGATCGCGTTGAAGAGGAACTTGAACGTACCACGGGGCTGCGCGCGCATCAGGATTTCGGGGCCAAAGAGGAACACACGCCCCTTGCCCACCTGCGCGTCTATCGCGATGACGCCCTTGTCGAGATAGTCCTGGCCCCATGCCCAGCCGCTGCGCAGGGGCGCCGGCGAATCGAACCACGCGACGGGCATCACGCCCTTTGAGGCGGCGTCGGGAGCCAGTCTCCAGACAGGACTGTTGTCGAAGAAGAAGTCGGTTCGCTCCTTCATGCCGGCGGCCAGCGGACTCGTCGTGTCAACTCGCGCTCCCAGCACCGATCCGGGCACGTAGTACTTGGTGCGTGGCAGCGCTTGCGGCGGCGCGCCGGGCGCGCTTCCAGGCTCGGTCAGGTGGTTTTCAATGGGAAGGCCGAGATGTTGCGCGAGGTTGGTCGCCGAACTGCCAATCGCCACAATGCGACCGCCGTTTTCGACAAACTGGCGCAGCTGCGCAATGGTGCGGGCCGAGATGCTTCCGACTTGATCGCGGTATTCTGCCGGGATGTTTGGCGCCGGCCCTGCGGCACCGCCGCGGCCCGCCCCGCCTGCGCGCCCTCCGCCGGCACCGGTTCCCGGAATGGCGCCGGACACAAACACCAGCACGTCGAAGTCGGCGTTGAGATTGCCCGCGTCGAGCCGAGGTGCGAACACTCGAGTGAAGTCGAACGTGAACTGCTCCAGAATCCAGCGCGTCCATCCGGCAGGCATCGAACCGCCGTATTGATCCCACAGTCCGACGCGTGGGGCGCGCACTGGCGCCAGAACGTTCATCTTCATTCCGAAGGGCACCGCGTGCATCCCAAGGGGCCCGAGGACTGCTTCCAATCTCGTGCGCTGGCTCTCTGCCACATGGAACGTGCCTGCAGGAAACACTTTGCCGTCCACCGTCACTGGCCCCGTCGTGACTGACACGCCACTGGCGCCTCCGGCGGTCAACTGATTCACGGCGGCAAATGAATTAAGCACCTCGCGGCTCAGCAGGTATCCGCCGGCCAGGGAAGCCGGCATCGTCCCCTTGAGAAACGCGATGTTCCAGTCTTTGACTTCTTCAAACGGCCCGGTGAATCCGTCGAGGATGCGATCGAATTCGATGCCCGTCTGGTACGCCAGCGTCCATCCTGCGCTGTCATACGGCGGCGTGGGCGGCGCGCCCGGAGACGGAATATTGTCGGGATGATCCTGGGGCTCGAACATGTCGATCACGTGCGGCCGAAACGCCTGGTTGGTCATGACGACGAGGGAACCTGGCGGATACGTTTTGCCGGCCACCGTGAACGACGATGTCGCGCGATGCACTTTGATGCCGACCTCGCGCAGCGCATTGATGAACTCGACGGCCGTCGGAAAGTCCGGCTGGTTCGAGGGCAGGATGTAACCGCGCGGGTCGCGGTATTCGGGCTTGCGGAGCGCGGCCCAGAGCGCTGCATCAGCCTCGGGCGAGGCGCCGCCGCGTCCGCCACCTCTGCCGGCACCAGCCGCTCGCCCGGCCGGACTCGAGGCGAATTCGCGCGCGACATCCGCATACCGGTGAGGCCGCGGCGTCCACGAATCCTCACTGCCGCGCTGGATCGAGTTTTTCCCCATCACGTAGCGGTTGTACAAATAGTTTTCCTTCATCCGTGATGCGCTGTCGAGCACGCCGCGGTTACAGGCTACCGAATAGTCGATCGACTGTCGGAATCTCCATTCCTGCGGCGCCACGGGAAACGTCAGGTCACTGGTGGGCAGCTGCCGCTCCATCACGAGCGGCACGCGCATCGGCGTGGGGCTGCCGATCATCTCCGTGAGGATCGCAATGGTGTTGTGGAACGCGGCGGTGTTGCGGATGCCGCCGTTCCACCAGCCGTCGTACGGACCACCCGATCGCATGGTCGCGCCCGGCTTGCCTTCAGCGGCCAGGCGCGTGTGCAGCGCAAGCCCGACCGTCTGCAGGCCGAGCACCAGCAGCGGATCCTGGTTGTAGTTGAACGGATCGCGCAGCGGCGGTGACCACAGAATGGTGCCCGCCGGCCCGCTCTGATGGTGGTTGTAGAGAATCTGCGGGAACCACTCGTGATAGAGCACGCGGTTCATGTTCTCGGTTTCGGGTTGCGTGGACGCGAAGAAGTCGCGGTTGTTGTCGTGTCCGATGTACTTCTGGTAGAGCCGCGGCAGATTCGCCAGGCTGCGCTCGTTGGGATCGGATGCCCGCATGTACCAGTCGGCCACAAGATCGTTGCCGTCCGGATTCGCATGCACAAACAAAATGATCACGTCGTCCAGTATCCGCAGCGTTTCCTCGTCATTGCGGCTGACCATCTGGTAGACCATCTCGCCCAGTTGCTGTGCGCCGAGTGTCTCAGTGGCGTGCAGGCCGCCGTCAATCCAGACCACGGCCTTGCCTTCCTTCGCGAGGGCGCGCGCCTGTTCATCGGTCAGGTTTTCGGCCAACGCCAGGCGACGCGAGATCTCTTTGTAGCGCGCGAGGTTCTTGTGATTGGCCGGTGAGGTGACAATGGCCATCAGTTGCGAGCGGCCCTCGGCCGTCTTGCCGATGTCCTCAAGAACCATCCGGTCCGACTCGCGGTCGAGCTTCCGCCAATACGCCTCGATCTGCCGGTAGGTGGCCAGGAAGTAGTCGTCGCCAAACGCGTGGCCAAACTCGGCCGCCGGAGATGTGATTCCTGACGCCGGTCGCGTCTGGGCCTGCGGGGTGGCGCCATAAGAACTTGCGATCAGGAGCAGTCCGAGCAGCAGTCTCTTGGCCATGACCCAAATGATAAAGGGGACGGGTGTCGATCTGTGGGAAACTCGTTTTCAACCGGCGAGTTTTCCACAGATCGACACCCGTCCCCCTCTCTTCCTGGATCTCGAATGAGAGGGGGACGGGTGTCTACCTGTGGAAAACTCCGGGAACTCGGGTAACGTTGTTCCGGGAGTTTTCCACAGGTAGACACCCGTCCCCTTATGAGCCCCGATCCCGAAATCAGCACCCCCTGCCGCCTCGATGTCTGGCTGGACGTGGCGTGTTTGTGCAAGACGCGGTCGGAAGCGCAACGGGCCTGCAAGGGCGGCAAGGTGGAGGTCAACGGCCAGCCGGCAAAAGCGCAGCGGCCGCTCAGGCTCGGCGACGTGGTGGAGGTTTCGCGGCCCCGCGGAGTGCGCCAGCGGGTGATCGTGCTGGGCCTGGCCAGCCACCACATGGCCAAGGCTCTGGCCAGGGCGCTCTACGAAGACGTCACACCCGAGCCCTCACCCCAGGTGAAGGCCATGCTGGAAATGGCCCGGCTGGCCGGCCCCCAGCGCACCCGCGGCCCGGAGGTGGCCCCTGGAAAACGCGAGAAACGGCGCCTACGCCAGGCCAAGGAGGGCGGCGAGGGGTCCGGGTGGGGCTAGGAGTGGGGCCAGCAATGGTATACTTCGATGTTTCGGGTCCACGTCAGGATCCCAATAAGTGAGGTTTTCCAGCAGTGGCCACTCGACACAAATCGGCGGTAAAAGCCAATCGCCAGACCATCAAGCGCACCGAACACAACCGCGAACTCCGATCGAAGCTCCGGAGCGGCCTCAAGGCCATCCGCGCGGCCATTGACTCGGGCGACACCGCAGCCGCCAAGGCCTCGCTCAGCAAGACCTTCTCGCTGATCGACAAGATGTCGGCGAAGAAGATCATCCACGACAACACGGCCGGCCGTTACAAGTCGCGGATCGTCAAGAAGCTCACCAAGAAGACCGCGACCGCGTAAGCGGTCGCCCGGTCAGTTCCACCACCAGGCGCTCAAGCAGCACCTGGTCCTCCCCTCCTGAGCTTTTGAGCGCCAGGTCGGTGCGCAACAGCGCATCCAGGGCAGGCTTGACGCGATCGGGCGCGCCAGACGCCAACTGGTTCGACACCCACCACCGCAACTGCCCCACGATGCCGTGAGGCGAATCGCCGCGCTCGAAACGCAGCGCCAACTCCCTCAACCCCAGCGCCGCATCACCGGCGCTGATGGCGTTGGTCACGGCCCAGTCGTCCTGAACCGTGGCGCCGTCGGACGCCACACTCTCCACGTCAGCCACGGTGATGGCCTTCCGCCCGGCCACAAAGAGCAGCAGCCGCTCGATGTCGCCTCTCAACTTGGAGATGTCAGCGCCCGAGCGCCTGGTGAGCATTGCCACGGCAGCCGGTTCCATGGTCCGGCCCTCGCGTGTCATCTCGTCCTGCACAAACGTCCGCGCCTGCGCCATCGCGGCATTCGCTCCAGCGGGACCGGATCGTGCCTCGGCGCGGATCCCCTTGAACTCCACCACCTGCGCCTTCTCGATCAGTTTCTTGGTGAACCGGCGCGTCCGATCGATTTCAGTCGCCACAAACACCAGCGTCGCAAACTCCGAGGGAGCGGCCACGTAGTCTTCCAGCGGTGTGAGGTCTGTGGCTGCGCTCTCCCCGTCCGCGGGCGTGTCTTCCACCTCTTCTTCCTCGTCGGTCGCCTTGCCGGCTCGCTTGGGCTTCAACAACCGTTCGGCACGCATGACAATGACGAGGCGGCGATCGCCGAGCATGGGCAGGCTGCGGCAGGACGCCGCGATGTCCACCGGCGCGCCGCCGTTTTCGCCGGCATACACGCGGTCTACGGCAAATGGCCGGTCAGCGACGTCCACGGTGGCCTCCACGGCATCCACCATCGCATCCACAAGTTTCACGTCTTCGCCGAGGAAGACGTACACGCGGCTCAGCGTCCGGGCCGCCAGATGTTTACGAAGGGCGGCCACGTCAAGATTGGGCACGGGTGTGTCCTAAAACGCCTCGAGGATGGAGGTCACGACGGAACGAGCGAAGTTCTGGGCCATGCGCTCCATGGCATTGGCGTTCTGTCCGAAAAACGCCGTCGCATCCCCGGCCGTGCTGCCGGCACTGGCGGTCTCATATTCTTCCGTGTAACGCATCGACGGGTTGGACCAGAGGACCTTATTGTCGCGAACATCCCGAAACTGGAATGACGCGGTGACCGTGAGTCGAACCCGGGACGCCTGGCTGTCGGCCGTGAACGACGAGCCGTCCGTTCGCACACTGGTGATGGTGCCAATGAGGATCGCATCCACGTTGTTGGTATCCGGCTGCACGCGGTACTTGCCGCGTCCGCCAAACTCCGTGCGAACGCGATCGGTCAGGACGCGATCGATCTCAAACACCGATGAATTGTTGATGAACGCCGGTACGCCCACCACCTGGATGTAGTCGGGCAGGAACGACCCCCGGCCCGAGAGTGCGTATCCGCATCCGGAGGCGGCGACACAGGCCACGGCCATCATCCCGGCCAGCACCCGTCTCATCGTGGTCATCTTCACCCTCACAGTCTGTCCTGTCATTTGACCACGATACTCACCGGCCGGCCCGGGGTGTGGACAATTTTCACGATGGTTTTGCCCTGGAGGTAGGGCATCACACCCGGCGATGCCAGGGCCACCTCAATATTGGCTTCAACGGTGGAATCCACCGGCACCAGGATGCGTCCCCGCACCTTGCCATTGACCTGGACGGGCAATTCAATCGATTCCTCGCGCGCGGCATCCTCGTCGCACGATGGCCACCCGGCCGCCACCACACCGTCCGTATGGCCCAGGTGCTCCCAGAGTTCCTCGCACATGTGCGGGGTGAAGGGCGACAACATGAGGACCAGAGCCTCGGTCGCCTCGCGCAACACCGCTGCGGTCTCTGGCCTCTCCACGACGGCCGGCGGTTCATCATCCACGCCCAGCGGACGCGCACCGCGCAGCTCACAGAAGGCGTACAGCTCGTTCACCAGTTCCATCAACGCGGCGACCGCCGTGTTCAGATGCACACGGGGGTTGATGTCCTGCGTGACGCGCCGGATGGTGCTGTGCGTCTTCCGCCGCATCGCCCGTTCCGCATCGTCAAACACCAGACCCGAAGTGGCTGGCGCCTGCTGTGCAGCTGCGGAGGTATGCACCACGACGCGCCACACGCGATTGAGGAAACGGAACGCGCCTTCAAGGCCGGTATCGGTCCATTCCACTTCCTTCTCGGGAGGGGCGACGAACATCACGTACAAGCGCAGTGCGTCGGCGCCAAACGACGCGATCATGTCGTCGGGATCCACGACGTTGCCCTTGGACTTGGACATGACGGCGCCATCTTTCAGCACCATGCCCTGCGTCAGCAGGCGCGTGAACGGTTCATCGATGGTGACCAGCCCGATGTCACGGAACACGCGGCTGAAGAACCGCGAATAGATCAGGTGGAGGATGGCGTGTTCCACGCCTCCGCTGTAGAAATCGACCGGGCCCCAATACGCCACCTTGGCCGGATCGAACGGCAACTGATCGTTATGCGGATCGCAGAAGCGATAGAAGTACCACGACGAGTCCACGAACGTGTCCATCGTGTCCGTCTCGCGTCTGGCTGCGCCGCCGCATTTGGGGCAGGCCACGTTCACGAACTCGGGCACGTGCGCGAGTGGCGAGCTGCCGCGGCCGGTAAACTCCGTGACCTTGGGCAACACCACTGGGAGGTCTGCGTCTGGCACCGCAACCATTCCACACGACGGGCAGTGAATGATCGGGATCGGCGTGCCCCAGTAACGCTGCCGTGAAATGCCCCAGTCCTTCAGCCGATACTGCACGGTGCCTTCGCCGATGCCGCGCGCCTTCGCTTCGGCGGTCATCTTCCGATTCGCCTCGGGCCACGCCAGGCCGTTCCACTGCCCCGACTCCACGAGCACGCCGTCGCCGTCGTAGGCGGCAGTCATCGTGTCCGCGTCAAGCGACTCGCCTTCAGGCTGGACGACGATGCGCACGGGGAGGTTGTACTTGCGGGCGAACTCGAAGTCGCGCTGGTCGTGGCCGGGCACACCCATGACCGCACCCGTGCCGTATTCGCCGAGCACGAAGTTGGCCACCCACACGGGCACGGGCTGGCCTGTGAAGGGATTCACCGCCGTGCGTCCGGTATCGAAGCCTTCTTTCTCGACTTCGCCGCTCATACGCGCAGTTTTATCCTGACCGCGGAACTTCGCGACCTGCGCACGGAAGGCCGCTGGGTCTGCCGACTGGGCGGCGAACTGTTCGACCAGCGGATGCTCTGGCGCGAGCAGCACGAACATCGCGCCGAAGATGGTGTCGATGCGGGTCGTGAAGACTTCGATCGGAGTCCCGGGGTCCTGGGGTCCTGGGGTCGGGGCGAAACTGACGCGGGCGCCTTCGGAGCGCCCGATCCAGTTCTGCTGCATCGTCAGCACCTTCTCGGGCCACTGCGTCAGACCTTCGGCGGCCTTCAGGAGTTCATCGGCGTAGGCGGTGATGCGCAGGCACCACTGTTCCAACTCCCGCTGGGTTACGGGCGTGCCGCAACGCCAGCAGCCGCCATCAACGACCTGTTCGTTGGCGAGCACGGTCTGGCAGCTTTCGCACCAGTTCACGTTCGAGCGCCGGCGATAGGCAAGCCCACGTTCGAACATGCGTGTGAACAGCCACTGATTCCAGCGGTAGTAGTCGGGCATGCAGGTGGCCAACTCGCGCTCCCACGAGTAGCTGATGCCCAGACGCTGCAACTGCCCTTTCATGTGGGCGATGTTGTCGAGCGTCCACTGTTCCGGGTGCAGGTTGTTCTTGATGGCGGCGTTTTCCGCCGGCAGGCCAAACGCGTCCCACCCGAAGGGATGCAGCACGTTGAACCCGCGCATCCGCATGGACCGGGCCATGATGTCGCCGATCATGTAGTTGCGGACGTGGCCGACATGCGCGTGCCCGGACGGATACGCGAACATCTCCAGGCAATAAAACTTCGGCCTGGTCGGGTCTTCGGTGACCTCAAACGCCCGGGTGTCAGCCCAGTGCTTCTGCCACTTCTTCTCGATGTCTTGCGGATGGTAACTCACACCGATATTTTAAGGGGGACGGGTGTCGATCTGTGGAAAACTCGCGCATCGGAAAAGACGTCGGGTGTCTTTTTCGCTTCACCGGCAACGAAAAAGATACCCGACGTCTTTTCCGGTTCCGGAATTTTCCACAGATCGACACCCGTCCCCTTACTTCAATTCGTCGATCGTGACTTCGACCCCCGCGCGGAGGGAGTCGAGGTGGTAGCCGCCTTCGGTGATGGCCATGATCCGGCCACCGCAGGTGCGGCGGCCGACGTTGGCAAGTATCCGGACGAGTGAGCGGAAACCCTCGGTGGTCATCCGGAGGCCGCCGAGCGGGTCGAACTGGTGCGCATCGTAACCGGCCGAGATCAACAGCACCTGAGGCGAGAAGGCCTGCAGCGACGGCAGGAGGTGCTGCTCATAGCCCCTCAGCACGTCCGCATCCGTCGCACCAGCGCGCAGAGGCAGGTTCAGCGTGGTGCCCTCTCCTGCACCCGTGCCCCGTTCGGTCGCGGCTCCGCTGCCGGGCCAGTAGGGGTATTGATGACTGGACGCGAAGAACACATTCGGGTCGTCGTAGAAGGCGGCCTGGGTGCCGTTTCCGTGGTGGACATCAAAGTCCACGATCGCGACGCGTTCGACCCCGTCGGCCCGGAGGGCCGCAGCCGCAATCGCGATATTGCTGTAGAGACAAAAGCCCATCGCCTTGTCCGGTTCGGCGTGGTGCCCCGGAGGGCGCACCAGGGCCATCGCGGCCTCGCCAGTCGCCCAGGCGTGGCGCGCCGCGTCTATGGCCGCGCCGGCAGCCAGACGCGCGACGTCCCACGACTCCGGACTGGTAAACGTGTCGGCATCAAGCGTGGCCGCGCGTCCGGCCAACGACTCGATCGTGTCGAGGTACGCGGCTGTGTGGATTCGTGCGAGTTCCTCGCGCGTGGCCATCCGCGACGGCCCGATCGCCCCGCCACCGGCGCGAAACGACTCAGCAACCGCCTCGAATACCTGCCCGCGCTCGATTCGTTCGGGGTGGCCGGGGGGCGGTGAATGTTCGGAAAATCGGGGAGAAGAAAACAGCAGCATTTACGCCTTTAGCGACTGTTCGAGCGCGCGGAGGCGCAACTCCAGGTCCACCCGCGCGGCCTCAACCACTTCGTCATCGGTGCCGTCCACATACATCGGCTCGCCTATCGCCACGCTGAGCGTGGCGCCGGGCTTGGGAATCTGGTGGCGGTCCCAGCTTCGCGCGGTCCACGCGTGGTCGGCCTCGATGTGGAACGGCAGGATGGGATGACCGGTGGCGCCGGCCAGCCACAGGGCCCCTGGCTGTGCGACCCGCGCAGGGCCACGAGGGCCATCCACGGTGAAGGCAACGGGCCGGCCGGCCGCAAGATCGCGCCGCAGTTGCACCAGCGCCCGCGCGCCACCGCGCGACGATGAGCCGCGGGCGGTGCCGTAGCCGAACTTCGCGATGATGCGCGCGATCCACTCGCCATCGAAGTTTTCGCTCGTGATCACCACGATGCCGCGGTCGCGAAAGAACAGTGTAGCGGCCAGCACCCGGCCGTGCCAGAACGCATGGATCGGGGCAACCCCCTCATCGTCCAGGCGGTCCAGATGTTGCTGCCCGAGCACCCGCCACGTGTAGGTGCCGCCCAACCCCTCGATGACCGGCCACCCGACGGACGCGATCGCGCGCACCTGGGCGCGTTTGAGTCGCGACTGCCGCCACGACGACTCGGTGGCAGCCATCAATGTGTCTCGGCCTGCGGCTGTCCCGCCTCAGCCGGCGCGCACCGCGGCTTGACTGCCTTCATCTTGCCGTCCACCCAGGTCATCAGGTCCACCATCTGCACGGGCGCGTTTGTGCTCGCCTGCGCGCCCTTGAGCATGATTGAACAGAACGGGCACGCCATCACCACGGTGCCGGCGCCGGTGTTCTGCAGTTGTTCAAACCGCTCCTGACTGATGCGTTTGCCTGACTCGTGCTCTTCGAACAACAAGCCACCGCCTGCGCCGCAGCAAAAGGGATTGTCGCCGTGCCGCGCCGGCTCGGTGATGGACGCGCCAAATCGTTCCAGCAAGGCCCGCGGCTCCGCGTGGACGTCGGCGTATCGTCCGAGATAACACGGGTCGTGATACGTCACGTTTTCTCGCTCGCGCCACTGGAGCATCACGTCGCGCGTCAGTTCTTCGACGAGCGAGGCCGAGTGGACGGTTTCCACCTCGTACCCCATCATCTTGTAGTCGTGCCCAATCGTCTTCACGCAATGTGGGCAGGACGTGACGATCTTCTTCACGCCTGATGCCCGCAGGTCGGCGATGTTCTGCGTCGCCAGTTCCTGATACATGTACTCGTTGCCGGTGCGCTTTGCGACATCACCCGTGCAGCGTTCCTTGGACAACACGCCGAACGTCTTTCCCTTCGCCCGCAGCAGGTCGAACAACGAGCGCATGGACTTCTGGTAGTCGGCTTCGAACGCGCCCGCGCACCCGAGCCAGATCAGGTATTCGTGTTTGGTGGGGTCGAAGGTCTCGAGCGTGGCCGCCTGCACGAACTTCGCGCGCTGGTCGTACATGAGGCCCCAGATGTTCTGCCGACGTTCAAGATTGGTGAACAGCGGCGTCAGGAACTCGGGCGCTTCGCCATTGGAGACGAGGCCTCGCCGGGCTCCGATAATCGTCGGCAGGTGTTCGACACCCACCGGGCAGGCCTGCTCGCAGGCGCCGCAGGTGGTGCACTGCCACAACACGTCCTGATCGTAGACATCGACCAGTTTCTTGTCGCGCTCCCCCGCCAGCAACGCATCTTCGTTCTGCAGGATCAGCGTCTTCGGATTCAGCCGTTTCCCCGTACCGAACGCGGGGCAATTGTCCTGGCATCGTCCGCACTCTACGCAGGTGAAGGCGTCGAGCACGGCTTTGGAAGGCAGGTCTTTCACCGTCTCCAGGCCCACTTCCTCTTTCTCGAAATCCAGATTCGGCACCGTGCCTAGAATCGGTGACTTCAGGAACACCGTCGCCGGAGACAGGATCAGATGCAGGTGCTTCGAATTGGGCACGAGCACCATGAACGCCAGAATGATGAGCATGTGCACCCACCAATTCACGCGTCCGACCGGGCCTTGCTCGAAGAAGAAGCTCACGAAGTACGTGATCATCAGCAGGGCGATAAACGACGCGATGAGCAGCGACTCCTTCGAGACCGTCGCACCCAAACCGGCGGGCCGCACAAACGCGCGGCGAATGCCGAGACCGACAATGCCGATGAGCACGCCGGACGCGAACGGCATCAGGGCCCATTTGTAGATCGTGAACAGGGTGGTATGGGTGAGGTCCACCACACCCAGGCCGCGTAACATCTCCACCGTGGTGAAGCCGCCGAACGCGACAAAGCCCCAGAACACTGCGAGGTGCGCAATACCGACGGCCTTGCGCGCCGAAATCACCTTCGACTGAAATACGACCTCGGCGATGAAGCGGTCCAGGCGCGTGCCGAGGTGGTCAAAGGTGAAGTTGTTCGGCGCCGCCTGGATCAACCGCCACCGCGTCGCCATCTGGGCCGCAAACCCGGCGACAAACCCGACAAACACCAGACGGAACGCCCAGACCTCCCAGTTCATACGCCCACCATATTACTGTGAGGCGCTTCCCTCCATGGGCGCCCCAATTGAGGGTTGAGGATGGAGGATTGAGGATCGGGATGGAGTGATTGCTGATTGTGGATTGCAGATCGACTGTCACGCTGTCTCGCGGGTCCAACGCCTCGCCGATCCGATTCGCGGATGTCTCCTTGACCTCTGGCCGCCCCTGCCTGATCATTGGCCGTCACGCGGACACCCCCAGCGCAGGAGGTCACATGAGCGACAAGAAGGCACAGCCGGACCCGAAGCCGGGGAGCCCGGAACCACTCAGCGACGACGCCCTCGAGCAGGTTGCCGGCGGCCTTGGAGACACCGGCACACACGAGGTGGGCCACGTGGTCAGGAGGCGACCAAAGATGTCGGCCCAAGCTGGAATGGAAGCCGGAACGCTCAAGGAGACGCTGGACTGAACCGCGCAATCGCCAGGCGTCGAGTCGAGCCGGAGTACAATGACTGAATGATCGTCGGCATCGTGAAGGAGACAGCCCACGGGGAACGACGGGTTGCCGCCACACCGGATTCAGTCACCAAACTCACACAACTAGGCTTCAGCGTCACGGTCGAGTCAGGCGCCGGGTTCGCCGCTGGATTTGACGATGCGGCATATGCGGCGGCGGGGGCCACGATTGGCGACACCGTCGCTGCGTGGAGCGCGCCGGTCGTCGTCAAGGTGCGGCCGCCACTTGATGAGGAAGCCGCGCGCCTCGGCCGCGGCCAGACGCTCGTCAGTTACCTGTATCCCGCACAAAACACCGACCTGGTCCGCCGCCTTGGCGACCGCAGCATCAGCGCCGTCGCGATGGACCAGGTGCCGCGCACCACGCGCGCGCAGAAAGTGGACGCGCTCTCGTCCACCGGCAACCTCTCCGGCTATCGCGCGGTCATCGAGGCCGTCGCCGCGCTGCAGCGTCCTCTTGGCGGCCAGACGACGGCGGCCGGCAAGATCCTGCCCTGCAAGGTCCTCATCATCGGCGCCGGCGTCGCCGGGCTCGCGGCCATCGGCACCGCACGGTCGCTCGGAGCGATCGTCCGCGCCTTCGACACGCGGCCTGTCGTCAAAGAACAAGTGGCGTCCATGGGCGCCGAGTTCCTGCAAGTGGAACTCGACGAAGACGGCAGCGGCCAGGGCGGCTACGCCAAGGAAATGAGCCCGGCATTCATCGCCGCCGAGATGGCCCTCTTCGCGGCGCAGGCCAAAGAGGTGGACGTCATCATCACGACGGCGCTGATTCCCGGAAAGCGCGCGCCCATCCTCATCACCGCCGACATGGTCCACTCGATGAAGCGCGGGTCTGTGGTGGTGGACCTTGCGGCCGAGATGCAGGGCAACTGCGAACTGACGCAACCCGGCCAGGCTGTAGACGTGAACGGCGTGACGGTCATCGGCTACACCGACCTGCCGTCGCGCATGTCGCAGCAAGCCTCAACGCTCTACGCCACGAACATCGTGCACCTGCTCGAAGAGATGGGCGGCGCGGCCGCATTCACCATCGACGAACAGAACGACATCGTGCGGCCGATGACGGTGCTGAAGGACGGGGCGATGATGTGGCCACCTCCGCCTTCGCTCCCGAAGCCTGCGGCTTCAGCTTCGGCGGACAAGTCCGCTCCTCCCGCTCCTGCTTCGGCCTCTGGTTCGGCCGCGGTAGCCACGAAGGCAACCAAGGCGACGGCCACGAAGAAGCCTTCTAGCCATGGCAAGAGCGGCGGCCATGGCGCTCCCGCCGATGAGTCCTCGTCGTCTGGCGGCTGGTGGCCGTTACTGGCTGCGGGACTCGTGCTCTTTGGCGTTGGCCTGGGCGCGCCACAGTCGTTCCTGACCCACCTCACTGTGTTCGTGCTGGCCTGTTTCATCGGCTACCAGGTCGTCTGGAGCGTGACGCCGGCGTTGCACACGCCGCTCATGAGCGTCACCAACGCCATCAGCGGCATCATCGTTGTGGGCGGCATGCTGCAGATTGGCGGCGGGCTCACGTCTGCGGCGAGCGTGCTCGGCGTCGCCGCCATCTTCCTGGCCACACTCAATATTTCCGGTGGCTTCCTGGTCACCCACCGCATGCTCAAGATGTTCCGCCGATGACAACGTCGCTATTGGTCACGGCGTATATCGCCGCCGCAGTTCTGTTCATCCTGAGCCTGAAGGGGCTCGCCCATCCAAGCACCGCACGCCGCGGCAATCAGTTCGGCGCCATCGGCATGTTGATCGCCATGGTCGCCGTCGCGCTGCATGCCGGCGTCATCACGTCCCCCACGCTGCTGGGGGCGCTCACGCTCGCCGCCATCATCGGCGCGCTGGTGGCCTCACGCGTGGCGATGACGTCCATGCCGCAGTTGGTGGCCATCCTGCACAGCTTCGTCGGCGCCGCCGCTGTGCTGGTGGGCATCAGCAACCACCTGGCGCCTGCCGTTGAACTGACGGGGGTCGAACGGACCATTCACGACGTCGAGACCTACCTCGGCGTCTTCATCGGTTCACTCACGTTTACAGGATCGATCGTGGCCTGGGGCAAACTGCAGGGCGTCATCCGCAGCAAGCCGTTGATGCTGCCCGGTCGCCATTTGTTGAACATCGGCATGATCGTCGCCTGCGTCTGGCTCGGCGCGATGTACCTGCGTGGCGGGCATGAAGCGCTGCCCCACCTCCTGATCATGACGGCGATCGCCGGCGTCATCGGCATTCACCTGGTGATGGCTATCGGCGGCGCCGACATGCCTGTGGTGGTGTCGATGCTCAACAGCTACTCGGGCTGGGCGGCGTCAGCGGCAGGCTTCATGCTCTCGAACGACCTGCTCATCATCACGGGCGCGCTCGTCGGCTCTTCGGGCGCGATTCTGAGCTACATCATGTGCAAGGCGATGAACCGCTCGTTCCTCTCGGTCATCCTCGGGGGCTTCGGCGCGGAGGAAGGTGCGGCACCTGCGGGTGGCGCGGTCGTCGAGGGCGAGCTGGTTGCCACCACTGCCGCCGAGGTGGTGGATCTTTTGAAAGCAGCCGACTCGGTGATCATCGTGCCGGGCTACGGCATGGCCGTGGCCCAGGCGCAACATCCGGTGCGCGAGATTGTGGATGTGCTTCGAGCCGCAGGCAAGACCGTGCGATTCGCAATCCATCCGGTCGCGGGCCGCCTCCCCGGCCACATGAACGTGCTGCTGGCCGAAGCCAACCTCCCCTACGACATCGTCCTCGAGATGGACGAGATCAATGACGACTTCCCCACCACGGACGTCGTGCTCGTCATCGGCGCGAACGACATCGTGAATCCCAGCGCGCTCGACGACCCTTCCAGCCCCATTGCCGGCATGCCCGTGCTTCACGCCTGGGAAGCGGCGGCCTGCATCGTCTTCAAACGTGGCAAGGGCGCGGGGTATGCGGGCGTCGAGAACCCGCTCTTCTTCAAGCCGAAGACAAAGATGCTCTACGGCGACGCGAAGAAGAGCGTCGACGCGATACTCGGAGCGCTGCGCGCTCCATAGGGTCCGTGGGTCCGCAGGTCCGATAGGTGCGTGGGTTCGCGGTGGGCGCTGCGCGCCATCTTGTCTCCACATGAAGCCCCGCGCCAAACGGCGCGGCTCCGCGAACCTTGGGACCTGCCGGACCTGCGGACCCCGGACTGTTCTATTCCACCCTCAGCGCCTTGAGCGGATCGATCCGGCTCGCGCGCCAGGCGGGGATCAGCGCGCCGGCGCAGGCGGTGAGCAGCACCAGCACCGTGGCGCTTAGCCAGATGCGTGGATCAGCCGTGGTCAGTTCGAAGAGGTAACTCTCCACGAACCGCACCGCCCAGGCGGCGACGAGGCCGCCCACCAGGAGTCCGACGGCAACGGCGCCCAGTTGTTCGCGCACCATGAGTGTCGTCAATGCTCCCGGCGTGGCGCCAAGGGCACAACGAATGCCCACCTCTTTCGTCCGTCGCGCCGCCGCCATGGCGATCAGCCCGAAGATGCCAACGCCCACCACAACGAGGGCAGCGGCGGCGAAGCCGCCGAAGAGCCACGACTGAAAGCGGCGGATGGACACTGAATCCCTGAACACCGAATCCAGCGTGTCGGCGCGAGACACGCCGGCAAGCGGATCACGCTCCTCGATGGCGCGCAGGGCATCTGCGGTCACACTCCCGGTGTTGCCGTCCGTGCGCAGGAAATACGTCAGCCATGGCGCGCGCCCAACAGCGGCGTAGGGCCCGTAGACGACTGGCGTCTCGATATCCCACGCAAGCCAGCGCACATCCTTGACGACTCCCACCACGGTGAATGCCACTTTCGACTGCTGGTCTGTCAGCGTGGCGCCGAGCGCCGACTTGCCTGGCCAATAGGCCTGCGCGGCCCGCTGGCTGACAACGACGAGCGGTGCGGACGCTCGAAGTTCGTCATTGCTCGGAAGCCGGCCTTCGATCACCTCGGGCGCGAGCGTGTCGTAGAAGCCCTCGGTGACCGGCCAGGTATCGATGTTCGCCGGATGCTTCGTCCCGGCTGGCGGCAGGAACCACGTCATGTTTCCCCCGCCCGCCAGTACCTGGGCCGCTGTGGACGCCACCGAGGACACACCCCGCACACTCGCCAGGCGAGTCCGAAGCGCCCTCTCGCGTTCTGCCCGCTCCGGCGACAGGTCCATGCCGCCGTTTCCAGGCCCTTGGAGCATCACCTTCAGCACCACGATGCCGCGGGTGCGAATCGGCAACTCGTGCGCGTATACGGTCAGCAGCGAGCCCACGAGCGATGCCCCGCCCACAGTCAGCACAAACGCCACGCCGACCTGCAGCGCCACGACGAGACGACGGCCGGGCGTGCGGACACGTTCGCTCGCGCCTCTGGTCTGGCTGCCGGCGGCCGAGAGCGATCGCCGTGTCAACGAACGACGGATCGGAGCCACGGCGACCAGCGCCGACAACAGCGCCAGCGTCATGGCCACGAAGCCCGCCACGCGCCAGTCGAGCCGCGCCGGCTTGAGCAGCACCACGTCGCTCGGCAGCAGTCGCAGGAACAGGTCAAGCAACAGCGGTGACGCCAGCACACCCGCCACACCGCCCAGGGTGAGCAGCGTGGCCGCCTCCACCGTCCACAGCCTGGCAATGGCCCACGGCCCGGCCCCAAGCGAGCGCCGCACTCCAATTTCATGTTGGCGTTCCAGGGCTCGCGCGGTCATCAGGCTCGACACGTTGACGGCGGCGATGGCCAGCAACAGCAGCACGGCGGCGAACACCGCCATGAACAACGGCCGCGATCGACGGCCCAGCGACTCGGCCAAAGTGGAAATGGACACCGCGTCGAACGGCCCCTGGCGACGCCAGCCTGCGTCGGACCAGCCATCGGGCTTCGGTCCACGTGCGGGAAACTGCCGAGCGGTGGCAGACAAGGCCGGGGCCAGGCGCTCCCTCAGCACTTCGGGGGTCAGCCCCTCGGGCAGCCGCACCACCACCTCGCTGATGAAACGCACCCCCGGGTCGTTTCTGGCCGCGGCCGGACTCACCAGCGGGGACAGGAAATGGACCTCTGCCCTGGCTGTGGGAAACACGAAGCCTTTCGGCATGACACCCACGATCCGTACGCCGTAACCACCTGCGCGATCGGTGATGATCTCGCGGCCCACAATGTCGGGTGCGCTCTCATACCGCGACGTCCACACGTCGTAGCTCGCAAGCACCGGCCGCAGGCGAGGCTCGTCAACAAAGTCCTGTGCCGAGAATCCTCCGAAGAGTGGGGCCACGCCGAACACGTCGAAGAAGTTCGGCTGGATGAGTGCCACGCCGGCGGTGGAGTCGTTCACGCCGGCGCCCAGTCCCATCCACGGCTGCGCACGGAACCCCGTCATTGGCACCTCCGGCACGGCCGACTGCCAGTTCAGCAAATCGATATGACTCGCGCCGAAGGTTGGCACCGCGCCACCCGGAACCGCGGCGGCCTGGCCGATGTTCGTGAACCCGGGCTCGATCCTGAACAGGCGATCGGACTGCTGGAACGCCAACGGCTGGAACAGCACGCCATCGACAATCGCAAACGCGGTGGTCGCGAGCGCCATCGTGACGGCGATGACACCGACCACTGCGACGGCGTACCAAGACGATGCCCTGACCGAACGCAGGGTGAATCGAAAATCACTGCCCATCCCGGCTCCTCCTCGTCTGTGCACATTCCGCGCATAGCCACCGCGCCGACTCACGTCCAGGCGCGCGCCGATCGCCGCCAGCACCGATTGCACGATGAGCACACATGCCCAACGGAGCTGTGCGATGCCCCCGTCCGGGCGCTCCTCCATCCACACCTGTTCGAACAGGCGCACCTGCTCATCCGCATACCTCCACCGGTGCGACTCCGGCATGAGGCGCGTGGTCCACGCATACAGGGCGATCAATCGACGAGAAGGCGCCGCAGCCATGACGACGTCTTAAACCGACCGCACACGCCTGCCGGCCTTAGCGCGCGCCAGCGCCACCAGGTCAGCCATTCGATTCGTCTCTGCTTCGAGCAACCGCTTGCCCATCGGCGTGAGCCGGTAGTACCGCCGCCGCTCATCGTCATCGTCCGCCTTCGGACGGCTTGGGGACTCCACGACCAGCCCGTCGTCGGACAGCCGTGCAATCAGCCGGTAGAGGGACCCGGGGTCGAGCTTGATAGCGCCGTTGGAGCGCTCGATGACGTCGGCGCGAATGCGGTAGCCATGGGCGTCGCCATCGGCGAGCGCCAGCAGGATGTGGAACACGGCGGGTGCCAGCGGCAGCGCGGCGGTGGACTGGCGGGTGGGCGGCATGCGCTGACTATATGCATTATGCCTAGAGGCGTCAAGGCACCGCAGGACGACAAATTGACAGCGAGGCAGACGCACGATTACCGTTACCGTGCGCGCTTCAAGGCGCCGGCGGGTTCGCGCGAAGGGCCAAGCCCACTTTCAACGAATTGGACCAACGGCACATACACCGCCGTGCTACCCGTTTGCGAACCACGGGCCCAAGCATGGAGGCCGTATGTCCGCGCAACTGCCCGATCGTCCGAATCTCGATCATCTGAAGAAACTCGCCAAGTCGCTGCTTCACGCCGCGCGTGAGGGTGACCTGTCTGCACTTGAGCGGTTCGCCGCGCTCCCGGCCTTCGCGGGTCGGCCGCTGCAGAACGGCACGTCCCTCGCGCTTCACGACGCGCAATCGGTCATCGCCCGTGAACACGGCTTTGCGTCGTGGAACGCCCTGCGCGATGAGGTTGAGACGCGAACGATGTCGTTCCGCGACGCCGTCGATGAGTTCGTCCGGTGCGCCACGGGCGGCGCCTCCGGGCGAGCGCTCCGTCTTCTCGACCGGCACCCCGGCATCAAGTCGGCCTCGTTGCACACCGCACTGGTACTGGGTGACGTGGCCGGCGTCGAGCGGCGCCTCGCCGAACAGCCCGCACTGGCCACCGAGGCCGCCGGACCGCAGCAATGGGAACCGCTGCTCTACGTGTGCCACACGTGCCTCCATCGCGACGCCATTGCGCAGGTGGATGACCTCGTCTCGATCGCGCGCCGCCTGTGCACGCTTGGCGCCAACCCGAATGCGGAATACCACTGGAACTGGCATCCGGAACTGCCGCGAACGGCACTGTGGGCGGCCGTCTGCGCAGTGGGGCACCTTCCGCTGGCAGAGGTCCTGCTTGAAGCAGGCGCCGTCCCCACCGACGGCGTCACGGTGCACATTGCCGGTGGCGGCGGCAACATTCCGGCGCTTGAGCTGTTGCACCGATTCGGCGCCAACCTGAACGGCATTCCGGCAGGCGTGCCTCCCCTCGTCTACATGATGCAGTGGGCCACGAACCCTGACGGACCGCGGTGGCTGCTCGAACACGGCGCGGATCCCAACCTCACGTGGGGCGCCGACGGAGAGGCGCCCCTGCACGTGGCGGCGCGTCGATGGGACACGACGATGGTCGAGCACCTCCTGCAACACGGGGCCGATCCCCTTCAGCGGCGCGCCGACGGTCTGACACCCCACACGCTGGCGGAACTCTCGGGCAAACCCGACGTTGGATCGGTCCTGCTGGCCCGCGGCGCCACAGACGAGTTGTCCACGCTCGAACGATTCGTCGCTTGTTGCGTACGCGGCGACCGGGCCGGCGCCGACGCCCTGCTGCAAATCGACTCGACCCTAGCTGAGCAACTGCGCCCAGCGCACCACCGATTACTGGACAATGCGGCCGAACGGGGGGACGCGCTGGTGCTTGAGACGATGCTGGCGCGTGGATTCGACGTGGAGTCAGCGGACAAGGACCAGGTGACTCCGTTGCACCGCGCGGCGATGGCCGGGCGCGTTGATGCCGTGCGGGTTCTTCTGGAACATGGCGCACCGGTAAATGCGCTGGACGGCATGTTCGCCGCTTCGCCGCTCGTCTGGGCTGTGGAAGGCCGGGGTCACGCGCAGCCAGGTGCGGATCATGTCGGCGTCGCGCGCCTGCTGATCGCGGCGGGGCAGACCTGGTCTGGACACCACCGCCTGGCGCCCCAGATCCCGAACGCACTCACGATGGGCTCATCGAGATTCAGCGCGCAGCTTCACAGTCCTGACCCAGGACGCTGGACCTTGGGACTCTGGACTCTGGACTCTGGACTCTGGACAGATTTTAGGACTTGAGCGCGGCGATCATCGCCGGCACGACTTCGAAGAGATCGCCGACGATGCCGTAGTCGGCGATTTCGAAGATGGGCGCCTCGGCGTCTTTGTTGATCGCAACGATGGTGCGGGAGCCCTTCATGCCAACCACATGCTGGATGGCACCGGAGATGCCGAGGGCGAGGTACAGTTTCGGCGCCACAGTCTGGCCGGAACTGCCGACCTGTCGTTCCATGGGCAGCCAACCGGCGTCGCAGATCGGACGCGAGGCCGACAGCTCCGCGCCCAGAGCTTCGGCAAGTTGTTTCGCCAGTTCGATGTGTTCGGGTCCCTTGATGCCGCGGCCGACAGAAACGATGCGCGCGGCCTGCGTGAGGTCCACGGCCTGCTTCGCTTCCCGAAATGGGGCTTCAGGCTTCTGACGAATGGCCGACGCGTCCACCGTGGCAGCGACCTGCCGCACAGGCGCAGGCGCGCTGCCCTTCGCCACGGCGTCTACGCGGAACGCGCCGATCTGGAATGTGACGACGTGGGGCGCGTCACCCACGAGCTGCACGTCTGCACTGACCTTGCCCTGGAACATCAGGCGCACGTAGGTGTGGCCTCCGTCGGTGGCGGGCTTCAGGCCCACACAGTCGGCCGCCAGCGGCGCGTTCAGGCGCGCGGCCAGCTTGGGCGCAAAATCGCGCGTCTGGTAGGTGTGCGGCAACACCACGTGCGAGGGCGCTTCAGCCGTAATGAGCGCCGCCAGCGCTGCCACGAAACCATCCGGGGTGTACGTGCCCAACGCGTCGTGTTCGAGTGCGATGACTCCGGCGACATCAGCGGCCGACAGTTCCGCGGCCGCTGCACTCACGGAGGCACCCGGCAGCACGATCGTGACGGGCCCACCCAGTTGCTGCGCGGCCACCACGGCTTCCCATGATGCGCGGTTGAGGGCGCCGTCTTTTTGTTCCGCGATCACGAAAATCATGTTTCCCTCACGGCGGGGCTGAAGCCCCGCCCTACGAATCAGAACACTCGGGCGTCGTCGCGCAGCACGCGCACGAGTTCGGCCGCGGCTTCGGCCGGCGTGCCGTCGATCATGCGAGTCGCTTTGGTCTTTTCCGGGACGTAGATGGACACGATGCGCTGGCGGGCAGGCGCCGCCGTCGGCGCGGGCATGGTCTTGAGCTCTTTCTTCTTCGCCGCCATGATGCCCTTGAGCGTGGCGTACCGCAGCTGGTTGATGCCGCTCTGAATCGTCAATACCGCGGGCAGCGGCATCTCCATCCACTGGAACCAGCCGCCTTCAAGCTCGCGCTTCACGCGCAAGGTCGTGCCGGTGACCTGCACTTCCATGATGATCGTGGAGTGCGACATCCCCAGACGCTCGGCCATGATGACGCCGACCTGCGCGAAGCCCTGGTCGTCGGACTGCAGTCCGGTCAAGATCAGATCACACTGTTCAGTCTTGGCTGCCTCAGCCAGAGCTTCGGCAGCGGTGAAGGCGTCGGCGGTTGCCAGGTGGTCACCTTCGACGTGAATGGCGCGGTCGGCGCCGCGGGCCAGCGCCTCGCGGATGACCTGCGTCACGCGGGCGGGGCCGGCCGAAATGACGACCACTTCCCCGCCGTGTTTTTCCTTGAGGCGCAGGGCCTCCTCGAGCGCGTACGCGTCGGGTTCGTTGAGTTCCCACGCGGCGTCCTGGTCACGCACCCAGGTCTTTTGATCGTTGATGCGAACCTGCCACTCACGCGAGACGACTTGCTTGATACAAACGGCAATCTTCATGTGGGTCAGTCGCCTTCGTACCGCTTGAGCAGGAGCGTGCCGTTGGTGCCGCCGAACCCGAACGAATTCGACAACGCGTAATTGATGGTCATGGGCCGGGCCTTGAACGGGATGTAGTCAAGGTCACAGGCCGGGTCGGGCGAATCGAGGTTTGCGGTCGGCGGCGCGATTTGGTGCCTGATCGCCAAGGCTGTGATGCCAGCTTCCAGGCCACCGGCCGCGCCAAGCAGGTGCCCGGTCATGGACTTCGTGGACGAGATCGCCAACTTCTTCGCGTGCTCACCAAACGTGCGCTTCACGGCGAGTGTCTCGGTGGGATCGTTGATCGGTGTCGAGGTGCCGTGGGCGTTGATGTAGTCCACCTGCTCGGGGCGGATCCCGGCCTTGCGGATGGCCATCTTCATCGACCGCACGGCGCCATCGGCATCTGGCGGCTGGCCCGTCAGGTGAAACGCATCCGACGACAGGCCGTACCCGGCCAGCTCGCAATAGATGTTCGCGCCACGGCGTTTGGCGGTCTCGAGTTCCTCGAGGATGAGGATGCCGGCGCCTTCGCCGATGATGAAGCCGTCGCGGTCCTTGTCGAAGGGCCGGCACGCCTTGTCCGGCTCGTCGTTGCGGGTGGAGAGGGCGCGCATCGAGGCAAACCCGGCCACGCTCAGCGGCGTGATGGCGGCCTCGGAGCCACCGGCGATCATGATGTCGGCATCACCCCGCCGGATGATCTCGAACGACTCACCAATCGAGTGAGCGGACGCCGTGCACGCCGTACACGTGGCGAGGTTCGGTCCCTTCGCCCCGAATCGGATCGAGACGTGCCCGGCGGCCAGGTTGATGATGGACGCCGGGATGAAAAACGGCGAGACCCGGCGCGGGCCGCCGTTGACCAGTTCGAGATGCTCGGATTGAATCGTGCTGAATCCGCCGATGCCCGACGCAATGAACACGCCGGTCTGGTCGGCAATCTCCGGCGTGACCTGCAACTTCGCATCGTCCATCGCAAACTGGGAGGCCGCGATGGCGAACTGGATGAAGACGTCGATCTTCTTGACCTCTTTCTTCTCGACGAAGTTCAGCGGGTCGAACCCTTTGACTTCGCCGCCAATGCGCACGGAATATCCTGTGGCGTCAAAGCGGGTGATCGGACCAATCCCGCCCCGGCCGGCGCACATCGCCTCCCAGTTCGCATCGTTCCCGATTCCCACGGATGAAATCAGGCCGACACCGGTGATGACTACTCGTCTCGTCACGTTTCCTCCCAAAGGCACTGACACACAGCGCAGCCGAAGGGCTGCGCCAGGGTGAGACGTGCCGATGGCTACTTTTTCTTCGTGTGCGTTTCGATGTAGCTCACGGCGTCCTTGACGCGCGTGATCTTCTCGGCATCCTCGTCGGGGATTTCGATGCTGAACTCTTCTTCGAAGGCCATGACCAGCTCGACGGTGTCGAGGGAATCCGCCCCGAGGTCGTCCACAAACGACGCATCGGACGTCACTTCGTCCTCATCCACGCCCAACTGTTCCACAATGATCTTCTTTACCTGATCTGCAACGGCCATTCATCCTCCTCGTGTCGCGACGCACCTGCGCCCGACGCCATCTTACATGCGCATCCCGCCGTTGACGGCGAGTACGTGTCCCGTAATATACGCTGCCTCGTCCGATGCCAGAAAACGGACGGCAGCCGCAACATCCTCGGGCGTCCCCAGGCGCTGCAGGGGAATCTTCTTCGCCCACTCGTCATGCGCGCCCTCGGAAATCGCCTTCGTCATGTCGGTCTCGATCATGCCCGGCGCCACCGCGTTCACGGTGATGCCGCGCGACGCCACTTCCTGGGCCAGCGCCTTCGTAAACCCAATCAGCCCGGCCTTGGACGCCGCATAATTTGCCTGCCCGGCGTTGCCGGCTTCACCCACCACCGACGTAATGCTGATGATGCGGCCGTGGCGGGCCTTGACCATCGACTTGAGCACCGCCTGCACGCAGGTGAACGCGCCTGTCAGGTTCGCCCCAATCACGGCGTCCCAGTCTTCGCGCTTCATCCGGAGCAACAACTGGTCGCGGGTGACACCGGCATTGTTGACCAGCACATCGATCCGGCCGTGCCGCGCGAGCACGTCCTTCGTGACCAGTTCCACGCTGGCGGGGTCGGTCACGTCGAGGGAAGCCAGTTCTGCGGTACCGCCAGCGGCCACGATGGCGTCCACGGTGGACTGCGCATTGGTGCCGCGCGCGGCCGCGATGACCGTGGCACCGCCCGACGCGAGCGACAGGGCGATCGCCTTTCCGATTCCGCGTGACGCCCCGGTCACCAGGGCCACACGGCCCGTCAACATCAACATGACAGCATCGCCTACTTCACCACACGTACGCGGGGTCGCGCAATGCGGTCATGGATTCACCAGCGCATCGCGCAACCGCTGCACCAACTGCCCCTCAACCAATCGCGCCGCGGTGGCAATGCCGTTGCGCACCGCGCGGGCGTCGGAACGCCCATGCCCGACCAGCGCGAGCCCCTTGAGCCCCAGCAGGGGCGCACCGCCATACTCCGCCGAATCCGCGCGATCCCGGACGCGCAGGAATGCGGCCTTCGCAAGCCGCCCGCCCAAACGCGCCGCCAGGGACTTGGCGAGTTCCTTCTTCAACAGCACTTCCATCGCGTCCACCAGGCCCTCACCCACCTTCAGGGCCACGTTGCCGGTGAAGCCGTCACACACAATGACGTCTGCCCGCCCGCTGAAAAAGTCGCGGGCCTCGAGATTGCCGACGAAGTTCAGACCCGAGGCGGCCAGCAACCCGTGCGCCTCGCGCACCAATTCGGTGCCTTTGCCGGCCTCTTCACCCACCGACAGCAACCCGACCCTGGGCCGCTCGATGCCGAGCGCAATCGTCGAATACGCCGCGCCCATCAGGCCAAACGACCGCAGGTGCACGGGCCGGCAATCAAGCGTCGCGCCGGTGTCGAGCAGCACCGCCGACCCGGCCAGCGTCGGCACGAGCACCGCAATGGCGGGCCGCTCGGCCCCGTCCAGCATCCCGAACGCGGCGTGCGCGGCCAGCACGGTCGCCCCTGTGTGCCCGAGGCTGTAGACGCCGTCTGCCTCCCCGCGCGAGACCATCTCGGCTGCCACCTTGACCGAGGCCCGGGGCATCCGCCTGAGCGCCTCACGCGGCGCTGCGTCCATCGCGATGAAGTCTGGGGTGTCGAAGATGGACAGGGAGTCCGGCAAGCGGCCCTGGGCCACACGAAGGGCCTCGGCCGACACCTGATCGGCGGGGCCAACCAGGATGACCGACACGCCGGTATCACGCGCCGCCGCGACGGCTCCGGCGATGACCTCGCGAGGGGCGAAATCGCCCCCCATGGCATCCACCGCGATTCTCGGACCAGTCACGCGACGGGCCTGGTGGCGCTCGCGACTAATCTTCCTTGACCGCGCGAACCTGACGGCCGTTGTAGAAGCCGCAGTTCTTGCACACCTGATGCGGCAGTTTCATTTCCTGGCACTGCGGACAGCGCCCGGACTGCACCTTGACCAGCGTGTCATGCGTGCGGCGCTTGGCGGTGCGTGATTTGGAATGGCGTCGTTTTGGATTCGGCACGGTCTCTACCCCTTAGGTCTTCTCGTTACGGCTTTTCCACTCGGCAAGCGCGGCCATGCGTGGATCTTCCCACTGTTGCTGGCACTGGCACGTCTCGCGATTCCGATTCGCGCCACACACCGCACACAACCCCTTGCACGACTCCTGGCACAAGGGCTTCATTGGCAGCGCGAGGTACAACTGTTCGCGAATCACTTCGCCCAGGTCAATCGCCTCGTCGCGATACTCCGCCAACCCCACCACATGCCCCTCGGCATCGTGTTCAACTTCTTCGTCTTCGTCGTCTGCCACGGCGCCGGCGGTCAACAACCCCGCTTTCGCGGCCGTCTCAGCCGTCACCTTCGCAAACTCCGCCGGAGGCACAAAACGCGTTTCGACGTCGGCGCTGACCGGAACCACAAACGGCTCCAGGCACCGACCGCACGTCACCTCCATGGCCGACGTCACCCGCGAATGCAGCACCACATGGGTGCCCTTCTCGCGCCGGACCGTCCCCGCAATTTCCGTGGGGCCGACCACCTTGAAATCGTCCGTCAGGTCGGCAAACGCCTCGGGCTCAACCCGGCGGTTGACGTCCACCACCACTGTCCGCAGCCGGCTGATATCGAGCAGCATGACTTCCCTCTACCGGCCCAGGCCGGTAGTGCAAACGAAGATTCTACCACGACCCCCGTGGTCGACGGGCCCGCCCCTGGGCGGCCTCTCAGACGCTCCAGGACCGGGGCACGAACAGGTCCTCGAAGAGCGCCACGGCGTAGCGATCGGTCATGCCGGCGAGAAAGTCGCGGGCGGCCGCGTCCAGCCCCTCTGACTCAATCGTCGCCTGGTCCAGAAACTGGTCGGGCTTCTGCCGCAGTTTGTCCCACAACCCGCCCAGGAGCCCGGCCGCCTTGTCGAACTCGGCGGTGGCCCGAGGATTTTCGTACACGGCCCGGAACAGGAACTCGCGCAGTTCCAGCGTGGCCTGCAGCACCAGATCGCTCATGCGGATCTCTGTGAGGGCGCCGCCAAGCGTCTCGGTCACGACGTCGGTCACCATGGAGTTGATGCGCTGCGACGAACTGCCGCCAAGCACCGCGACGGCTGATTGCGGCAGGTCGCGCGTGTCGAGCACGCCCGCACGCACGGCATCGTCAATATCGTGGTTCACGTAGGCGATGATGTCGGCCACGCGCGCAATCTGCCCTTCAATCGTGCTGGCACGATGTTCGGGTGGCGCGCCGACGGGCAGCCCGTGCTTGCCTTTTGAGTGACGCGCGATGCCGTCACGAACCTCCCACGACAGATTCAGTCCCTGCCGGTCGTTCTCGAGCACGTCAACGATCCGCAGGCTCTGCTCGTGATGGCTGAAGCCACCCGGCACGAGCTTGTCGATCACCCGTTCGCCGGCGTGGCCAAACGGTGGGTGCCCGAGATCGTGGCCGAGCGCAATGGCTTCGGTCAGTTCTTCATTCAGGCGCAGGACCTTCGCGATACTGCGCGCGATTTGCGAGACCTCCAGTGTGTGGGTCAGCCGCGTGCGGTAGTGGTCGCCCTCTGGTGCGAAGAAGACCTGGGTTTTGTGTTTCAGCCGCCGGAACGCCTTGGAGTGAATCACCCGGTCGCGGTCGCGCTGGAAGTTGGGCCGAATGGGATCGGGTGTTTCCTGGCGAAGCCGGCCTTTGCTGGCGCGGCTCCGCGCCGCCTGCGGCGCCAGCGTTTCATCTTCCAGAGCTTCCAGTTGTTCGCGAATGGTGGACATGGGAATGGCAATCTTACCGAGACGGGCGCAGTATTTCGCCAAGAAAACTCGTGCCGGCGGCCATGGGCGCCAACCCGAATATTGCCGCCAGCGTCTGGCCCACATCGGCGAACGTGGTGCGCGTGCCCAGGTCCACACCGGCCTTCACCGAGGCGCCGGCCACCAGCAGCGGCACATGTTCGCGCGAGTGATCGGTGGACGGGGTCGCTGGGTCGTTGCCGTGGTCGGCGGTCACGATGAGAAGGTCCGTGGGGAAAAGCTGTGGCAGCAGCTGCGCCAGCCGCGCGTCGAAGCGTTCGAGGTTGTCCGCGTATCCAGGCACGTCATTGCGATGCCCGTACTTGGTATCGAAATCCACGAGATTGACGAAGATCAGGCCGCGATCGGTTGTCGCCAGTTCCTCCATCACCACGTCCATACCGTGGTCGTCTGAACGTGTGTGAATCGCGCGCGTGAGGCCGCGGCCCGCAAACAAGTCTTCGATCTTGCCGATACCCACCACCGGTTGGCCGGCGGTGGAAAGGCGATCCAGCAGCGTGTCCTCGAATGGATCCAGCGCGTAGTCGCGCCGGTTCGACGTCCGCACGAAGCTGCCAGGCTCGCCCTCGAACGGCCTGGCGATGACACGCCCCACACCCATGCCACGTCCCACCAGGTCAAACGCTTCATCGCAGTAGCGATACAGTTCGTCGATCGGCACGATGCGTTCG
The DNA here is from genome assembly GCA_016716905.1 of Acidobacteriota bacterium. NCBI lineage: Bacteria > Pseudomonadati > Acidobacteriota > Acidobacteriota bacterium. Next base: position 1,441,203 of record JADJUS010000004.1, on the reverse strand, counting down.
TGCGCCGCGATCTGAAACACACTGTCGGCCGACGTGTAGATGATCGGCGCACCCGTACGCATGTGCTCGGGCCCAAGCGCGTCGATAATCTCGGTGCCCGACGCCACCACGTTCCCGATCGACGTGCGGCCGATACGCCGCTCGAACTCGGCGATGATCTCCTTCGAGAACCCCTGGGGAAACGTGGGAAACGGCCGATCGAGCACGATGCCCATCAGCTCCCAATGGCCCGTGACGGAGTCTTTGCCGGGCGACGCCTCGGCCATCCGTCCCGCTGCGCCAATCGGCGCAGGAGCATTGCCGCCGATTCGAGCGACGCGCCCCAGACCAAGCGACCGAAGCGTCGGCACACGCAACGGCACAGCGTCTGCGATATGTCCCAGCGTGTCGCTGCCCTGATCGTCGTACAGATCCGCGTCGGCCAATTCGCCGCACCCGACCGAGTCCATGACGATGAGGATGACGCGTGTGATCATGTGATGAAGGCCTGAACCTGGGCGAGCGCTGCGGCCTGCACCGCCGGGTCGGTGCCCGGGCCTGGCAACCATCGTACGTCAGGTTCCTTCCTGAACCACATCAACTGGCGCCTGGCGTATTGCAGGTTTTCGCGGACGATCAACGCCCGCGTGGCGGCTTCGTCGCGCACCCCCTGCCGCATCTCGATGAGCTGACGGTACACGAGGCCGCTAAAGGCGTGGGCAGACTCCGGCACGCCGGATGCGATCAGGCGCTCGACCTCGGCCACCACACCACGGCCGAACTGCGCATCCACACGAGCGGCGACCCGTCGCTCCAGATCGGGCCGTGGATCCACGACGCCGAGCGTGAGCACCTGGAACCCAGGCAGCGCGGACTGCGTTGCGGCGAAATGCGCGGTCAGTGGCTGCCCCGTGAGCAGGTAGACCTCCAGCGCGCGAATGAGCCGCATCTGGTCGCGCGGCTGAATCCGCAGCGCCGACTCCGGGTCGACGCGACCCAGCCATCGATGGAGCGACTCCACTCCGCGACGTTCCGCCACACGAGCGAGGCGCCCACGCAGTTCGTCGTGGCGCGGCGGCCCTGGAAACAGACCGCGCACCAGCGCGCGGTAGTAGAACCCGGTGCCGCCCACCAAAATAGGCCAGCGTCCGCGCGCCCGGATATCGCGCACAGCCGTTGCGGCATCAATCGCATACCGTGCGGCCGAATAGGTCTCGGTCGGATTCACGACGTCAATCAGATGGTGTGGAATACCGCGCTGCTCCTGCGGCGTTGGCTTGTCGGTGCCGATGTCGATGCCTCGGTAGACGGCCGTCGAATCACACGAGACGATTTCGCCGTCGATCGCTTCGGCCAGCGCCACACCCAGGGCCGTCTTGCCGGTGGCAGTGGGCCCCACGACAGCAACGACTTTCATCGGTCCAGAGTCCAGAGTGCAGGGTCCAGAGTCCGGGTCCAGGGTCCAGGGTCCAGCGTGCTCGTCATCGACCTGCGTCAGCGCGTGTTGTAGTAGAACGTCACCGTGAAGAGCACCTTGTCTTCAGGGTACTCGGCCGGGAGGGCGACGGTGGGGTTGGACCCGCGCAACGCGTTGACCGCCGAGACGTCGAGCGAGGTGTGGCCGGACGACTGAATCAATGTCACATCAGAGATGGTGCCGTTGCGGTGGATCATGAGCGTGACCACCACCTTGCCCTTGAGCACCATCGCGGCCTGCGGGATGAACCAGTTGCCTTTGACCTGGGCTACGAACCGCCGCAGCCACCATCCGAAGTCCACGCCCTTCGAGTCGAAGCTGATTTGGGCGTCCTGCTGTGTCTGGCCCCCGTTTTCGTTCGAGAAGTTGTCGTCGCGCAGGTACTTTTGCAGGTTGCGCAACGAGTTGGCCAGCCCCTCGCCAGGCGTTCGCGCAACGGTCTCCGTCGGCGGCAACACGACGGGCGCGTCAGGGGGCGGCGGCGCGTTGGCGGTGGCGCCATTCGCGCCCTTGGGCGGCTCCACCGGCGGAGCGCCTTCCACCTTCTCCGGCGTATTACCGCGTGAGAACGGCTCGGGGTTCGCGGGCACGGGCGCCTTGTCACGCGTCGCAGCCTGTCGATCGATATCTGATGCTTCAGCCGTCACCTTCGGAGGCGCCGGCATGTCGCGCAGCGGCTCCATCATCACAAACGTCACATCATCTTTTGGTGGAACCGGCGTCATGTTGACCAGCTCGTTCGGCGCGAACCATGAGGCCGGCATGACGAGGTACGCAATCACCAGGACGAGGTACGCCACCGCGGTCGCCAGCATGCGCTCAAGCCGTGTGAAGGCGGGCGGTAAATGGGGCGTGTCCGGCCGGTGGTCGTCGAAATCCAGATACATCTAGTGGCTCTGCCCCTTGGTCGCTACATAGAGGTAGACGATGCCGAAGGTCAAAGGGACGGTGCGAACCGAGGCAAAGCCGTTTTCTTTCAGCAGCGTGGCAAAGGCCTCGGGCGTGGGGAACTGCTCCACCGACGCGGGAAGGTAGGAGTATGCCTCGCCATGCCTCGAGAGCAGGCGGCCGACAAACGGCAGGAGATACCGGAGATACCACAGGTGCAGGGTCTTGACGCCGGGAATTCGCGGTGCGCCAGGCTCAAGCACCGCCAACCTCCCGCCGGGTGTGAGCACACGAGCGAACTCGCGCAGCGCACGCTCACGATCGACCACGTTGCGAATACCGAACCCCACCATAGCCGCTTCAACGCTGGCATCGGGGAGCGGCACATTCGTGGCGTCACCCCGCACCAGATGGATGCGATCGGCGAGGCCGGCCTTGTGGATCTTGGCCAGGCCAATGCGCAGCATCTCGCCTGCGAAGTCGATGCCGATCACCTTCCGAGCGTGACCGGTCGCCGACGTGGCGGCTTCCACCGCGAAGTCGGCTGTGCCTGTGCACATGTCCAGCACCCGTTCGGTGCCCGTGAGATGGAGTTCGCGAACACCACGGGCGCGCCAGCCCTTGTCCATCCCGAGGCTGATGAGCCGGTTGAGTGTGTCGTAGCGGATCGCAATCCGGTCAAACATCCCGGCAATGCGCGCCGGGTCACGCGACGTGGAGACCACTATTCGCCCTTCCATGGGGCAAACAGGTGCTGGTCGAAGCCCAACCCGTTGAGGATTTTGCCCGCGATGAAATCGGCGAGGTCGTCAATGGTCTGGGGCTTCTGGTAAAACGCCGGCATCGCAGGCAGGATCATCGCGCCGGCTTCGGCGGCAGCCACCTGATGGCGCAACGCCGGCAGGCTCATGGGCGTTTCACGCGGCACGAGGATGAGCTTGCGCTGCTCCTTGAGCATCACGTCGGCCGCGCGCTCGATGAGGCTGCGCGACAGGCCCAGCGCCACACCGGCCAGGGTCTTCATCGAACACGGCACGATGACCATGCCACTGCAGCGATGGCTGCCACTCGCCAGCGTGGCGCCAAGGTCCTTGTTGCTGTGCACCACAAACGTGCCCTTTTGTACGGCGGGCCCGTACTTGCGTTCGAGCAAATCCTGCAGGCGATCCACTTTCGCGTCGCTGCCGAGTTCGTCCATCAGCAGACGTTTGCCGTAGTCGGAAAATACGATCTCCAGATGGCACCCGGTTTCGAGCAGGGCGGCAATCGTGCGCATGGCGTAGATTGCGCCGCTTGCGCCGGTGACGCCCACGGCGATGTGGGGACGAGAGGTGGCAGGCGTCGGAGTCATAAAAACAAATCCGCCGCCGTCGTGGCCAGATACAACAACCCGACCCAGCCATTGAGGTCGAAGGCCAGTTTGACCTTCGAGAGATCGTCCTGACGCACGAGCGACTGCTCATAGACGAGCAACGCGGCCACACCCACAACGCCCGCCATGTAGACTGTGCCCAGATCGGCCACCACTCCCAGTGCGGCGAGCGTCACCACCGCCACCACGTGCATGAACCGCGAGATGCTGAGCGCGCGCGCAATGCCGAACCGCACGGGAATGGAGTGCAACCCCTCGCGCCGATCCACGTCCACGTCCTGACAGGCGTAGAGCACGTCGAAGCCGCCGACCCACGCGCCGATGGCGAGTCCCAGCAGCCAGGGCTCCCACCCTTCCCTGCCCCCGGCGGCCAGCCATCCACCCACCGGCGCCACGGCCATGGCCAGCCAAGAAACAGCTGCGCGTACGAGGTGAAGCGCTTGGCGAACGAATACCAGAAGACGATGGCGAGCGCGACCGGCGAGAGCGCCAGGCAGATCCAGCCGAGGTGCGAGGCCCCGTAGACGAAGGCCAGGGATGAGACGACGACAAAGGCGATCGCTTCGCGGCGGCTCATCCGTCCTTGCGGCAGTTCGCGCATGGCCGTGCGGGGATTACGCGCGTCATACGCGACGTCGGCCAGCCGGTTGAACCCCATCGCCGCGCTGCGGGCGGTCACCATACACACGACAATCCACAGGCCGCGCATCCAGCTCCAGGGCTCGACTTCGGTGGCCAGCAGCGCCCCAACCAGCGCAAACGGCAACGCGAATACCGAGTGGCTGATGCGGACGAACGAGGCGTAGGTGCGGAGGCGGTCAAACATTTAGTGGGACGGAACGTTCAGCCGTGAGACGTCAGCGGCTGACACTCCACTCACCAAGTATTCTTCCACATCCTCAGGACGGCCCCGGACGCCGGCCGGTAACGCGACGGACACCAGCTGGGCCTGACGTCCAGGGCTGATGGTGCCGTAGTGCTGACCAAACCCGAGCGCCTCGGCTCCCACCCTGGTGGCACTGTCGAGCAGTTGCGCGGCATCCACTTCCGGCGCGAGCCGTCGGAGCGCTGCCAATTCGTCGAACATGTTGAGGGTCTCGGCGGACGCGAGGCTGTCGGTGCCGATGGCCACGGGCACGCCCGCACCATAAAACCGGGCGATGGGCGGCACACCGCCTCCGACCCACGTGTTGCTTCTCGGGCACGTCACGATGACGGCCTCGGCGTCGCGGGCCTGCTCGAGTTCCCGAACGGTCAAGTGGACGCCGTGGACCAGCAAGGTGCCTGGCTTGAGGTACCCCAGCCGCTTGAGGAACTCCAGCGGGCCGCACCGTGGCACCTGCCATGCACCGGTCCACACCCCGAGTGTTTCCAGCAGCGTGCGCATCGGTCCCTGGCCGGTGTGAAGAAACTCCACTTCTTCGGCCGATTCGGCGATGTGCACGGAGAGGGGCGCCGGCCCCTGATGCTGCGCGGCGATTTCTGCGAACAGCGCGGGCGCCGTCGAGTAGGGCGCGTGCCCGACGACCGCAGAAAAGGCGTCGGGTGTGTCTGAAAACGACCTCTGAGGTCGTTTCAGCGAGTCGCTATCCTGAAACGACCTCAGAGGTCGTTTTAATGACACCCGACGTCTTTCTTGGGCGTCGCGGACCATTGCCTGCGGGTCCGCGGGGTTGAAGCCGAGGATCTCGTGAAAGACGACGCAGGCCAGTTCCCGCGCCGCGAAGACGGGCACCGACATCAGCGAATTCGAGATGTCGCCCACCAGGGCCGTGCCGGTGTCGAGGATGTCGCCCACGGCGCGCGTCATGGCGGTCACGACCGTTTCGTCTCCCCCGGCAGGCCCGGCGCGCCTCACGCTCAGGAGCGTCTTGATCCACTCGTCCATGGCCCCCGCCGGCGGCACGAGCCCAGCCATCCAGCTCAATTCGAGGTGTGTGTGCGCGTTGACCAGTCCTGGCAACAGGGCGACGTCGCCCAATTCAACGACAGGACTCGGCGCGCGGCCGGTCCCGACCTCGGTCACAAGGCCGTCGCTGACCGACACCCAGGCATCTCGCAGGGGCGGGCCGCTAATCGGCAGTACCCAACTCGCGCGATAAGAAGTCATTTGCAGTGAGCCACTCAGCTCATTGTCGAGCGCGTTTGCCCGCAGCCGAGCGAGCTTCGTAGTCGCGCAGGTCCGGTGCTTCGCCCGCGCGCCCATCGTCGCGCGCAACGGCGAGCTCGCGCATCCGCGGCACGTCGCGCTCGCGAAATACCGGAGCGCCCAGAACGTCATAGTGCATGTTGCGACGCTTGGCCACGAAGCCGGCGCCCTCGATGTTGCGCACCACTTCAAACTCGTCCATGCAGTACTCGGCACCGGCCGCGCGTACGACGTTTTCCTCGATCATCACCGAGCCCATGTCGTTGGCCCCGTACGCCAGGCTCAGCTGGCCGACCTTGCCACCTTGCGTCACCCACGACGACTGCAGGTTGTCGAAGTTGTCGAGCACGAGGCGCGAGAGCGCCAGGGTGCGCAGATAGTCGATGCCGGTCGCCTCGGTGCCACCAAGTTCCGTGTGCTCGGGCTGGTAACTCCACGCGATGAACGCGGTGAACCCGCCGGTCTCATCCTGAAGGTCCCTCAGGCGGAACAGATGCTCGAGCCGCTCCTCGACCGTTTCCACCGTGCCGTACATCATCGTGGCGGTGGTGCGCAGCCCGGCGCGGTGCGCCTCGCGCATGACACCCAGCCACTCGTCGGCAGTGGCCTTGGTGTAGCAATTGAGGATCTTGCGCACGCGGTCCACCAGAATCTCGGCGCCGCCACCAGGCACGCTATCAAGACCCGCAGCGATCAAGCGATCGATGACCTCCGCCGTCGGCAGCCCCGACAGCCGCGAAATGTGAATGACTTCCGGTGGAGACAACGCGTGCAGCCGGAACTCCGGATACCGGCTCTTCACCTGGCGAAACAGATCTTCGTACCATTCCAGCGGAACGTCGGGATTGTGTCCGCCCTGCAGCAACAGCTGCCCGCCGCCAAGCGAAATGGTCTCTTCAATCTTCTTGAAGATCTCGTCGAACCCCAGCGTGTAGCCTTCCGACGACCCCACAGGCCGGTAAAACGCGCAGAACTTGCAGCGCGCCACACAGACGTTGGTGTAGTTGACGTTGCGGTCGATGATGTACGTCACCACCCCTTCCGGATGCCGGCGCGCACGCGCCTGATCCGCAAGCCCACCAAGCAGGGATGTGGGCGCGTGAAGGTAAAACTCCAGCGCCTCGTCGCGAGTCAGCCGCCCGCCCGCACGCAATTTGTCAGCAATGGCCGCTACAGTCATCACAAAGCCTTCTCAAATGCTACTTCAACCGCGCCGCCCGTGGCCTCGCCCACACACGGCGGCGTCACGCGTCCTTCGTCACCCGCCAGCCGATCGTGAACGCAACAACCATCAGGACGGCGGCCAGCAGAAACGGGGCGCCCGGCACGTGCCAGCTCGCATACGGGCCGATGAACGCCGCAAACGTCAGCGTGAACAGCCCTGGACCGATGATGCCGGTCAGCCCCATGAAGCTGCTGTTGATGCCCTGTAGCTGCCCCTGCTCCGACGGCTGAACATGGCGAGTCATCAAGCCCTGTGCTGACGGCCCATACAAGCCCATCAGCCCAAACACTGGAATGCCGAGCCAGAACACGGTGCCGGTCTCAGCCAGCGCATACACAACAAACCCCACCGCGCCACACGCGAGCCCCGTCAGCAGCATCGCCCGCTCACCGAATTTAGCGACCAGCGGCCGCACGAGGCCGCCCTGCACAATGACGCTGACCACACCGACCACGGCCAGGGTCAGCCCCGTGGCGCGTGCGTCCCACCCATACCGGTATGCGCCGTACAGCACAAACACGCTGGGCAACACATGGTGCGCCAGGTGGTAAAACACCGTGACGGTGGCGATGCCGAACAGCTCCTTGTGCGATCGGAGCAGACGCAAGGACCCGAGCGGATTGACGCGTGCCCACGAAAACGCTTTCCGCGCTTCAGGCGGCAGAGACTCGGGCAACACGAAGTAGCCATACGCGGCGTTGGCCAACGCCAGTGCGGCCGCCACCCAAAACGGTAGTCGCGGATCCACGGCACCGAGAATGCCGCCCATCGCCGGGCCAAGGACAAACCCCAGTCCGAACGCGGCGCCAATCATGCCAAATCCGGCGGCCCGCTTCTCCACAGGCGTGACGTCGGCAATGTACGCGCCTGCCGTTGAGAAACTGGCGGCCGTGATTCCCGAAATCACGCGCCCGACAAATAGCCACGACAGGCTCGGCGCCAGCGCCATCAGGACGTAGTCCAGCCCCAGGCCCGCGCATGAAATGAGGATGACCGGCCGACGGCCAAAGCGGTCGGACAACGCGCCGAGGATAGGCGCGAACACAAACTGCATCAACGCCCACGCTGTCCCAAACAACCCGAACATCGTGGCCGCGCGCGAGGTGTCTCCGCCCAGGAACTCCTCAACAAGCAGAGGCAACACGGGAATGACGATCCCGAGGGCGAGGACGTCGAGGACGACGGTGATGAAGATGAAGATGATGGCGGGTCGGCGAGGACCGTCGGCCGCCATCACCGATCCGTTGTGGCCAACGCGGCCGACGCGAAGAACCGCGGCTCAACAGGCGACGCGATCAGGCCCACGGCCGCGGCCTCACGGTAGTACGTTTGCAGTCCCTGGAGCATGCGGTCCGTCAGGTCAAAGAGGATATGTTCGCGCAGATAGTGGCGCGCGATGGCCTGGTACTGCGGCCGGTCCGCCATGTAGGCATCGGCCAAGGCGTCGGACACCAACACGCCCGCCTCTTTCGCCGCCTGCATGCGCCTGACGGCGTGCGGCGGAAGGCAATCGGCGCGCCCGGACCAGAACGCCCACACAAACGGCAGCCCGGTCATGTCGGTCCACGCCTGGCCCAGATCGATCTTCTCGGCACCAAGCGCGCGGTGGTCCACAAACAACGCCGGGTCGCCAATCAGCAACGCTGCGTCGTGGCCGGCCAGCATGGATTCAAGATCCGGGGCGTGGCGCACGAACGTGGGCGCAATGCCGAACCGTCGCGCACACAGGATGCGCGTCAACGCCACTGAAGTGCGGGAACTGGTATCGAGCGCGATGGTGTGAATCTCGGACAGGGGCTTCTGTGTGAACAGAGCCACCGACGCCACTGGGCCCTCGGACGCGATCGACACACCGGGCACCACCAGGTCGCCGGGCCGATCGGCGTACGCGATTGTCGGAATCAACCCGAGGTCAATCTCTCCGGATGACAGGAGCGAAGCGCACTCGGCGGGCGGGTCGAAACGCAGCGAAAACAGCGGATCGGCGTCACCGCCAAGTCCATGCACCAGCGGCCGGCAGTTGAGATAGTTGACCGAGCCGAGACGAATTTTCGACACTCACGACACCCGTTCGAATCGGCTGTTGCGGGCCGACGGGGTCGCGAACGCCGCAGAGATTTGACGCGCGATGTCGGTGCGCGGGCTCCTGCGATGACCCAGTCCCAGGGCATCGGTCGCGGGCACATTGTCGATGTCGTTGGCGCCGTAGGCAATGGCCACCTGCGCGAGTTTGGGTCCGTACATCACCCAGTCCACCTGGATGGACGGCACCTCGCCGCACACCAGTCGCGCCACCGCAATCGTCCGCACATCGTCGTACCCGGTGGACGGCGTTTCGACCTCGTCGAATCGCGGTAACGGTGCGAACGCGAGCAGCCCCCCTACCTCACGCTGAAGCGCAGCGACCCGTTCGATGCAGACCAGACGTGCCGCCAGGGTGCTCGCGTGATCCACGGTCGCGCGCGTGACTTCGAGCCCACCATGCCGGAGGGCCCGCACCAGTTCGGCCGGTTCGTCAAATCGATCCACTGGAAAAAACGCGATACCCATCAGGCCAGCTTCACGCAACTCACGGGCGGCATCAGCCAGAGCCAGGTGGTCACCACCGACGAGGTCCAGGAGGCCTGCGGCCGAGAATGCCGTCACTGGCACATCGCCTGAAGCGGCCACAACCTCGCGCACCAGCGCGCAACCCGCCGCCACCGACTCGGGCCGCGTGGTGATCCGCACCTCGCGCGCGTCCCCCAGTTCCGATGGCACCGCGTCACCGTCCACCACAAGTACGTGGCCGTAGGTGACAACTTCACCGTGGCGGGCCCGGCGTGCGAGCTCGCCAAGCGTGCCAACACTGACGAGGTCGGCGCAGGCCAGCACGCGCTCGGCCTCCTCGTGGGAAAACGACTCACCTGACGAGGCTTTGGATTCCAGATCCTGCAACATACTCACAACCCCGACACGCGAGTGCCGGTCTCCTTTTCGTTCGCGTCATTCGCGTCGATAGCTGCCGCCACGCGCGTGGCCAGCACCAGCGCGCGATAGCCGTCCTGGCCGGTCACGCGAGGCGCCCGATCTTCCCGTATGGCATCCACAAAATCCTGCAATTCTCTCCCGAGGGGCTCGCCTTTTTCCACCGGCACCGCGCCGCCTTCAATGGCCGGTCGGTCACCCGGCCGCGGGATCACGCGATACGCTTCAAGCTCCTGCTCGCCGTAGTCCACCGACACATACAAGTCCGGCTGGAAGAAGCGCACCTTGCGCACGCGGTCGCGACTGATGCGACTCGCCGTCAGGTTCACGGTGCATCCCGAGGCGAACTTCAGACGCGCGTTCGCAATGTCCACCTTGTGTGAAAGCACCGGCACACCCACGGCCTCAACGGCGATGACTTCGGTGTGGTCGATCGCCAGCACGATATCGAGGTCGTGAATCATCACGTCGAAGACCACGTCGATGTCGAGACTGCGGTCGGGAAAACCGCTCAGCCGATGCACCTCAATAAACCGCGGCGCCGAGATCAGAGGAATTGCCGCAGCCACGGCTGGGTTGAACCGCTCGGTATGACCGACGGCCAGCCGACGCCCAACGCGGTCCGCAAGCGCGATCAACTCCTCGGCCTCGGCAAGCGTAGCCGTCATCGGTTTCTCGACGAGCACGTGAACGCCCGCCTCGAGAAAATCGCGGGCCACGCGAAAGTGATCAACGGTCGGCACCGCGATGCTGACGGCGTCAACGCGGCCGATGAGCTCGCGATAGTCGGCAAACGTCTCCACGCCTTGTGCGGACGCCGCCGCGGCACGCCGCTCCGCCGACACATCGGCCACGCCCATCAGGCGCGCGCCGGAGGCCGCTGCCAGCAGACGCGCGTGGTGACGCCCAAGGTGCCCCACACCCACAACCCCGATTCGCACATCCGCGCTCATTTGGTCCCCTGCGGCCGGCCCACCACCACCACGCCGGCCTCGTTTGCGGCCGAAAGAAACGCCGCGCCATCAAGCACCAGTGTCCGGCCGGCATCAATGGACAACGCGTCGGCGCCGGCGGCCTGCATGGCACGAATGGTGGCCACACCGACGACCGGCACGTCGAAGCGCATGTCCTGTTTCGGCTTGGCCACCTTCACCACGCGCGTGCCTGGGCCCGCCAACGCCCCTGCTCGTTCGATCGCGGCATCGGTCCCTTCCATCGCTTCAACCGCCACCACCGCGCGGTCTTTGACGACGATGGTTTGGCCGACGTCGAGGCCGGCCACGGCGTCGGCCACCGCGTAGCCAAACGTGAAGTCCGCCTGCATGGATTCTGTCGGCTGCGCGGTCGTGAGCACACCGGGTGACGCGAGCAAGCCTGCCAGCAGCTCTGTGGAGTCCATCAAGGTGATGCCGTGTTTGAGCAGCACATCGGCGATGGCGGCAATCAGCGCGTCGGTGTTCTTCGACTTGAGCCGCGCCAGGACCGACAGCATGGTCAGGTCCGGCAACACACCGCCAAACAGCTTCGTGTGTTTGACCTGGCCGGCCATGATGGCTTTGGTCACGCCGGCATGCTGCAGCGTCTTGATGCAGGTGCCGAGATGGCCGAGCGCCACCCACGAATGCTGCACGCCGCCCAGCTCTTTGCCCAGGTCTTCAAGCGCCGGAAAGGCCTCGCCCTCCACCGCCACCACCACGACCTCGTGGCCCAGTTGGCGGGCGGCTCTGAGAATCAAAAAAGGAAACGTTCCGTTCCCGGCGATCAGGCCCAGCGGCATCTGGTGGAGATCTTACTCCCCGCCGGTCTCGTCGCCAGCCCTGCGGGAGGGCCGCCTGAGAATGACACCACGCGACCCGGCGTGCCGGATGAACTCCACCAGGAACGCCACTTCGGGAGCGGCCAGCGTGGGGTCGCCCTCGATCAACTCGATGGCGCGGCTGGTGTTGTGCTGGATGAGGTGCCGATACGCGCGGCGCAGCTTGCCGATCAGTTCGCGCGAGAAGCCCCGGCGTTCCAGGCCAATCGAGTTCAGGCCATAGATGCGGGCGCGGTTGCCCACCGTCTTGGCATACGGCAGCGCGTTGCGCGTGACCACGGTGTAACCGCCGATGAACGCAAACTTGCCGATGCGGCAGAACTGGTGCACGCCCGAGAAGGCACTGATCGTCACCCAGTCATCAACCGTCACGTGACCGCCCAGCGTGGCGCCATTGCCGAAGATGGTGTGGTTGCCGACATGGCAGTCGTGCGCGACGTGGGCGTACGCCATGAACAGGTTGTGGTCGCCAATCGTCGTCACGCCGCCGCCACCAGCCGTGCCCCGGTGAATGGTGACGAACTCACGGAAGACGTTGTTGGTGCCAATCGTGAGTCGCGTGGGTTCGCCCTTGAACTTGAGGTCCTGGGGCGCGAGGCCAATCGAGGCGAGGGGAAAGATTTCGGTATGGTCGCCAATATCTGTCCATCCGTCGATCACGGTCGAGGCGCCAATGCGGCAGTGATTGCCCACGGTCACGCGTGGGCCGATGATGGCGTAGGGCCCGACCACCGTGCCTTCGCCGATGACGGCGCCAGGATGAATGACGGCCGTCGGGTGGATGTCGGCTTCCGGCACCACCACCTCCGGCTCCACCACCAGCAGGAGCCGGGCTTCAGCCACCACCTGGCCCTTGTTCGTGGCAATGGCTTCAGCCCGCACCAATGGCCCTCGCCGCGCGCCAAGCTTCACATCCAGTTCGAGCCGGTCTCCCGGCACCACCTGCTTGCGAAATTTCACATCGTCTACGCTGCGAAGCGCGACGCGGTCACCGCGGCCCGGCAGGGTGTCGGCCAGCAGTAGCGTGGCGACCTGAGCGAGCGACTCAATGAGCAGCACGCCCGGCATCAAAGGTGTGCCTGGGAAATGTCCCTGGAAAAATTCTTCGTTGACGGTGACGTTTTTGACGGCCACCATCCGCACGCCAGGTTCGTGCGACAGAACGCCGTCAACCAGCACTGAAGGATAGCGATAGGACAGGCGGTCTAGGACGGAGGCAAACATCGGCAATCTTGAACCTGGAATCGAATCGGGTAATCGGGCGGCGCCCGACTACCCGACCCATAGGACTGAGGGCCTTATTTCTTCGCCGAGTACTGCGCGTCGACGCGCTTGACGAGTTCCGGCGAGAGGTTGAGTCCCGGGAACACGTAGACCGCGCCGCTGTTTTCCACGTTGAACACGATGTGGAGGTTGCGCTCCTTGGCAAGGCTCTCGAGAATCGGCATGACCTTCTTCTCGAAATCACCCAGCAGGTCCTGCTGCAGCGTCTGCAGTTCGGACTGGGCTTCCTGCTGCTTGAACGTCAGCTCACGGGTGAGCCGATCGATGTCCTTCGCCAGGTTGGCAGCGGCCACTTCGCTCAGGAGGTTGGCCTGCGTCTGCTGCCGGGTCTGGGCATCCTTCAACTTGGTCTGAAGCCCGGTCAGTTCGCCTTCCAGCTTCTTGCCAAGTGCCTCGTACTGCTGGGAGCCGGCCTTGCCCAGAATCGATTGGGCGACGACCGACTGAAGGTCCACGAAGCCGATCTTGGATTCAACCGGGAACGGCGGCTGCACCGGAGCCGCGGGGGGCGCCGGAACCGCCTGAGCCGGTGGTTTGGCCGTTGTCGCCGGCGGGTTCTGTACCGGCGGATTCTGTACGGGAGGGGCTGTCTGGGCCAGGGCGTTGCCCGCCACAAAAACGGCCAAGATGGCCATAGTGATCGTCTGTCTACTCATGAGTGGTCTATACCTACACCTTTCCAAAAGAAACGATAACGTAGAACGTGCCGCTGAGGCCAGTCCGAGTAAACTAGACGCCATGCGCCCCGCTGTGCTCAGACGCCCTTTCCTGACCCGAACTTTCCTGGCCCGAAGCCTCGCTATTCTGACGCTCGCAGCCACTGCGGCGGCCTGTGACGACGCCGGACCGGTGGCCCCGACTGACACCACGGAAGATCCGGTGTCATTTACCGAGACATTTACCGGCACGCTCGCCCAAAACGGCGCCGTGACCTTCCCGTTCGAGGCCCTGGCGGCCGGCACGGCCACCGCCACGATGGCCGCCCTGGTGCCCGTGATTGAGCCCATCGGATTCGCAATGGGCACCTGGAACGGCCTTGGGTGCCAGACGGTCATCTCAAACGACAGCGCCTTCGAATTTGCCACCCTGACCGGCACGGTGGGCGGCCCTGGCCGTTTGTGCCTGCGCGTCTACGACGTCGGCGGCGTCACCACCCCCGTGAAGTTCACGGTCTCGGTCGTTCATTTCTAGGCGTCCAAGACCTCTGAGGTAACCAGGACCTCTGAGGTTGAACCTCAGAGGTCCTTTTCTTTCCTCAGAACGTCGTTCCCACAGCAAACCGGAACGTGAACTTCGGCTGCGGCCGCAGGTTGTTGTTGAACACCCGGCCACGCTGCGGGTTGTACGCAAAGATCAGCCGGAACGGTACGTTGAGCACCGGCATGAAGAAGCGGATTTCGCTGCCCATCGACGTCTTGAACGCGTAGCTCTTGCCGATCTCCCGAAGCGTGGGCGTGGGCGCCACATAACCTTCCGGCGTCAGTTCCACTTCCTGTCCAGGGTCTGCCAGCAGGGGCGGCGTGGCCGCCACGGTCTCGAACACGGTTTCCTTCCACACAAACCGCTCGCCGATGTCGCGCACCTGACCGGCGTCATAGAAGAACACGAGGCGCACAGGGCCGCCGACGCGAATCATGTATTCGCCGTTGAACAGCAGCGTCTTGTTGCCGCCCAGCACCAGGCCCGAGCGCTCGTCACGCGTGCCGACGCTGCGCAGGTCGAACCCGCGAATGCTGTACTCGCCGCCGAGCACAAGCTTTTCGAAAATGGGCAGGGTCGTGGTGTCGCCGTACGGCCTGACGTATTCACCCTGCAAGCGGAACCCGAACGACGTCCGGGGCGTGACCGGCAGATACCAGGTGCCCTCAAGTCGTCCGCGGAGGAACGACGTGTCGCCGCCCAGACCCGCGATGTCAAACGCCGCCGTGTACTTGGTGCCGCTGCTCGGGAAGATCGGCTCGTTGATCGTGTTGTACATGATGCTGGGCGAAATCTTGCTGATCACTCGTTTGCCGTTCGAGTTGATGAGCAGTGATTCACTCAGCAGCGGGTTCCCCGCCAGCACGTTCGGGTCTTTGTAGATGTCGGAGATATTCGAGACCGACACATTCTCAAGGCTGTAGCCGATATAAAACCGCGACCAGCTCTTTACCGGGAACCCGAAGAGGAGGTTGGCACCGGTCGACCCCTGGGTGAACTGGAAGAGATAGTTCACCTCCCGCGAATACAAGTCGATGCCGGCGGTAATCGGGCGGTCGAACAGGAACGGCTCGGTGAAGGCGATCTGATAGTTCTTCGCCTGCGAACCCTTCTGCGCTGAAATCGACAGTGTCTCGCCGCGGCCCATCAGGTTGGACGTCTGGAAGCCCAGCTGTCCGAAGAAACCCTCGAACTGCGAGATGCCGGCGCCGAAGCTCAACTGGTTGCGGTTCTGCTCTTCAAACTTCAGCCGCACGTCCACCTTGCCGTCGGCGTTCGGAGTCTTTTCGATCTTGACCGAGTCTTCGCTCTCGAGCGGCTTGAAGTAGCCGAGTTGGTTCAACCGGCGCACGCTGAACTTCAGCGACTCCATGTTGAAGACGCCGCCTTCCACCAACCGCATCTCGCGCCGGATGACCGAGTCGCGCGTGGTGGTGTTGCCGAGGAACGTCAGCCGGTTGAGGAAGTAACGCACACCTTCCTGGATCTTGATGACCACGTCCACTTCGGGCGTGCCCTGAAACCCGGGGATCGGTTCGCCGGTGTCCAGATTCCAGTCGTTCGGCTTCACTTCCGGGTCCATGGTGAATTCCCAGAACCCCGCGCTGCCGTAAAACTCCTGAAGCTTTTCGTAACCCTTTCGGACGGGCTTCTCCGAGTAGTAGTCGCCCACCTTGAGCTTCTCGAACACGGAGAGAATGGCCGCCGTCGGTACGTTTTCGTTGCCCGCCACCGACACCGACTTCACGCGATACCGCGTCCGCTCGTCCACGGGGATCCGGAGTCGCACCCACCGGCTCTTGCCGTCGGCCGAGTCTTCAATCGGCTCAATCTGCGGCTGGCCCACCTTCGCGAACACGTACCCCTGTTCACGGAAATACGCCTCAAGCGCTTGCGCATCCTCGGCAAACTTGGCGTCCTGATAGGTGCCGCCGCCGCTGATGAAGCCCAGGAGCCCGCGCGCCTTGTTGACCTTCATCCGCTTGCGCAGGGCGCCGTCGCTGACCTCGTTGTTGCCGTCGAACACCACCTCGCGAATCCTGACCTTCGGCCCTTGATCGATGTTGAACGACAGATGCACCAGCTTCGGACCGCCGGCCACGGGCTTCGTCGTCGGCGTCACGGTGGCAAACTGATAGCCCTTTTCGGCATACAGGGTCTTGACCACGCCCGCCACGCGGCGCACCACGGCGTCATCCACCGGGGAATCCAGCCTCAGGTCGAGGCTCAGTTCCTTCAGCTTGCTCTCGATGTCGGCGATGGCCACTTCCTTTGAGCCAGGGTAATCAACAATCTTGATGCGGCGCCGTTCTTCGATCAGGAACACCACCTGCTTGCCGATGACACCGTTCGGATAGACGCTGTCCACGACCTCGATCCTCATGTCGTCAACAAAAGGCGTCGCAAACAGCCGATCGAAGTCCGCAAGCAGCGACGCCTCGGTCGCCGCGTTGTAGGGCACCCACGTGCCGCGCGTGAGAGGCCGGGACGCCTCCGTGCGCACGTAGTAGAGGTAGGTCTCGGACGGGACCGTGGTGAACACGTTCTCGGGGACGAGCTTCAGTTCGATACTCCGGAGTACCGGGCCGATATCGGTCGGGGGCAGCGCCGGCGCCTGCGGCTGGGCGGGCGGCTGGGCCTGCTGGGCCACCGGGGGAGGCGTCTGGCCCGCCGCGCCATGCACCAATGCCGGCACAAAGCCGGTCAGCGCGATCAGGACGAACACCACACACACACGCTTGATCAGGGTCAACACAGCACCTGGCCCAAAAGCCGCCCAAACGGGGGCGGGAGTATTTGCTTTCCGTTCAGACGGTCGCCGCCAGCGGGCGGCCGGTCTCAGATCCACCCGCGGACCGCCACGACAGCGTCCCGTGGTCAAGGTAGACCTCAACGTGCCCGGTCCGCAACTGACCCCGAATCAGTTCCTCGGACAGGGGATCCTCAATGTATCGCTGAATCGCCCGCCGCAACGGCCGCGCGCCGTACGTCCGGTCGCGGCAGGTGACGTCGATAATCCAGTCTACGGCCTCGGGCGCCAGCGAAATCGACAACTGCCGCTGCGCCAGGTGTTTATTCAGGCCATCCACCAGCAACACCGTAATCTGCCTCAGGTCATCGTCAGACAACGGCTCGAACACGATGATTTCATCGACACGGTTGATGAACTCGGGATTAAAGGTCTTTTTGACCTCACCCAGCACCATCTCGGTGACCGTTCGCTGCACTTCGCGGCTGTCCTGCGCCTGGAAGCCCATCGACGCCTTCTTCTGGATGAAGCGGGCCCCGATGTTGGACGTCATGATGATGATCGTGTTCTTGAAGTTGATGCGATTGCCCAACCCATCGGTCAGGTGCCCATCCTCAAAGACCTGCAGCAGGATGTTGAAGAGGTCCGGATGCGCCTTCTCAATTTCATCGAGCAGCACCACCGAGTACGGATGCCGCTTCACCTTTTCGGTCAGCTGGCCACCCTCTTCGTGGCCCACGTAGCCGGGCGGCGACCCGATGAGCTTCGAGACGGCGTGTTTCTCCATGTACTCGGACATGTCGAAACGAATGAGCGCCTGATCCGACCCAAACAGGAAACTGGCCAACGCGCGCGCCAGTTCCGTCTTGCCCACGCCTGTGGGCCCAAGAAACACGAAGCTGCCCACCGGGCGGTTGGGGTTCTTCAAACCCGCGCGTGACCGTCGAATGGCGCGAGACAGCGCCGAAATCGCGCGCTCCTGGCTGATGACCCGCCCGTGGAGTTCCTCCTCCATTCGCAGGAGTTTGTCGCCTTCGTCTTCGTTGATCGACGTCAGCGGCACGCCGGTCCACTTGGACACGACCTCGTCAATTTCCTGGCGCCCCACCACCACGCGGCGGCCACGCGGATGCACGATCAACGATTCGCGCACCACCGCGACCGCGTTGTCGTCCAGGCTCAGGTCTTCCTCAGCCTCGGCCAGCGGCACCGGCGTCACGACCTGCTTGGTGTACGCGCCGGCTTCCTGGCGCAGCTTGGCTTCGCGCAACTTCACGCGTGCCCCGGCCTCATCGATCAAGTCGATGGCCTTGTCGGGCAGGAATCGATCGGTGATGTATCGACTGGACTGATAGACCGCCGCTTCAAGCGCCTCGGGGGTGTACTCCACGTGATGGAACGCCTCGTAGCGGTCCTTCACGCCGAGCATGACCTGCAGCGACTCTTCTTCCGAGGGCGGGTCCACCTTCACGGCCTGGAACCGCCGTTCAAGCGACCGGTCTTTCTCTATATATTTGCGGTACTCGGCCGGCGTCGTGGCGCCCACGCAGCGAATCTGGCCGCGCGACAGCGCCGGTTTGAGGATGTTGGCCGCGTCCAGTGAACCTTCCGCCGAGCCCGCCCCCACCAGCGTGTGCAACTCGTCGATGAACACGATGATGTTCGGGTTGTCGATCAGTTCCTTCATGATCGCCTTGAGGCGCTCTTCGAACTGGCCGCGATATTTGGTGCCCGCCACAATCAACGACAAGTCCAGGGCCAGCACGCGCTTGTCGGCAAGAAAGTGCGGCGCCTCGCCATCCACAATCTTCTGCGCCAGCCCTTCGACGATGGCGGTTTTGCCCACGCCGGGCTCGCCGATCAAGACGACGTTGTTCTTGGTGCGGCGGCACAACACCTGCTGCACGCGCTCCAGTTCGAGCCCGCGTCCCACCAGCGGATCGAGTTGATGCCGCGCGGCGGCGTCCGTGAGGTCGCGGCTGAACTCCGCAAGCAGGGGCGTTTCTTTCGGTCGGACCGGCGTGGTTTTTTCGTTGAGCAACTGCACGATGTCGTCGCGCACACTCACCAGCCGCATGCCCTTTTCATGCAGAATCGAGGACGCGACGGAGCGCTCCTCGCGAAGCAG
The DNA here is from genome assembly GCA_016716905.1 of Acidobacteriota bacterium. Classification (NCBI taxonomy): domain Bacteria; kingdom Pseudomonadati; phylum Acidobacteriota; species Acidobacteriota bacterium. Next base: position 1,421,969 of record JADJUS010000004.1, on the reverse strand, counting down.
GCCCAGCAGGATGTGCTCGGTGCCGACGTACGTGTGCAGCAACCGGTCGGCTTCGTCGGCTGAATACTGCAGCACGCGCCTGGTCTCGGTACTGAACGGAATATCCACCGACGTCGAGACCTTCTCGCGGAACGTGGTGCGGGCTTCGATTTCCTTGCGGATGCTTTCGAGTGACAGATGTGACCGGGCAAAGATCCGGCTCGTCAGGCCCTTGCCTTCCCGGATGAGGCCCAGCAACAGGTGCTCGGTCTCGATCGAGTTGCTGCCCAGTTGCGTGGCTTCGTACCGGGCGAAAAACAGCACCCGCCGCGCACGTTCGGTATAGCGCTCAAACATCAGGCTCAATTATACGGTGGATCAGGCAGGGCTCAGCCGCCCGGCCTCGAGCCGGAGGATGCGATCACAGGCCGCCGCGAGCAGCGGATTGTGAGTGGCGATGAGTGAGGTCAGGCCGTGTTCGGCGTGCATGTCGCGAATCAGCCGGTGCAGGTCGGCCGCGGTGGCCTCGTCAAGGTTGCCGGTCGGTTCGTCAGCCAGCAGCACCGTGGGGCGCGACACCAGGGCCCGGGCGATCGCCACGCGCTGCTGTTCACCGCCGGACAGCGCCGACGGCCGGTGCGACGCCCGGTCGGCCAGGCCGACTCGCTCAAGCAACTCTTCCGCGCGCGCACGCCGTTCGGCGGCCGGCGCGCCCGCGATGCGCAGGGGCATCTCAACGTTTTCAAGCGCCGTAAACTCGGGCAACAGATGGTGGAACTGGAACACGAAGCCGACGTGCCGATTGCGAAACGCCACGCGGGCCGCGTCGGTCATCTCGTGGATCTGGGCGTCGCCCAGACGAATCGTGCCGGCGTCGAACACGTCCAGACCGCCCAACACGTGCAGCAGCGAACTCTTCCCGACGCCCGAGGCCCCGACAATGGCCACCATCTCCCCGGGGCTGACGTCCAGATCGACGCCGCGCAGCACTTCAAGACGCCGCGTGGCGGTCTGATACGACTTGACGACGCCACGTGCCTCGATGACGCCCATGGCTACTGATACCTCAGGGCTTCGGCCGGATCGAGCGACGCGGCTTTGCGGGATGGGTACAACGTGGCGACCAGGCAAATCACCATCGCCGAGGCCATGATGGTGAGCACATCCAGCGGCACCACCTGAAACCGCAGGCGCGTGATTTGGTACACGTCGCCCGGCAATTCAAACAAGCGATAGTGCTCCGACACCCAGCACACGAGCAGGCCCATCAGCGTGCCCGCGCCGGTGCCGATGGCGCCAATCGTCAGGCCCTGCAGCAGAAAGATGCGCCTGATGGCCGAGGCCGGCGCGCCCATCGTGCGCAGAATGCCGATGTCGCGGCTTTTTTCCATCACGAGCAACACGAGCGACGCCACGATGTTGAGCGCGGCCACCATGACGATGAGCCCGATGGTGAGCGCGATGGCCACCTTCTCGAGGCGGAGCGCCGAGTACAGCGACGCGTTGGTTTCGGTCCAGTCTTCCGTGGCGTACGAATCGCCCAACGCGTTCCGTAAGCGCTCGGCGATCGCAGGCGCTGCATCCAGGTCGGCCACCTTGAGTTGCATCGCGTCGGGCCCGGGCTGGCTCAGGAAGTCGAGCGCCACAGACATCGGGATCAGCCCGTAGTTCGCATCAAACTGGTAGAACCCCAGTTTGAAGATGCCGACCACCTGAAAGCGGCGCATCCGCGGCATCAAGGCCAGCGGCGTCATCACAGCTTCCGGCGTCATGATCTGCACGTGGTCGCCCACCGTCACGCGCAAGCGGTCGGCCAGATCCTGACCCAGCAGGATCGGGTCGTAGATGGGCTCATCCTCCGGTCCCGTCTCAGGGGCGGCGACAAACTTCGAGAGGCCGCCTGCGGTCATCGATGACCCCAGATCGGTGACCTGCACCTCGCGTACGGGGTCGACCCCTTTCAGTTGCAGAGGCGCCTGCAGACCGTTGAACACGATCATGCCCTGCCCCGCGACGACCGGGGCCACACCCACCACGCCCTCCACCTGCATCTTCTGCGCCTCGGCCTCCACATCCAGGAGGCCGCCATCGGCAGTCTTGTAGACATTGATGTGGGCTGTGGCGCCGACGATGCGATCCCGCAGTTCACCCTGCACGCCGGTCATCAGCGCCGTCGCGATGATCAGCGCCATCACCCCCACGCCCACGCCGAGGATCGACACCAGCGAGATCAGCGAGATGAACGCCTGCTTCCGGCGGGCGGTCAGATACCTGAGGGCGATGAACCAGGGGAAAGACATTGCCTATTGCCCAATTGGCTCAATTTTCACAGGGCGCATCAGAGGGAACAGAATCACATCCCGAATCGACGGGCTCCCCGTGAGGAGCATCACGAGCCGGTCGATGCCGATGCCCTCGCCGCCTGTGGGGGGCATGCCGTATTCGAGGGCGCGGACGTAGTCTTCGTCCATCTGGTGCGCCTCGCTGTCGCCGGCGGCGCGGTCCTTCAGTTGGCCTTCGAACCGGCGGCGTTGCTCTGCCGGGTCGTTGAGCTCACTGAACCCGTTGGCCACTTCAAAACCGCCGGCGTACATTTCGAACCGTTCAACGGTGTCCAGATCGTCCGGCTTTTGCTTGGACAGCGGCGACACTTCGGTCGGAAAGTCGTACACAAACGTCGGCTGCACGAGCTGGTCTTCCCACAGCCCCTCAAAGATCGTGGTGGCGAGCTTGCCGGCGCCGTGAGACGCCTTCACTTCAAAGCCCAAGGCCTTCGCCACAGCCGCGGCTTTTTCCCTGTCGCGCAGGTCGGGCTCAGTGACCGGGCGCCCCAGCTTCTCGGTCGCCGCCTCGGCGGCGGCGTGACGCAACGACAGGCGGCGGAACGGCGCAGCAAACGAAATTGTGTGGCCGTTGAACTGGCACTCGAGCCCGCCGGTGGCTTCCAGCGCGACGTCGGCCAGCATCTCTTCAGTCATTGCCATCAGGTGCTGATAGTCCACGTACGCTTCGTAGAACTCCAGCATCGTGAATTCAGGATTGTGCTGCGTTGAAATGCCTTCGTTCCTGAAATTCCGGTTGATCTCGTAGACCTTTTCAAAGCCGCCCACGGTCAGCCGCTTCAGATACAACTCCGGCGCGATGCGCAGGTAGAGCTGCATGTCGAGCGTGTTGTGATGCGTCACGAAGGGCCGCGCCAATGCGCCGCCGGCGATGGGCTGCATCATCGGCGTCTCGACCTCGAGAAACCCACGGGTGTTCATGAAACGACGGATGCCCGCCACGACCCTGGCGCGCGTCTCGAACACCTTGCGTGCCTCAGCATTGACGATGAGGTCGAGGTAGCGCTGGCGGTAGCGAATCTCAACGTCGGTAAGCCCGTGCCATTTCTCGGGGAGTGGCAGGAGGCACTTGGCGAGAAACACGATCGATTCGGCAAAGATCGTCAGCTCATTGGTCTTGGTGCGAAACACCCGGCCCGACACACCCACGTGATCGCCGAAGTCCAGGCGCTTGAAGATCTCGAAGTCGCGCTCAGGCATCGAGTCTGCGCGCACGTACACCTGCAGGCGAGTGAGGCCATCCGAGAGCACAAGGAAATTCGCTTTGCCGAAACTCCGGATCGACAGAATGCGACCGGCCACGCGCGCCTGGGGCTTGTCCGCTTCCAGCACCTCGCCGGTGGTGTCGGTAAACGCGGCGACGATTTCCGAAATGGTCGCAGTGCGATCGAACCGCACGGGATACGGCGGCACACCAAGGGCTACCAGTTCCTCAAGCTTGGCCTTGCGCTGCGCGATCTGCTCTACTTCGTTCGCCATGACAACGATTACCCCACCAACAATGAGCGCCGAATCCCGTCCAGGACTCCGTTAACAAACTTGACCGATTCGTCGGCGCTGAACGTACGGGCAAGTTCAAGCGCCTCGTTCACGATCACCGCCGGCGGCGTCTCGGGCTGGTGCTGCAATTCCCACACGGCGAGGCGCAGGATCAGCTTGTCCATCAGCGCCAGCCGTTCGAGACGCCAGTGACTCGCCTGTTTCTCGATCAGCGCGTCAATTTCCTGATGGTGCGCCACCGCGCCCCGCATCAGCACCTCGGCAAACGCGCGAACGGCGTCGGTCGCCTCCGGCAGGTGTTCGGCAAACACGCCATCCAGCGCCTCGTCGGGCGCGGTGCCGCCAACCTCCCAGAAGTACAGCGCCTGCAGGGCCGCTTCGCGCGCCTGATGACGGGGCGTCGTGTTCACGACGCGGCTCCGTTGCGTGACGGCAGCGATCGATACAACTGCGCCATCTCAAGCGCGGCCGTGGCCGACTCCCGCCCCTTGTTCGCCGGACCGTCGCCGGCACGCGCCAACGCTTCCTCGGCCGTGTTGGTCGTCAACACGCCAAACGCAATGGGCACACCCGTGGCCTGTGCGGCGCGCATGATGCCCTCGGCCGCGGCCGTGGCGATGTAGTCGAAGTGCGGTGTCTCACCGCGGATGAGGCAGCCAAGACACACGACCGCGTCCCACCGCTCCGCTTCGGCCACGCGTTGTGCCGCCTGCGCCAACTCATAGGCGCCGGGGACCACAAACGTCACGATGTCGTCGTCAAGGACGCCGGCCTCGCGCAACGCTGCGCGCGCGCCCGCCTCCAGTCGGCTGGTGACAAAGTCGTGGTACCGGGAGACGACCAGGGCGACTCGGGTCGGCATCCGCTATTTTCCGGTGAACGTCGGCTTGCGCTTTTCGAGAAACGCCCGCGTGCCTTCACGCATGTCGTCGGTGGTGGAGACCAGGCCAAACAACGTGGCCTCATGGTCCTCGGCCTCGGCAAACGCCATATCGGCGCCGCTGGCGACCGCGTCGAGAATGTAGCGCACAGCCACCGGCGCTTTGGTGGCCAGCGTCTGCGCCAGCTTGCGCGCCTCGTCCATCAACTGCGCGGCGGGCACCACGCGATTGACCAGGCCGATGCGGTGCGCCTCGTCGGCGCCAATCATGTCGCCGGTCAGCAACAACTCCTGCGCGCGGCCACGGCCCACGAGTCGCGGCAACCGCTGTGAACCTGCGTACCCGGGAATGATCCCCAGGTTGATCTCGGGTTGGCCGAAGCGGGCCGTGTCGGCTGCGATACGCATCGTGCAGGCCATCGCGAGCTCACATCCACCGCCGAGGGCAAACCCATTGACGGCGGCCACAACTGGTTTTCCCAGGCGCTCGATGCGATCGAACAACCGCTGCCCACGACGCGCATGATCGCGCCCACCCACGGGCGTCTGCACTGCGAGTTCGTTGATGTCTGCCCCGGCCACGAAGGATTTATCGCCGGCGCCCGTCAGGATGACCACGCGCGTGTCGGCATCTGCCGCAACCGCGTCAAAGGCCGTCGTCAATTCATCAAGGGTCTGCGCGTTGAGCGCGTTCAGGACTTTGGGGCGATTCAGGGTGATGGTGGTGACGCCGCCGTCGCGCTCGACCAGAAGGTTTTCAAAGGACATGCACCCGTGATTATACCCGCCACCTTATACGCCGGACGAACGCGCCCATGGCGGCGGCCGCGACGGCACCCACCAGTGACCCGATGGCATCGGCCGCAAGATCACCGGCAGAGGCGAAGCGTCCGGGGATAAACGATTGGTGGAATTCATCGCTCAAGCCGTAGAGGGCGCCCATGAGCGCGGCAGGCAGGATCAGCGAGGGAGTCATGGATCCGAGCGGTCCGCCCGCGAGGGCCCGTACGAGCAAAGCCCCGAGTCCGGCATAGCCCAGCGCATGGGCCACATAGTCGGGCGCGCCGAACGGGATGGGGATGGCCGATCGATGGGAGGCCGCAAAGGTCGCAGCCATCCACAGGACAGCAGGCCCCCAGCTCCACGCGAGTCTTGTCGCCCGCGACTGAGCGGGCTTAACCAAAACCCAGATACAGCAGCCAGCCGAGAAGCAGCGCGCCACCCACAAGCGCGCCGAACAGCCGCGCGGCAAACCGTAGCCCCGTCTGGAGGTCGTCGCGATGCAGGGCCGCAAACACCGGTGACACCAGCGCCGCGAACAGGATCAACAGGCCCAGGTGACTGGTCATGGCGTTTCCACCTTCCCACCGCGGGCCACATCGGCGGCGTCGAAGATCACCAGCACATTCATCAGTCCGGCCACGATGAGAAACGTGTTGCCGTATTCGTAGGAAGCGGCGACCACGTCGCCGAGTCCGTAGCCGGCCCAGCCCGCCACCAACCGGGTTGCGCCAATCATCCACTGGGCGGCGGCCGCGAGGAGCATCAAGGGCTCAACACTCTGGAACGGGAAGAGCCGCCCACCGAACGCCAACCCCAGGACGTACATCGGCAGCAGCATCGTGCCAAACACCAACGCCTTGCCGGCCTGGCCCTGCAGCATGTGCCCGGCTCCGGGAAACACCCAGGCCAGCACACACGTCAGCACAACGCTGGGTCGGGCGATTGCGGGCATCGAGGCCTTGCTGATGGGTTTACGGGGCGCCGACATAACGCGTCAGTGTACCTGATTGGGCCGCGTCACTTGAATCACGACGAACGCAACGGCCATTCCCAGGGGCAGGGCCGTGACCAATCGCCAGGAATTCGACGGCGTTCCCAGGCCACCCCACTCCCACGCGAGCGTGAGCGCGGTGGGCACGGCGGCCAGCGCTACCAACGCCAACGGCTGCGCCATCCAAGAGCCGCGGCCTTGAGACCCAGGCCGCGCTACGAAATGCCTGTCCTGTCCTCGTAGCGCGGCCTGAACCTCAAGGCCGCGATCGTCCTGTCCTCGTAGCCCGTCCTGTCCTCGTAGCGCGGCCTGGGTCTCAAGGCCGCGGCTCTTTCCTGCGCGCCCAAGCGCGAGGAAGGCACCGAAAGGCGCGGCGAGATATAACCCCGTGCAGCGCGCACAGACGGGCCACGGCACACCGGCCGTCTCGAACGACCGTTCGGGCCGCTGGTGACAGACCTGCGCCGCGGCCAGGTACACCACGGTCGCCCATCCCGGCCCATCGTGCGGGTGGGTCACTCGGTGCCAGAGCGCGGCACCCGCAACCAGTGGCCACGCGACGGCCGCCGCGACCAGCAGCCGAGTCAGCATCAGTCCACCAGGATCAGCGGACCGAAGTGGGTTTCGTATCGGTCTTCGAACTCGGTCCAGCTGTAGGCATGGCTGGATCCGCCAAGGTGTTCAAGCGCGTAGGTGGCGGCCACCGAACCGATCTGCGCGCACACGTCCAATGGCGCGGCCACAGCCAGTCCCTTCAGGAATCCGCCGCGATACGCGTCACCGACACCGGTCGGGTCCGCCAGTCGCGTGGGCTCCACGGCAGGCACATCAATCTGCAGGCCCTTCTGCAGGATCGACGACCCCTTCTCGCCCTTGGTCACAATCAGGACCCCAGACTCGTCGAGTACGTCGGCTTCACTCATGCCGGTCTTCTGGCGAATGAGTTCGAACTCGTAGTCGTTGCAGATCACGTAGGACGCGCCTCTGATGCCGTCTTTCAGTTCGTCACCCGACATGCGCGCACACTGCTGGCCCGGGTCGAACATGTAGTGGATGTCCAGCGCCCGGCACTCTTCCGCGTACTGCACCATCGCCGCCGGGTCGTTCGGCGAGATGATCACCAGCTCAGGACGCTCGACCGTGCGGAACGACAGCTGCGAGGCGTCCGCCATGGCACCGGTGTAGAACGACGCGATCTGGTTGTTGGCCTCATCCGTGTTGCAGAAAAACGACGCGGTGAACTTGCCCTCAATCTCGAGCACAAGCGACGTATCCACCCCGGCCCCGTCGAGCCAACGCCGATAGTCGCCAAAATCCTGGCCGGCCGTGGCCATGAGCCTCGGTCGCTCGCCCAGCAGCGCCAGCGTGTACGCGATGTTCGGCGCGCACCCGCCGCGGCGCTTGTCCATGGTGTCCACCAGGAAGCTGAGGCTCACCCGCGAAAAATGCTCGGGCAGCAGGTGTTCCGTGAACTTGCCGGGAAACGACATCAGATAGTCGAACGCGATGGAGCCGGTGACGATGATCTTCATGAGAGGTATTTTCCGATGAGAGGTTGAAGCAGGGCCTTGCGCGCGGCGGGAATCGCCTCGGGCCGGGTGATAAGCGCGGTGGCCAGCGCGCGTGCGCACTCACAGGTGCGCTCGATGGGTAGTCGTTCGACGGCGGCGGCGATGACCTGTTGCGCCGTTTTCGCGTTCTGCATGAGGTTCGCCACGATCATCTCGACCGTGACCGAGTCGTGTTCGGGATGCCAGCAGTCGTAGTCGGTCACAAGGGCGAGCGTGCTGTAACAAATCTCGGCTTCGCGCGCGAGTTTGGCCTCCTGCAGGTTGGTCATGCCGATGATGTCCCATCCCTGCTTGCGGTAGAACTCCGACTCCGCGACTGTCGAAAATTGCGGGCCTTCCATGCACACGTAAGTGCCGCCCTCATGAACCGTGGCGTGGACCGATTTGGCCGACGCGGTCAGGATGGACGACAGCGGTCCGCAGAATGGATGCGCGAATCCCACATGAGCCACGAGGCCCTCGCCGAAGAACGTACTGATTCGACCACGCGTGCGATCGAAGAATTGATCGGGCACGACCAAATCCAGGGGCTTGAAGTCTTCGCGCAGGCTGCCGACCGCGCTGGCCGAGAGGATCCACTCGACGCCCAGGGTCTTGAAGCCGAAGATGTTCGCGCGATAGTTCAGCTCAGACGGCGTGAACCGATGCCCCTCACCGTGCCGCGCGAGAAACGCGACCCGCCGCCCCCGCAGTGTCGCGATCACGTAGGGCCCCGACGGCGATCCGAACGGCGTCTCGATCACCCGCGACTCGCGGTCGGTCAGTTCGCCCATGTCGTACAGGCCCGACCCGCCGATGATCCCAATGCTCACCGATTCAGGACTCTGGACGCTGGACTCCGGACCCTGGACCCTGGACTCTGGACCCTGGACGATCGTCATACAAGCTCCGTATCGATAAACCGGCGGCCGTCTTTTTCGCGGATGATGCCTGCGGGAATGGCCGGGTCGTGTTCGAAGAACACCACGTATTCGCCGTCGATGGCTTCGCGCAGGAACCGTTGTTTGTAATAAAACGTGTCCATCGGATAGAGGTCGTAGCCCATGATCCAGGGCTCGTCCAGGTGCGCCGTCGTCGGGATCAAGTCGGCCACAAACGCGGCCGTCCGGCCACCAGACTGGATGCGAATCCACGAATGGTGCAGGCAATGGCCGCCGGTTTGCCAGATGCTGATGCCCGGCAGCACCTCGCCATCACCTTCGATGAAATCCACCACGCCGGCTTCGGCGAGCGGCAGGAAATTCTCAGGCATGTAGCTGGCGCGGTTGCGGTCATGCGTGTGCGTGGCGTCGTGCCACTCATCACGCCGAATGAGGTAACGGGCATTCCGGAAACGCGGAACAATCGTGTCGCCCTCGCGTTTCGTAGAACCGCCAAAGTGGTCAAAATGCAGGTGGCTGGCGATGACCACGGTAATGTCGTCGGAGGTCAGGCCCGCATCCGCCAGCGAATGGTCCAGATGGCGCGTCCGATCGATGGCATAGATGTCCGCTAACTTCGGCGGCATCTTGTCGCCAACGCCGGAGTCAATCAGCACCGTGTGCTCCGGCGTCCGCACCAACAACGGCCGCAAGCCTAATGGAATCCGGTTCTTCTCATCCGCCGTCGTCCTCTTCTGCCACATCGTCTTTGGCACCACGCCGAACATGGCGCCACCGTCGAGACGAAACGTGCCGTCGGAGAGCGAAATCAGTTCAAAGTCGCCGAACTTCACGTCAGTGCCCCTCCGGCGCGACAGCCACTTGCTTCAGTTCCACGAGCACTCCGTGGGTATCGCCTGGATGCACAAACGCAATCAATGAGCCGTGGGCGCCTTGTCGAGGCACATGGTCGATCATCCGCACACCCGCGGCCACCACTCGAGCCATCGCAGCCTGAATGTCTGGCACCCGCAGCGCCACATGGTGCAACCCCGGCCCGCGCTTGGCGATGTATTTGCCAATCGCGGAATCCGGCGCGAGCGACTCCACCAGCTCGAGCTTCGCATCACCGGTATCGATGAACCGCACCCGGCTGTTCTGGCTCTTGATGTCTTCAGTCTCGCCCGACGTCAGACCGAGGACGCCGGTGAAGAACTTCAGCGACGCGTCCACGTCGGCGACGGCGATGCCGACGTGATCGATGACGAGTGAAACGACCTCTGAGGTCGTTTCCGGCAACTTCCCAGCGGAAACGACCTCAGAGGTCGTTTCAACACCCCCGACTGGGGCGGCCGCTGAAATGACGTCGGGCGTCAAAAAGACACCCGACGTCATTTCAGCGGCCGCCGAGTAGGGATCGGTCTCGCGCGCGCTGATGCGGTCCAGCCACTGGCCGAACTCGCCGGGGGCGAGCACGTTGTGCTCGAGGTGGTGCATAAACCGGCGGCTGAGAATTTCGCGCAGGCGCCACTCCCCGCGCGCACGGCGTCGCGCGCCGAGCGTGTCAGATGACTGCACACGGAAGCGCTCGATCATCGCGAGCAGTTCGTCGATGCCACGACCGCTCGTGGCTTCGGTGCGCAACACCGGCGGCCGCCAGCCCTCGCCCATCGCATCGTCTGTGGCCAGCATCATCTCGATGGACGCGGCGGTGCGGTCTGCGCCCTCGCGGTCGGACTTGTTCACCACGAAGATGTCGGCAATTTCCATGATGCCGGCTTTGAGCGCCTGCACTTCATCACCGGTCCCCGGCACGAGCGTCACCACCGACACATCGGCCATGCGTACGATGTCCACTTCGTCCTGGCCGACGCCGACGGTCTCGATGATCACCACGTCGTATCCGGCCGCGTCGAGCACAATGGCCGCTTCGGCGGTCGTGCGGGCCAGCCCGCCCAGATGGCCGCGCGTCGCCATGCTGCGAATGAAAACGCCGGTGTCCTCAGCGTGGGCCTGCATGCGAATGCGGTCGCCGAGGATCGCGCCGCCGCTGAACGGACTCGTCGGATCCACGGCCAGCACGCCGACCGTTTTCCCTTCCTTGCGAAGATTCGAGATAAGCCGGTCCACGAGCGTGCTCTTACCCGCGCCCGGAGGGCCCGTTATGCCCACAAGATACGCGCGGCCCGTGTGCGCGAAGATGCGGCCGACGAGCAGCGCGCCTTCGGGTGTTTCGTCTTCGATGAGCGAGATCCCCCGGGCAATCGCCCTTGGGTCGCGCGCGAGCACACGGTCTGACAACGGCTGCAACGCCATCATCGTCCCAGCAATTGGCGGGCGATGACCAGCCGTTGAATTTCGCTTGTGCCCTCGCCGATGGTGCAGAGTTTCACGTCGCGGAAGAACTTCTCGGCCGGATAGTCCTTCATGAATCCGTAGCCGCCATGAATCTGTACGGATTCTTCAGCGGCGCGCACCGCGATTTCGCTCGAGTACAACTTCGCCATCGACGACTCGCGCCCCGTCCTGGTCACGCCCTGGTCCTTGAGCCACGCCGCGCGATAGGTCAGCAACCGAGCCGCCTCGATGCGGGTGGCCATGTCGGCCAGCTTCCACTGAATCGCCTGGAACGTCGCGATCGGCTGTCCAAACTGCCGGCGCTCCTTCGCATACCGCAGCGCTGCTTCGTACGCGCCTTGCGCCAGGCCGACGGCCAGCGCGGCGATTCCGATCCGGCCCGCGTCCAGAACCTGCAAGGTGTTGAGGAAGCCCTGGCCCTCGTCGCCAACCATGGCATCCGCCGGCACCCAGCAATTCTCAAACAGCACTTCGCTCGTATCGCTCGCGCGCATGCCGAGTTTGTGTTCCTTCTTCCCGGCCTTCATCCCCTTGGTGCCGCGAGGGACCACAAAGGCCGAGATGCCCCTGTTCCCCTTCGCCCGATCGGTGACCGTCATGACGACGATGGCGCCGCCGACGGCGCCGTGGGTGATGAATTGCTTGGAGCCGTTGATGACCCAGCCGTCGCCATCGCGGCGCGCCGAACACCGCATCGCGGCCGCGTCGCTGCCGGCGCCGCTTTCGGTGAGTCCCCATGCGCCAAGGTAGTCGCCGCGAATGAGCGGCACCACGTACTGCTGCCGCTGGGCATCGTTGCCGAACATGTGCAGGTGCGACGTGCACAAGCCGTTGTGCGCGGCAACAGACAGCGACACCGACGGGCAGACGCGCGCCAGTTCCTCGATGCAGATGCAGTATTCGATGGCCGACATCCCGGCGCCGCCCAGGCTCTCGGGGAACTGGATGCCCATCAGGCCAAGCGCGGCCATTTTGGCTACCAGCGTGTCCGGAAACGCCTCGGCCTCGTCCCATTCCATGACATGAGGGCCGATTTCGGCTTCGGCGAATTCTCTGACCGTACGGCGGAGAATCGCTTGTTCGCTGGTTGGGCGCAGGTCCATCAGGAGAAAAATATCACGTTGGCCCCCGGTCACCCGTGCACGATTGCGCCTGGGCGGCCGATACGGAAGGGTATGAACACATCCTTTTCGCTCGTGCGGCATGGCCGCCGCCTGATCATCGGCATGCTGACGGCCGTCATTCTCGTGGCCACACCGGCCGCGGCGGCCGCCGACATCACCGCCTTCTTCGGCGCCGGCCGGAATCCGACCACGCGCACCGCCAAGGGCGTGGCGTTTGGCGTGACGCTCCTCGTTGTGGGCTTTGAAGTGGAATATTCCGACATTTCGGAGAAGGACGCCGACTCGGCGCCCCGGCTGCGTACCGGCATGATCAACGCCATCGTGCAAACGCCTACCGGAGGCGTGCAGTTGTACGGCACCGTCGGCGCCGGCGGCTATCGCGAATCGCTACGCGGGACGTTCCAGGAAACCAACGTCGGCCTCAACCTCGGCGGCGGCCTCAAGATGGGCCTGCTCGGTCCACTCAAGCTCCGGGTGGACTACCGGCTCTTCCGTCTCCGCGGAGAGCCGTTGTTCAAGACCGTTCACCGGGTCTACGCTGGGGTGAACGCAGCGTTTTGACGATTGTCGGGGTCCAGGAGTCCAGGAGTCCAGGACCCCAGGACCCCGGGACCCCGATGCAGTTCTTTACCGAATCTTGGTCAGCCCCATCCGCTCGATCTTAATGACCGCCTCTTTGAGCCGATCGTAGATGGGCTGCACTTCGGCTGGCAGGACCTCGGCCAGCAGCAGCAACGGATCGTAGTTGGCCGTGGTGAGGGCCGGGTCGAACATGAAGACAAAGATGGCTGCGTCTTTTGATGCCTCCGCCGATTTGTAGATCTTCCAGTTAAGCGCCTGCTGCTTGCGCATTGGCACTTCGGCCTGGTCCAGCGCCGTGCGAATGCGTCCGAGGATGGCCTCGAAGTCTGCGGCCCTGGCTTTCTGGACATGGAAGAACAACATGCCTGCGCCAGACGCAAACGTGTAGTCGGCCGGGACGCCGGGCTCCTCTTCTTCCTCTTCGGTCCCTGCCGGCGGCTTCGCACCGGGCAGAGGCTTGGCGCCGGGCGGCGGCGCCTGTGTAGTGGTTGGCGGCACCGGTGGCGGTACGGGCGGCGGCACTTGGGCTGCCGATCGCGCCGGCATCAGCACAAGCGCGCTCGCCAGTGCGATGCCACCCAATCGATGGAGTGTGTGTGTCACGTTTGCCTTCCCTGGTTGCCACAAAAACGAACGGGACGTCACCGCTTGCGCGAGGACGTCCCGTTCACTTTCATTCAGACGCCGGAGCGTCGGGCTACTTCTTGACGATCGGCCAGATGTTCTGATTGGCCAACGACGCTGTGAACTTCGCGTACAGGTCATCAACCTTCTTCCGCGCCTCCGGCGTGGCCACATCGAAGGCGCCGCCGTAGTACAGAATCTGGGTGATGTTGTAGCTCAGGTCCGTGACCGGGGGGTCCAGGAACAGCAAATACAGCACCGGCTGGTCAGGCGGCGGAACGGCGTCCACCTTCAGGAACTGCATCGTTTTGGCCTGAGCCTGGAATTCAGGCTTCGCCGCTCCGGCGAGGCCCGCCTTCATCTCATTAAACGCCGATTCAAACGTGGCTTCCTGCCCCTGCTTGACCGACAGCAACACCATGATCGATGTGGCGCCGTTGAACTTCAGAGGATCCGGTGGCTCAGGCTGAGCCGCCGCCTGCGCCGGTGCGGCCGTCTGGGCCTGAACCGACGTCGCCACCATCAACAACCCGGCCACGCCCAGCGCAACCACCACGCGCCGGCCCATCACCGGCAAGACTCCTGACAACCGCATGAAACTCCTCCTCGCCACGGGGGCGTTCGTCCAAAAAGAGACCCTACTTTACCGTACCAACCTTGAATGGCAAGTCCACTCTTAGACAAACACTTCAAGGACACTGTTCGCCACCAGCATACCCTCTCGGGTGAGACCAAATCGCCCACCCCGCTGCCACACCTGTCCGCCTTCGACAAACGGCGCCAGGGCCTCGCCGTACTGCTCCCACGGATCAAGACCAAACTGACCCGCAAATTCGGACCTGTCCAGTCCGTCAGTCAGCCGAAGCCCCATAAACAGGGCCTCTTCGACCTGGGCTTGCGGTGTCAGATGATGGCGATCGAGCGCCACCGACGCCCCCGACATCACACGCGACACATATTCTTCTGTGGCCGAGACGTTTTTCCACCGCTCACCGGCCACCGTGGAATGGGCGCCGCACCCAAACCCGAACCAACCGCTCCCTTGCCAGTACTTGACGTTGTGGCGCGAGCGATGGCCGGGTCTGGCCACATTTGAAATCTCGTATTGCTCCAGGCCGTGCTGCTCGAGGACATCCAACCCCTCCAGATACATCTCCGCCGCATCGTCATCCGGCGCCAAGGACCAGCCGGCGCGAGCCATGTCTTCCTTGAGCGGCGCGTTGGGATAGAGCTCAAGCAGGTACAGCGACAGATGGTCGGGCCGGAGCGCCACGGCTTGATCCACTGTGCGCCGCCACGTCTCGCGCGATTGCTGCGGCAACCACAACATCAGGTCGAACGACACACTGCTGAACCCCAGAGACTGCGCCGCGCCAATGGCCTCGACCGCTCTGGCCGATGAGTGAATGCGCCCGAGGCGCTTCAACTCATCGTCATCAAAAGATTGAACGCCGAAGCTGACGCGATTGATGCCGGCATCACGAAACGCCGCGAGACGTTCAGCCGAGGCGGTTTCTGGATTGGTCTCGAGCGTAATTTCGGAGTCGGCGGCGAGATCGAATGTCTCTCGGCATGCGCGGATGAGGCGAGCGACCTCTTCAGCCGCCAGCAGCGAGGGCGTTCCCCCGCCGAAAAAGATCGTGTCGGCCTTGCCACCAGGCGCTCGCCGGATCTCCGTTTCAAGGGCCGTGACGTATCGGCCCTTGAGGTCGTCATCAAGCAGGCCGCGGTTGAAGTTGCAGTACGAGCAAATCGCCTGGCAAAAGGGGATGTGGACGTAGAGACCCAGATTGGGGTCCCGGGGTCCTGGGGTCCTGGGGTCCTGGGGCTTGGGGTCCCGGGGTCCTGGAGTCCCGGAGTCCGCCGGGGTTCTGGGGTCCAGGCTAGCCTCGGCCGGCCTTGCCGCCGGGCCACTTGAGCTCGCGCGAGGGGCCGGGCTGCTTGAGTGAGCGAAGCGGGTCGTTCTCGCGCAACTGGGCGCGCGCCTGGCTACGGGCCTTGGGCGGCAACGTGCGACGGCCCTTGCCATCCTTCCAGAGGATCGCCAATTCCTCGGCGCCGCTGCCCGGACCGAGCATCCGGAAATCGGGCCCTTCGTACTCCAGGAACTCGCACATCTCGTGAAGCCGCGAGTGCATCCGGAACCCCACCCGCACCTTGAGCGAATCAAGATTGCTGTCGTCAGGCGTGTCTTCGTAGTTGGTGGTAAAAATCGTCGGACGCCGCTCGTTGTACCGGGTGTTGACGATGAGGTTCATCGTTTCTTCCACCCACTCGGAGGGCTTTTCCGCGCCGAGGTCGTCAAGCACCAGCAGTTCCGCATCCATCACGGGACGCAGGATGTCCATCTCGGCCGTGCGCACCACCGGGTTGTACGTGGACCGAATCATCTTCAGCAGTTCGCGAACGTCGTAGAACAACCCGCGCACGCCGGTGCGCTGAATCGACTGGCGCAACACGCCCACCGCGATGTGGGTCTTGCCGATTCCAGGCGGACCGATCAGGCACAAGCCCTTTGTCACGGCCGGAAACGTCTCGGCAAACTTCCGGGCCCGCGTGAGCGTGAGCTGCAGCTTCTCGTTCGGATAGGTCACGAAATTCGAGAGATCACATCGCGCGTAACGCGGCGGAATCCGCGCATCGTGCATCAGACGAGACGATGCCTGCGCGCGCCAGCACTCACAACGCTCAACGCGCCGAATCTCGCCGACAACAATCGGCTTCCATCCGGTTCCGTTACAAATTGCGCACTCCACGGGGAGTTAAGCGTAGCAGCAATTCTGTAATTGTGAAATGTCACAAATGCCCGAAATGACGAAATGTCTGCAGTGCGGGAATGGCGAAATGCCCAAATGTCAAAGGCGCGCAATTGGCGAATGACCTTGGAGCAGCAGATTCAACCATTGAAGGGCAAAGACATTCGATCATTCTTCCCTGCAATGGTTTGTCCGCACTTCGCCATTTCGGACATTTGTGACATTTCGCCATTTACAAGGCGGCGTCCTTGCCCGCGTCTTTGTCTCCAGCGGGCACGAGCGCCGTGTTCAGCCGTTGTTCCCAGTCGCCCAACCCACGAGCGAGTTCGGTCTTGACGTACGCCATGAACTCGTTGACCTCACTCTGCATGCGCTCCATTTTCTGGCGCATGTTGAGGATGATTTCGACGCCGGCGAGGTTCACGCCGAGTTCGCGCGTCAGCGCCAGGATCGTTTCGAGGCGCTGCAGGTCTTCATCAGAATAGAGCCGCGTGTTGCCTTCGGTGCGAGAGGGAGCGAGCAGGCCCTCGCGCTCGTAGAGTCGCAGCGTCTGAGGGTGGATGTCGTACTTGGTCGACACCGCGCTAATCATGTAGTAACCCTTGCCGGTGCCCGTGCGTCTGGTCATGGCCTTACTCCCGCCTTTCTACTTCACGAGTCAAACAGGTGTGCGCGTACGTCCACGGGATTCAACCGTGCAAACTCGCGCAGGAGTGCTTTCGACCGCTCGTCCTGGACGGGCGGCAACACGATCTGGAGCTCGACGATGAGGTCGCCGGCGGCGTCGGGTCCGAGCTGGCTCGGTACGCCGTGGCCGCGGAGGCGAAGACGGGTGCCTGCCGCCGTTCCCGGTGGCACCCGGGCTTTCACTGGACCCGCCAGCGTTGGAACGTCGATGCGGGCCCCGAGCGCGGCTTCGTGAATCGCGACCGGCACCTTCACGTGCAAATCCAAGCCGTCGCGATGAAACACCGGATGGGGCGCCACCTCGATGGTCACATACAAATCCCCGGCCGGCCCGCCTCGCTCGCCGGCGTGCCCGCGCCCTGGCACCACCAGCCGCGCCTGCGACTCGATGCCCGCCGGCACATGCACCGTCACCACTTCGCTGCGAGTCTGCACGCCGGTGGCGGCGCACATCCGGCATCCCGCCCGCGTCAGTCGCCCAGTCCCGCCACAGGGTTCACAAGCCTTGGTGAACATCATGTGGCCCCGAGCCCATCTGACGGCCCCCTGGCCATGGCACGCGGAGCACGCTTCTGACTCGAGCGCGATGACACCGGCGCCGCCACACGCCGGACACCGTTCCCGGCGCACCACCGAAACGGGCACCGCCCCACCACGCATCGCTTCTTCGAACGACAACTGCATGGTGAGCTCAAGCGACGCGCCCTGGTCCTGCGCCATGGCCCGGCGCGCCGCATCCTGAAACACGTCGGCGAAGAGTTCAGAGAACGTCGCCGCCTCCGCGCCCTGCGCCGCAGCCGTGAAATCGAACCCGTCGAACGCGATGGTCGTTTCGACTACGCCCTGATGCCGGTGCTGCCCCTCGTCGTACTGACGACGACGCGCGGGGTCGCCCAACACTTCGTAGGCTTCCTGCACCTGACGAAAACGTTCGGCGCCGAGGCGGTCACCCGGGTTGATGCCCGGGTGATACCGCCTCGCGAGCCGCAGATACGCGCGCTCGATATCGGCTGGCGTGGCCGCCGGCGTCAAATCGAGCGCGCCATACAGGTCCATTACTTCTTCTCGTCTTCAATCACTTCCGCGTCGATGACATCGCCACCAGCGGCATCAGCGCCAGGCTGCGCGCCCCCGCCGGCCGCACCCGCCGCGGCATCAGGCCCGGCCTGTTTGTACAGTTCCTGCGCGGCCTTGCCCTGCGCCTGCATCAACGCGTCCAGTGTGCGGTTGATGGCGGCCGCGTCATTGGCCTCAAGCGCCTGCTTCACATCGTTGACCGCCGACTCAATCGCCATGCGATCGGACGCCGGCACCTTGTCGCCCGACTCCTTGAGGAACGTGGACGCCGCGTGCACCGCCTGGTCGGCGCGATTGCGCGTCTCCACTTCTTCCTTGCGCTTCTTGTCTTCCTCGGCGTGCGCTTCGGCGTCTTTCACCATGCGCTCGACCTCGTCCTTCGACAGGCCGCTCGACGCGGTGATGGTGATCTTCTGCTCCTTGCCGGTGCCCTTGTCCCGGGCCGACACATTCACGATGCCGTTCGCGTCGATGTCGAAGGTCACTTCCACCTGCGGCACACCACGCGGCGCCGCCGGAATGCCGTCGAGATGGAACTTGCCGAGCGGCCGGTTGTCGCGCGCCATCTGGCGCTCGCCCTGCAGCACATGCACTTCCACGCTCGTCTGGCCGTCGGCCGCCGTCGAGAACGTCTCGCTCTTGCGCGTCGGGATCGTCGTGTTCCGCGTAATCAGCGTCGTCATCACGCCGCCCAGCGTTTCGATGCCCAGTGACAACGGTGTCACGTCGAGGAGCAGCAGGTCCTTCACTTCACCCGAGAGCACACCGGCCTGCAGCGCGGCGCCAATCGCCACCACTTCGTCGGGGTTCACGCCCTTGTGCGGCTCTTTGCCGAACTGGTCCTTCACGAGCTGCTGCACGCGGGGGATACGAGTGGAACCACCGACCATCACCACTTCGTCGATGTCCTTCGCCGAGAGGCCCGCATCCTGCAACGCCTGCCGGCACGGTCCCATCGTCTTCTGCAACAGGTCCTCGACGAGCGACTCGAACTTGGCGCGCGTCAGCTTCATCGCCAGGTGCTTGGGACCGGTGGCATCCGCCGTCACGAACGGCAAATTGATCTCGGTCTCCACCAGCGTTGAGAGTTCCATCTTGGCTTTCTCCGCCGCTTCCTTCAGGCGCTGCAAAGCCATCCGGTCTTTCGACAGGTCAATGCCTTCCTGCTTGCGGAACTCCGCGACAATCCAGTCAATGACGCGCTGGTCGAGGTTGTCACCGCCCAGATGCGTGTCGCCGTTGGTGGACTTCACCTCAACGACGCCCTCACCCACTTCGAGGATCGACACGTCGAACGTGCCGCCGCCGAAGTCATAGACGACAATCGTTTCGTCCTTCTTTTTGTCGAGTCCATAGGCCAGCGCGGCCGCCGTGGGCTCGTTGACGATGCGCATGACTTCGAGGCCGGCGATCTTGCCGGCGTCCTGCGTCGCCTGACGCTGTGCGTCATTGAAGTACGCCGGCACCGTGATGACCGCCTTGGTCACCGGCTGGCCGAGGTAATCTTCGGCGGCCTGTTTCAGCTTGCCGAGGATCATCGCGGAGATTTGCGGCGGCGTGAACGGCTTGTCCTGCCCGTCCACCTTCACGGCGACGTGGCCACCTTCTGCCGTCACCCGATACGGCACCATCTTCAGTTCCTCGCCCACCTCGTCGAACCGGCGGCCCATGAAACGCTTGATGGAGTACACCGTGTTCTCGGGGTTGGTCACGGCCTGGCGCTTTGCGACCTGGCCCACCAGGCGCTCGCCCGACTTCGCAAACCCAACCACCGACGGCGTCAGTCGCCCGCCCTCTGAGTTGGTGATGACCACCGCCTCGCCACCTTCCATAACGGCGACGACAGAGTTCGTGGTGCCCAGGTCAATTCCAATGATCTTGCTCATGATGTCCGTTGCTCCTCTGCCGCATGGGGCAGGAAAATGGCCAAACCTTAGTCTCAGACATTATAGAAAGATGAGTGTGTGTTTGTCAATAGAACCGCGGCCTTGAGACCCAGGCCGCTGTTTCCTGGGGCGGCCTGGCTACGCCGGCCCGGCGTTGGGGTTCACGCCGCGCTACGAAATACCGGCCCCGTCACCGTATTTCGTAGGGCGGCCTGGGGCTCAATTTCCTCGTAGGGCGGCCTGGGTCTCAAGGCCGCCGGACGCGCGCTACGAAATGCGCGCTATACTGATTTTGCCAGCTCACTGTCTGACTTAGAGGGTCCGATGACCTTTGCACGCACAGTCAGGCTTCTTGTAATTCCCGTCCTCACGACCGGCGCCCTCGTCTGGTCACCCTCTCTCATTGCGCAGTATCGCGACGACCCGGGACAGCAGTACGTGCCTGGGCGCGACTCTGAACAGCCGGCCTACGCGGGCGACGCTGAGTACTACCAGGACGTGCCGGCGTATGTCTCGGCGGTTGATGGCAGTGCGCAGCTCTACCGTGGCGGCGACAGCGTCCGCGACTTCGAGCAGGTGCCGCTTGAAGTGGGCGATCGCCTGAGCACATCGCGCGGCCGCGTCGAAGTGTTGTTCTCGGACGGCAGCGTCATTGCCCTCGACGAATACACCGACATCACGATTGACGATTCCGCCGCGTGGCGGCTGCAGGCCGGACGACTGAAAGTGACGTGGCGCGCCGGATCGTTTGATATTGATGCGCGGCCCGCAGGCGCGGCGCTCGTGCGGGCCGGCGGCGACTATCGCATCACCCTCTCTGACAACCGACGAGGCGAAGCGGAACTGGAACTCGCCGTTTCACGTGGATTGGCCGAGCTCGAAAATTCACTGGGCCGCACGTCGGTGCGTGCCGGCACCCGCGCATTAACGACCGCAAGCTACGCACCGTCGGTGCCGTACGCCTACACCACGCCACGTGACGACTTCGAACGCTGGACTGAGTCGCTCGAAGCCGATCGTTACGGCGTGGAATCGGTGCGGTACCTGCCTGTTGAATTGCGCGCGTATGGTGGCGACTTCGATCGGCATGGCTCGTGGGGGCGCTACGGCTCGTACGGGTGGGTCTGGTATCCCCGAGTGTCGGTGGGGTGGCAGCCGTATCGCACCGGTCGCTGGTCGTTCGTCGTGAACTTTGGCTACAGCTGGATTGGTGGGTCGCGTTGGGAGTGGCCGACGCATCACTACGGGCGATGGGAGCGAGGCGGGTCGCGGTGGTTCTGGGTGCCGCAGCGGCCCGTGCAGGCCAGGCGCGTCGGATACGCGGCGCCGAGGCCGTCATTCAACGCGTCAGTGCCCTACTACTCGCGACCGAACAATTCGCGCCCGTTCACTGGACGGCCATCGCCGAACAACCAGCGCGATCAGCGCGACACGAACTACGGATCCAGCCGGCCCACTGGCGGAGGCACGCGGCCTCCAGTGATTGACCAGCGCCGCATCGAGCAAACCCGGCCGGAGCAGCAGCGCCCCGAGCCGCAACAGAGAGCGGTTCCGCGCGGTGTGCCGCGCAATGCCCCGTCGCAGTCGCCGCAGACGAGCCAATCACCGTTCCCGTCGCGTAACACACCGATGGCGACCAGGCCTCAGGTGCCCTCGAATCAGCGGATTGAGCCGCAGGAACGTCAGAGACCGAGTGAGCGGCCGACGGATCGGCGTGCACCGTCGATCTCACGGCCTTCGCCGCAGGAATCGCGACCGGCTCCGCCGACCACGCGTCAGTCGCCCTCTTCCGAGCGGCCCACGCAGTCGGTGAGGCCGTCGCAGCCGCAACGCTCGGGGTCCGGCGTACAGTCGCCGCCTCGATCCGGGGCACCTTCGGGCTCGCGCACCCCATCCACAGGCCAGTCGGGCGGGCGATCGGGAGGCGGATCGGGCACCGCGGTCCGTCGCGGCCGCAGCGGGGGCTGATATCGTTACAGACAGCTCATGGCTGTCGTCACGATCCGTCTCGTCCGTGGATTCGGTCTCGTCGCGCTTTTCCTTGCGGCAGCGTTGTTCGGCATTGCGAGCGGTGTGGTGCTCGCGTTTGTCGGCGACCTGCCGCAGATTAGCGCGCTCGATAGCTACGCGCCCAGCACGATCACCCGGGTCGTCGGGCGAGACGGCGGCGTGGTCGGCGAGTTCGCCACCGAGCGCCGCGAAATCATCACCGACGCGCAGATTCCACCCGTGCTGCGCCAGGCCATCATGGCGGTGGAAGACGCCGGCTTCAACGACCACATGGGGCTGCAGCCTACCCGCATGGTCTGGGCGGTCGTTCGCGACCTGACGGGCACTGGCCGCACGCCGGGCCGGTCCACCATCACCCAGCAGCTGGCGCGCAACCTGTTTCGCGACACGATTGGATTCAGGCGCGACCCGAACGCCTGGGTGGACGTCAGCGGCTGGGAGCGGAAGATCAAGGAAGCGCTCGTCGCGCTGCAAATCGAGCGGCGCTACGGCAAGTCTGAAATCTTCACGATGTACTGCAACCAGATCTACTGGGGCCACGGCGCGTATGGCGTGCAGGCCGCGTCGCGGTTGTACTTCGACAAATCAATCACGGACCTGACGCTTGAAGAAGCGGCGATGCTTGCGGGCATCATCCAGACACCCGAGCGGCAGAGTCCCTACGTGAACATGGCCGAGGCCAGGCGCAAGCGCAACCTGGCGTTGGACCGCATGGCCGCCAACAACTTCATCACGCCAGAGGAAGCCACCGCCGCCAAAGCCCGGCCCATTGTCACCTCCGGAGCGCCGCTGGGTGGTCCCACGCTGGCACCGCACTTCACGGAGACCATCCGGCAGGAGCTGCAGGACCGCTACGGCGCCAAGGCGATCTACGAAAGCGGCCTGACGGTACGCACGGGACTGGATGCGGAGTTGCAGCGCACGGCCATCGAGGTTCTGGACCGCGAACTGCGACGGATCGATCGGCTGGGCGGCTATCGGCGGCCGGCACGCAACCTCGTGGCCGAGAAGGTGGACCTCGACACGTTCAGGGTGCCGCGCTGGTCGCGTCCGCCGACGGTGAACGACGTGATTCCCGCGCTGGTGCTGAACATGGATAAGGGCACCATCCGTGTGCGCGCCGGCGCGTGGGAAGGCACCATCGCGGCCGCCGGCTACGCGTGGACCCGACGACGGTCAGACACATTGGTACGGCGTGGAGACTTGATCGAAGTGCGGGTGATCAGCCGCGTCGACGAGTCCAAACAGTTTGTGGCAAGCCTCGAGCAGACGCCGTCTATCGAAGGCGCTGTGGTGGCCATCGAGAACCGGACCGGACAGATTCTGGCGATGGTGGGCGGCCACAACTTCGGACGCAGCCAGTTCAACCGCGCCACGCAGGCGCTGCGGCAAGTGGGATCGACGTTCAAACCTTTTGTCTACACGGCCGCGATCGACCGCGGCTACACGGCCACGTCGCTCATCGACGACAGTCCCGTGAGTTTTGTCGCCGGCCCGAACCAGCCGCTGTGGCAGCCGCAAAATTACGACCGCGAATACCTCGGGCAGGTCATGCTGCGCGACGCACTCGCCGGGTCGCGCAACATCCCGACGATCAAGCTGATGGACGCGCTCGGTCCGCCGCAAGTCATCGGCACGGCCAAGCGCATGGGCATCACATCTCCCCTCCCGGCGTTCCTGCCGGTGGCCATTGGCGCCGCCGAAGCGACGCTCATCGAGATGACGTCGGCCTACTCGGCGTTCGCCAATCAAGGCGTGCGCGTCACACCACTCTCGTATACGCAAGTCCTCGATCGTGATGGCAACATCCTCGAAGACCGCCGGCCGGTGCCACACGACGCGTTACGCGCCGACACCGCGTTTGTCATGGCGCACCTGCTGCAAGGCGCGGTTCAACACGGCACTGCTGTCAGAGCGCAGGTGCTGGACTGGCCCGTGGGCGGCAAGACGGGCACCACCGACGACTACACTGACGCCTGGTTCATCGGGTTCGATCCCGACATCACGCTCGGCGTGTGGGTGGGCCGCGATCAGAAGAAGCCGATCGGCCCCGGCCAGACGGGCACCGCAGCCGCGCTGCCGATCTGGATCGACATCATGAAACCGTGGGTCGCACGCCGTCGCGCCCAACTCCCCGCCCCGCCGTCCTTCGAACGCCCGAGCAACGTCATCATGGTCATGACCAGCAAAGGCCTCGAAGCGTTCATCGCCGGCACCGAGCCAGGGATTCGCTGAAAGCGTTCATCGCTTCATTCACCATGAAGCTCCATGAAGTTCCATGAAGGAATTCATGATGTTGCATGGGGCCGTCTGAAAGCGCGGTGTTGGGGGCCTGGCTGCGCCAGGGCCACAGGATCGGAGGGAAGGCACGAACGAACGCAGGTGGAGAGCAAAACGACCTCTGAGGTAATTACCGGGAACTGTCGGCGGTAATTACCTCAGAGGTCGTTTTGGGTTTCGCCTGCGTTCGTTCGCGCCTTCCCTCCGATCCTGCGTGCCGCCGAAGGCGGCACCCAGCACCGCGCCTTCATGGATCTTCATGGATCTCCATGGTGAAAATCCTGGAAGCCCCTTGGACTCTGGCCCCTGGACCCTAGAGGTCGTCGGCCTCGTCGGTGGCGGCGAGGTTGCCGCTGCCCTTCTTCAACAGGTACGCCCGGATGAACTCCTCCAGGTCGCCGTCGAGCACGCGGTCTGGATCACCCACCTGATACTTGGTGCGGTGGTCTTTCACCATGCGGTACGGGGCCAGCACGTAGCTGCGGATCTGGCTGCCGAAGGCGATGTCTTTTTTCTCGCCGCCAATCTGATCCAGCTTCGCCTGCTGTTCCTTCATCTTGACGTCGTACAACCGTGACCTGAGCACCTTCATCGCCGACGCACGGTTTTTGTGCTGCGACCGTTCGTTCTGGCACGACACGACGATACCGGTCGGCAAGTGGGTCAAGCGCACGGCCGAGTCCGTTACGTTGACGTGCTGACCGCCGGCGCCGCTGGACCGGAAGGTATCCACGCGAAGATCCTTGTCATCGATCTCAATGTCGATGTCGTCGGGCAGTTCGGGCCAGACATAGACCGAGGCAAACGACGTGTGCCGGCGCGCGGCCTGATCAAACGGCGAGATCCGCACCAGCCGGTGCACACCGGCTTCGGCGGCGAGCAGACCGTACGCATTTTCACCATAGATGGTCATGGTCGCGCTTTTGATTCCGGCTTCGTCACCGGGCTGCAGATCGACCACCTCGCGCTTGAAGCCGCGACGCTCACTCCAGCGGATGTACATGCGCATGATCATCTGGGCCCAGTCCTGCGACTCGGTCCCGCCCGCGCCAGGGTGGATGGTGACAATGGCGTTGTTGCTGTCCATGGGCCCCGACAGCATGGTGCGCACTTCACCGGCCTCAATGGCCGCAGCGAACGCGGTCAACCCCTTCGCGAGGTCCGCCGACACGTCTTCTCCCTGCCGGCCCCACTCGATCAGCACCGCCAAGTCGTCGGTCTGCGTGCGGACGGACGCCGCGATCACGCGGTCGTCATCGAGCCGCCGGCGTCGTTGGAGTGTCTGTTGTGCGCGCTCCTGGTCTTTCCAGAAGTCGGGTTCAGAGACCTGGGCTTCGATCTGTCCTAGTTCACGCTCGAGCCGTGCTTCGTCAAAGCCCCCTCCGGAGATCGGCGGCGCGGTCGGCCAGGTCCGCGTACCAGCGCGCCTGCTCTTCGATGGTCATTTCTCGTTCACTCATAACTGCTCCCCACCTGCGGCGCTCTGCGCCGCCGTCTGGCGACGCCGGCGGCCTGTCACCGCGACCATGGCAGCGGCAAGTGCACAGACCCACGCCACCACGTCGCCCAGATAACTGTAGATCGTGCGCGACTGGATCAACCGCACGTCCTGGGTGATCGCCGTCTCTTCAAACAACCCGGTCGTCACGATGGTCCGCCCGTACGGGTCCACCACACCGGAGATGCCGGTGTTGGCAGCCCGCACCAGATAGCGCCCCTGTTCCACTGCGCGCACACTGGCCTGCTCAAAATGCTGATACGGGGCCGACGACACGCCGAACCACGCGTCATTGGTAATGGTCGTGAGCAACTGGGCGCCACGCTCGGCAAACGCCCGCGGAATCCACGGGTAGACCACCTCGTAGCAAATGGCCACGCCCGTCTTGACGCCGCTCGCCTCAAGCACCGTGGGATCGGTGCCATGCGTGAAGTCCGACACCTTCTCAACCAGCGGACCAATGAAGAACAGCAGTGACTTCAGCGGCACGTATTCGCCAAAGGGCACCAGCTGCATCTTCGAATACGAACCCCGCGAGGTGCCGTCCTCGCCCACCATCACCGCAGAGTTATAGATGCGGTCGCCCGCGGCGTCGCGCTCGAACAGGTCGCTGCCGATGAGGATGGCCGTGCGCGTCTCTCTGGCCAGCGCACGGATCGGCTCAGCACGCAACGGCTCCGCTTCAAAAAAGAACGGCGTCGACGCTTCAGGCCACACCACGAACCGCGCGCCGACGTCGATCACCTGCCGGCTCAAGCGCAGGTAGCGATCAATGATCTCCTGTCGAAACTCCGGATCCCATTTCTGGCCCTGGGCCACGTTGCCCTGCACGAGCCCCACCTTCAGAACCGGACCGCTCAGCACAAGCGTGCCACCCGCCACACGCCACGCCCCAAGCGCCGTCACCAGCGCCACCAGCGCCATCACGCCGCCCGCTGCCCACAGATGCCTGGGCCGACGCGTGACGGTCACGACAGCGGCTGCCGCCGACACCAGCGCCAGGAGTGCTGAGACGCCAAAGACGCCAGTGACACTTGCGAGTTGAATCACGGGCGTCACCGACGCCTGCGATGTGCCGAGCAGCGCCCACGGAAAGCCGCCGCCCACCCAGCCGCGCAGCCACTCCGTGGCCACCCAGCACGCCGGCGCGAGCCACAACCCTGTGACGCCAAATTGTCTGACCGCACGCCCCACCAACACCGCGCACAGGGCCGGATAGAGCGCCAGGTAACTGGCCAGCAACAGCATGACCGCCCAGGCCACCGGCAGCGGCAGGCCGCCGTGCAGGTTCATGACTTCCACGACCCATGACACCGTCAGGCTGAAATGTACGATGCCGGTGAGCCAGCCCAGCGCGAACACGCCGCGGCTACCTGCGGCAGGCGATCGCGTGGCGCGCAGCGCGACCGCCACGAACAATGGGGCGAGCGCCGTCCATGCGAAGGCGGGATGTCCGTACTTCGGAAAGCTGGCGGCGAGGAGTCCGCCGGACAGCAGTGCCAGTAACGTGGTCACTAGCGCGTAATTCGCGATGAAGTGCCCTGCCGTTCGAGGCGGATCTTGATCTGCTCCGCCTCGGCGCGGTCCTTGTAGGGGCCGACGCGCACCTTGAACAACTTGTCCGCAGAACCCGCGACAGGCACAAGCACAAACGCCGGCACGCTCAACTGCTTGAGCTTCTCCACCTGGCTGTCGGCCACGCCGCGCGTGGAGTAGGCGCCCATCTGCAGGAACCAGTCGCCTGCACCGGCAGTCGGCGGCGCGGCAGCCACAGGCGCCGCCGTTGCGGTCACCTCAGGTTTGGGTGGCGCGACCTCAGCCACAGCCGGAGGCGTGGCTGAACCCACCAGCATCTCGTGGTAACTCAGCTCGGGCTCGGCAGGCTTCTCGGCCTTTTCGCCCACGGCGGGGTCAGACGGCACCAGGGTCTCGGGCACCGTTGCCTCGGCAGTGGTGCTTTCCGTGTCACCCACGGCCGAACGCACACCCTGCCCAACGTTGACGCCCAGCAAAAACACCACGACCGCCAGCACGACAGCGGACATGAACAGAAACACCAGCTGTTTTCCGCTCAATTGGACTTCGTGAAAACCCTGATCGGACATGATTTCGCCCTCGATCTTAGCACGCACTATGGAGCCTTTCCGCCGATCCTCGCGAGCAACGCCTTCGCCTCGGGATGGTCGGCCACGAGCGCGATTGCCAGTAGCGCCTGCTCTCTGGCACCCGGCCGATCGCCGCTATCAAGCAACGCTTCACCCAGCCGCACCCTGGCCTCTGCCGAGTCGCGCGACCACACCGCGATGCGAAACTCATCGATGGCTTCGCTGAGCCGGCCGCCCCGCTGGTAGATACGACCCAGCAACAAATGCGGCTCATCGTCATACGGGCGCAGGTAGATCGCGCGGCGCAACTCGTTGGCGGCCGCACGGTCATCTTCCTGCTCAAACAGGCGGCGGCCTCGGGCCACATGGAACGCGGCCAGTTCAAGTTGTTCGCGTTGGGCCGGATTGGCGATGGCGGCGTTGACGCGATCGTGGGGGCGCAGATCGAGCCGGCCCACCAGGCGTTCCAGACCGGCGGGCACCGCATCACTGAGCGCCAGGCCTTCAGGTTCGAGGCTGGTGCCGAGCTGCTTCGCCAGATCAAACTCCCGCTGGGCTTCCACCTTCCTGCCGCCGATCATCAGCATCTGGCTCATCAGCAGATGCGCCTCGCCGTCAGCGGGCGCGAAACGCACCCCTTCCCGCAACCAATACAGCGCGGCGTCCACGTCGCGGCTGCGCGCGTAGGCATACCCGAGATTAAAGAGGTAGTCCGCGTTGTCGGGCGCCTCGTCGGCGGCGCGGTTGAAAAAATACGACGGAAGGCCGGTCTGGGGCGTGCTGCCTCGTCTCAGCTGAATCACACCCATCGCGTTGGACAACACCGGCGAGGGCGTCTCGCCATGCAAGGCCTGGAGAACCGCGAAGGCGTCGTTGTAGCGACGAAGCGCGATCATCGACAAGGCCGCGGAGAAACGTGCCTGCCGATCGAGCGGCGCGTTGCGGCCCACGGCCTGTGCAGCGGCCAGTGCCTTGGCGTCGGCGCCTTGGGAGGCATACAAATCCCACAGCGCGAGCAAGACTCGGTCGTCGGCAGGCGCCTGTTGCCGCGCCTGCTCAAGGAAACGCTCCTGGGCCGCCGGTGTGGGCGCCACCAGGCCTTTCACGTATTGCTCAAACGCCCCGAGTGGCAAGTGCGGCCGGTGCGGGGCGCCTTCGGTGCCGGGCACCAGGCGCGCGGCGATGCGTTCAAACACGGCATAGATCTGCGTGCCCTGGCCTTCTTCGACAATTTCTGGACGCTGCCGCGCAGAGTCCACCGCGATGACACGCGTGGTGACGGTCATCCGCGCTCCCAGACGAACCTCGCCAATCACCAGTTCGCTGGCGCCGACCAACTCAGCCACCCGCATCATGGTGGCTCGCGTGAGCGTCGGTGTCATCGGCAACTGCAATCGCGAAAACGCATCCAGCCGGTCCGCTCGTGACAGCGCAGCCGCGCCGCGGGCGTCAAGTTCGTCGGCCAGCAGGATGGCCGCCGCCTCTCCAAGCCAGAACGCCGCGCCTTCCCCGCCAGGCACATTGGCTTCAACAATCACGGAAAACGGCAGCACCAGCGCGCGCGCGGACGGACCAATTTGTGCTTTGCCCGTTGCCGGCCACAGCAGCGCACCCACAATGACACCCGCTGTCAGGAAGCGGCGAACTTGATAGTCGT
Organism: Acidobacteriota bacterium; assembly: GCA_016716905.1. NCBI lineage: Bacteria > Pseudomonadati > Acidobacteriota > Acidobacteriota bacterium. Next base: position 1,392,419 of record JADJUS010000004.1, on the reverse strand, counting down.
GTAGCCGTGTCATCATTCTCCGCAAGATGTCTGTGCAGACGACGGCCGGGGCCATTTTGGCCGGGGGCCGGGCTCGCCGATTCGACGGACGCGACAAGAGTCGGCTCGTCATTGACGGTACCTCCATTATCGTCCGTCAGGTCCAATTGCTGCAGCGTGTCACCGACGAGGTCTTCCTGGTCGGTCACGACCCGGATCGATTTGCCGATCTCGGCCTGCCAGTGGTGGGGGATCGGGTGCTGGGTGCCGGAGCGCTTGGAGGCATCTACACCGCGCTTGCCTCCACCACTGCCGATCGCGTGCTGGTGATCGCCTGCGACATGCCCTTCCTCGTGGAACCACTGCTGCGAGCGTTGCTTGCACTCGCCGAGTCGGGAGACGGCGCCTGGGTCAGAACCAGCCGGGGGCCTGAGCCACTCGTGGCCTGCTACCGGCAATCGGCGCGCGAACGCATCCACGAGGCCATCGCCGCAGGGCACCTCAAAGCGGCGGACTTGGGGCTCACGCTCAACATTGGTGAGCTGTCGGAACAGGACGTGGCGGCATTTGGCGATCCCGGTCACATGCTGGCCAACCTCAATACGCCCGAGGACTACGCCCGGGTACAATAACGGTTCGCATGATCCTGCCTGTTCACGCCCTCGTCAGAAGCCGGTTGCAACACACGCTCTCGCAGACGTTCGGTCTGCCCGACAACGATCAACCACCCATCGTCATCGAGACGCCACCGCGACGCGCGTTGGGTGATCTGGCGGTGCCGGTCGCGTTTGAACTGGCACGACGCCTGCGCAAGGCGCCGCGCGCGATCGCACAGGAACTGGCGGCCGCGCTCGGCACCATCCCCGGCGTTGACCGGGTCGAAGCCGCGCCGAACGGGTATCTCAATTTTTATCTCGACCGCCGGACCTTCGTGATGGCGCGCCTCAGGGATGCCGCGCAACAGAAGCAGGGCAAGTCGTTGCAGACCGCAGGCGCCGGCAAGGTCATCGTCGAGCACACGGCGATCAATCCCAACAAGGCCGCGCACATCGGGCACCTGCGCAACTCGGCCCTCGGCGACACCATGGCCAGGCTGCTGCGATTCCAGGGCCGGCCGGTGGAAGTGCAGAACTACATTGATGACACGGGCGTGCAGGTGGCCGACGTGGTGGTGGGTTTCTCACAGCTCGAAGGTCGGGATCTGGCCGGCGTCAGGGCGCTCGCGGACGACCCGGGTGTCCGCTTCGACTACTACTGCTGGGACCTGTACGCGAAGGTCACCGAGTGGTACGAGGGTGACGCCGAGCGGCTGAAGGTGCGCGCCGCCGCGATGCACAGCATCGAAGCCGGCGGAAACGCGATGGCGGAGATGGGCGCGTTCATCGCCGATCGGATTGTGCGCTGCCACCTGCGCACGATGGCGCGCATGAATGTGGACTACGACCTGCTGACGTGGGAAGGCGACATCCTGCGCCTGCAGTTCTGGACCAAGGCTTTCGAAGAACTGAAGGCCCTCGGCGCCGTGTTTCTGCAGACCGAAGGCCGGCTCGCCGGATGCTGGGCGATGAAGATCGAGGACGGCCAGACCGCCGAGTCCGACGAGCCGAGCGAAGATGAAGCAGAGTCCCGCGAGAAGGTCATCGTGCGCTCCAACGGCACCGTCACCTACGTCGGCAAGGACATCGCCAACCAATTCTGGAAGTTCGGGCTGCTCGGGCGCGACTTCCACTATCGCGTGTTCGACGACCGCGGCGGCCGGCCGCTGTGGGCCACCACCTCAACGCCGCAGACAGATGGCCCAGCGCCACCGCCGTTTGGACGCGCGTCGGCGGTCTACAACGTCATCGACTCGCGACAGGCATACCTTCAGGAATTGCTGAAGCAAGCGCTTGGTGCGATGGGCTTCGCGAAGCAGGCAGAAGCATCGACGCACTTCGCCTACGAGATGGTCGCGCTGTCGCATGCCACCGCGCGCGAGCTGGGCTACGCGGATGAAGAAGGCCTCGGCAAGCCGTTTGTGGAGGTGTCGGGCCGGAAAGGCCGCGGCGTGAAGGCCGACGACCTGCTGGACCGCCTCATCACAACCGCGACCGGCGAAGTGATGTCACGGCAGCCCGACCTGCCGGCAGCCGACGCACGAGGCATCGCCGAAGCCATCGCCGTCGCGGCCGTTCGTTACTTCCTTGTCAAGTTCTCGCGAGGCAAAGTCATCGCGTTCGACATCAAGGAAGCGCTGAGCTTTGAGGGCGACACAGGCCCGTATCTCCAGTACGCAGTCGTACGCGCGAACAACATCTTCGGCAAACTGCGTGAGCGCGATGGCGTGACCGCAGAGACGATCGCCGACCACCTCGATGCGCTCTCACCGGCCGCCCTGGTCGAAGGCGAGGAAGCCGACGAATTGTGGGGCCTGGTCCTTGAGGCCGCCCGCCTGGACGAAATTGTGGATTCCGCGGTGCGCGCGCTCGAGATCTCGCACCTGGCAAAGTTCACGTTCACACTTGCGCAGTCGTTCAACACGTTCTATCACCGGCAGCCGATCATGCGCGAAGAACGCGCGGACGTCCGCCTGTGGCGCGCGGCCGCCGTGGCGTACTGCAAACGGCAGCTCACCCGCTCCCTGGAACTGATGGGTTGCTCGGTTCCAATCAGGATGTGAAAGTCCAGGGTCCAGAGTCCAGAGTCCAGAGTCCAGGGTCCAGAGTCCAGAGTCCAGGGTCCAGAGTCCAGAGTCCAGAGTCCAGCGTCCAGCGTCCAGGAGGCATTGTGAAGCGACCGGTGATTGGGGTGGCGTTTGCGAGGGAAGACTATACGGCGGCGCTTGAGGCGGCCGGAGCTGAGGTGCGCGAGCTGTCGCCGGCGGCTGGCCCTGCGCGCGAAGCCCTCGACGGGCTTGACGGCATCCTCCTGACCGGCGGCCCCGATGTGCGGCCGTCACTGTACGGCGCGGACGAGACACATCCGACCGTTGAAATTGACGACGAGCGGGATGGGTTTGAGGTGCCGCTCGCCAGAGCCGCGCTCGAACGCGGGCTTCCGCTACTCGCCATCTGTCGCGGTGTTCAGGTCCTGAACGTCGCGGCCGGTGGCACGCTCGTCCAGGACCTGCCGTCTGAACGTCCGGGTGGCCTCAATCACTCCGTGCTCACGCCCAGGACAGCCATCTCACACGACGTGGCGGTGGTCCCGGGCTCACGCTTGGCCGAGGTCGTCGCGCCCAGCCTGAAAGGAGACGGCCGGCTCGACGTCAACAGCCGCCACCATCAGGCCGTCGACGTCGTCGCGCCGGGTTTTGTCGTGTCGGCCACCGCCTCTGACGGCACGATTGAAGCCATTGAGGCGGTAGATGCGACCGGCGCCCCACGCGCGGGCTTTTGTGTCGGCGTCCAGTGGCACCCCGAGAACTTCTGGCGCACCGGGGAGACAGCGTCGCTGTTCACAAGCTTCGTGGCTGCGGCCGGAAGATTCACCATGAAGGAGTGAAGTTCCATGAAGGCGTGGGGTTGGGTGCCGCCTTCGGCGGCACGCGCGATTGAAGGGAGGGCCGGAGAAAAAGACGTCGGGTGTCTTTTTGCCTGCCGCCTCCAAAAAGACACCCGACGTCTTTTTCTCCCGCCTTCCCTTCGATCGTGCGGCCCCGGCGTAGCCGGGCCCCCAACCCCGCGCTTTTTGACGACCCCCAGAAGACCCATGAATTTCTTCATGGATCTTCATGGAACTTCATGGTGATCCGGGGGTCACCGGTCGAAGACCGCCACGCATTCCACGTGGGGCGTGTTCGGGAACATGTCCAGCGCGTCGATCGACGAGAGCCGATAGCCGGCGGCCACGAACTTGGCCGCATCGCGCGCCAGCGTAGGCACGTCGCAGGAGACATACACCACGCGCGCTGATTCCCATCGCAACAGTCCATCAGCGACTTCCGCGGACAATCCCGTGCGGGGCGGGTCCACCACCACCACGTCTGGACGCCGCGCGGGGATCGACGCCGCTGCTTCTTCCACCGGCCCCAACTGCACCGTCAGCCGCCCGTCTGCCTGCGCGGCGTTGAGCGTCAGGTCCTGTCCACTCGCCGCATCTCCCTCGACAGCCACACCGGTGGCGCCGCGGTCCGCCAACGCGACGGCGAACAGCCCGATGCCCGAGTAGAGGTCCACAAAAGAGCCGCTACCGGCCGCGTCGATCACGCGTTGCAGGAGCGTGCCGACGAGAAAACGGTTGCCCTGGAAGAACGACGCCGCCTGGCGCGTCCACTGGAGATTGGTTTCCACTCCCAGCAGTTCACGGCCGTGCTCCACAATCCTGTCGTGGCCCGCGCACGTGAACATGCCCTTGCGCGTCAGTGCCGCAACGCCCGACAACCCGTCCGTCAGGGGCAGCCCGGCAAACCGGACCGGGTCGGCGTCGGGACGCAGTTCGCAGAGCGCGACCCGCTCGAGGCCACTGATGTTCTCCGACACCACGATGGACTCGCACGCGCCCAGGGCGGGCCCGAGAGCCTCGCGCAAGCGGCCCACCGCCTCGAACGCGCCCGCCCCCAGCTGCCGGGTCACCTCGGCGTCGCACAGTGCGTGCGACCCCTCCAGAAGGAACCCGACGCGAGTGCCCTGCACATGCAGGCGCGCGCGCAGGCGGTAGCCCTCTTCGGGCGATGCCGCCACGACGACCGCACGATCGAGCGTGAGTTTACCGATGCGCCGAAACGTATCGGCAATCACCTCGGCCTTGAGCGCAAGTTGGCGCTCGTAGGCGATGTGCGCATACAGCGCGCCCCCACATCGCGGGTCCCCCTTCGCCTCGCGGCGATCCGCGCTCGCCTCGATCACTTCGACGGTGTCGGCCCACACCACCTTGCCGGTGCGTTTGGTTATCCGTGCGCGCACCCGTTCGCCGGGCACCGCGCCGGCCACAAACACCACACGGCCATCGAGCCGGGCCAACATACGGCCGCCGGCCACCGGCCGCTCGACCTGCAATTCCACGAGGGACGAATCGGCCATCACAACTCCAATACCGGTAATGCCAGATGATCGCGGACGCTGCGATCCACAGTGACCGACACCGCACGCGCCCATTGTTCGGGAGGCAAGCGATCCCGGTAGGGCGCCAGTTCCTGCTCCGCCTGACTGGTGAAGTCGCGCAACCTATCCGACGCCACGGCGTGACGCGCCTGCGCGAGAAGGTCGTGCTCGATCGGCGCGAGTCGCTCCAGCAACGGCTCTCGCGCCGCCCCACGCGTGCGCGACAACTCCTCGCGCAGCACCGAGAGTTGCTCAATGGCCCGACTCACCGCGTCACGAAACTCCCCAGGCAGTTCGAGCCTGCCCGCCAGCCGGCCCAGCCGTTCAATCGCACGCTCGATCACCTTCGACACAGACCGCCGTTTCGGCTCGGCAGCGGCCGCTGATGCCTCGACGACCGGTTCGGATGGGGCAAGTTCAGCCCCGCCGGTCAGGCCCACCGCGCGTCGCCAGGCCGCGTGGAGTTCACGCACGTCGGCTTCGCAGAACTCGATGCGAAGGGGACGCTTCGACGTGCCCGCTTTGTGCCGCTCGGCCTTCTGTTCAATCGCTCGAAACACCACCGACAGCGGCACCCCATCGTCGGCCCATTGCTTCACGAGAGCGAAACCGGCGCCCACCACGCGCACCATGTGACCGCCGTTGGTGCGGGTCAGATGGGCTTCCACCTGGCGGCAGTAGTCAGCGACGTCAGACACGAGACAACAACTCCCACTCCACATCGCCCGCGATCAGTCGCTCGAGCGACTCGCCAGCGGGCGGGTGCGCCACCGGACCCGCGCGACGCACGAGCAACGCGCCGCGATCATCAACCCCGTAGGCAATGCCCCGGCAGGCCCCGCGCTCATCGGTCCATCGCACTGGCGCCTGGTCCAGACCCGCGCGGCCAAGCGCACGCCAGCGGTCCAGCACCGTGGTGGTCTCACTCGCGCGGAGGTCTGCCACACGAGCGCGCAGTTGGACGAGGCAGGCCGCCACCAGATCCGCGCGTGACACCGGCAGGTCGCACTCGGCGGCCAGCGATGTGGCGCGATCCGCGACCTCCCGTGGATACGCGGCGCGATCGAGGTTCACCCCGATGCCCACCACCACCGCCGCCTTTGGCGTGCCCAACGCTGAAGCCTCGCACAGAATGCCCGCGAGCTTGCGCCATGGCCTGCCGATCACAAGGTCGTTCGGCCACTTGAGTTCCACGGGCAGGCCGCTCACAGCGGTCACCGCGTCAGCGACGGCCACACCGGCAGCCATGGTCAGGAGCGGCAACTGCGCTTCCAGCCCGCCACCTCGGACCACCACAGACAGATACATGCCCGCGCCCGGTGGTGAGAACCAGGTGCGCCCCCTGCGGCCCCGGCCCGCTCGCTGCACGTCGGCCAACACCGCGGTGAACTCCGGGGCATCGAGATCCGCCAGCGACAGCGCGTGGTCGTTGGTGGAGTCCACTTCCGTGAAAAACACCACGGGAGGCAGGCCCGCAGCCGACAGGGCCGCAGCCACGTCGGCGGGGACCAGGTCAGGTGTCATTGTCAGACTTCCGGTGCGGTCAGGGGTGTCAGGCGCACTTCGATGGGCGCGTCGGCGGCCACATCGAAACTCACCGCGGCGTCAGTCACGTTGTTGCCACTGCACACGTCCGCACAGATCGACGCCCACAGCGGCTCATGAACGGCGTGCAGACGAACGCTGGCATGCACCGGCACACCAAACCCGAGCTTCATCGCCGATCGCTCTTCGCGAATGCGATTGGTGACCTCGCACGCCTGGGCGTACGCACGCTGGGCATCTTCAGATGGCGCCGGTTGATCCGCCGCTGCAGAGGGCCACGATGCCCGATGCACCGACCCGCTCTGCCACCACGACCAGACTTCCTCGGTCACAAACGGCATGAACGGCGCGAACAGTCGCAGCAACGCCGACAACGCGGTCTGGGACGCGGCGATCGCGGATCTCGCAGCCTCGTCGTCACCCTGGCGCCGGCGCTTTGCGAGTTCGATGTAGTAGTCGCAGAACGTCCAGAAGAAACTTTCCGTATCGCGCAGGGCCGCGCCGTAGTCGAAGGCCTCGAGCTGTGCGGTGGCCTTGCGAACAAGCGCGTCCAGGTCGGCCAGCATCCCGCGATCGATCGCTTCGGTCACCGGTCCGGTCGGCTCGGTCCGCGCCAGCACGAACTTCGACGCGTTGAGCAGCTTGATCGCCAGGCGCCGCCCGACTTTCATCTGCCCCGGCTCAAACGCGGTATCCACACCGGGTCCGCCCTTGGCAGCCCAGTACCTCACCGCGTCCGAACCATGTTCCTCAAGCAGCGCCATCGGTGTGACGACGTTGCCTTTGGACTTGGACATTTTTTTGCGGTCGGGATCGAGGACCCAGCCCGAGATGGCCGCGTGCTCCCAGGGGAGCCTGTCGGTTTCGAGATGTGACCGCAGCACGGTGGAAAACAGCCACGTGCGAATGATGTCGTGGGCCTGCGGACGCAGGTGCATCGGGAACGTCTGCGCGAACAGCGCCGGGTCACGTTCCCATCCGCACACGATGAACGGCGTGAGCGACGACGTGGCCCAGGTGTCCATGACGTCGGGGTCGCCGACAAACCCTCCGGGCACACCGCGCTGATCCGCGGAATATCCGGCCGGCACATCGGTGGACGGATCCACGGGCAGGTCCGCCTCTGCCGGCAGCAACCGCGCGCTGAAATCGGTGGTGCCGTCCTGGCGCACGCGGTACCACACCGGAAACGGCACGCCGAAAAACCGCTGGCGACTGACGCACCAATCGCCGTTGAGCCCGTTCACCCAGTTGTCGAACCGGGCCTGCATGTATTCGGGGTGCCACTTGAGTTCGCGGCCACGCCCCAGCAGCGCTTCGCGCTCCGCCATGGTCCGGATGAACCACTGGCGCGACGTAATGATCTCGAGCGGCCTGTCGCCCTTCTCGAAAAACTTCACATGGTGGGTAATCGGTCGCGGTTCACCCAGCAGGTCGCCGCTCTCGCGCAGCAACTCCACCACACCCGCGCGGGCTTTGACCGCCGACAGCCCGGCAATTTTGTCGTAGCGTGCTTGTGCCGAAGCGGCGTCGCGGGATTCCCAACCGTCGGCGCCCCATGTCACCGGGCGGAACGTGCCGTTTGCCTGAATCACCGCGCGCACGGGCAGGCTCAACTCGCGCCACCATGTGACGTCGGTGATGTCGCCGAAGGTGCAGATCATCGCCACGCCGCTGCCCTTTTCCGGGTCGGCCAGCGGATGTGCTCTCACAGGCACCGGCACACCAAACAACGGTGTCAGCACCTCTTTCCCAAACAGCGCCTGATACCGCTCATCGTCTGGATGCGCGACCAGGGCGACACACGCGGGTAGCAACTCGGGCCGGGTCGTATCCACCTCGACGAAGCCGCCGTCAGCGCGCGCGAAACGAATGCGATGGTACGCACCCGGCATTTCGCGGTCTTCGAGTTCGGCCTGCGCGACGGCGGTGCGGAAGTCCACGTCCCACAGCGTCGGCGCTTCGAGCTGGTACGCCAGGTCGCGCTGCACCAATCGCAGAAACGCGAGCTGCGACACGCGCCTCGTGGGCGCGCTGATCGTGGCGTAGGTCATCGACCAGTCCACAGACAGGCCGAGGTGCCGCCACAGACGTTCGAAGACCACTTCGTCTTCGCCGGTCAGGCGTTCGCACAACTCCACGAAGTTGGGCCGCGAGACCGAGATGGGCTGTTTGCCCGGTGTGGTCGGCGGCGTAAACGACGGGTCGTACGGCAGCGCGGGATCACATCGCACGCCATAGTAATTCTGCACGCGCCGTTCGGTGGGCAGCCCGTTGTCGTCCCACCCCATTGGGTAGAACACGGCCTTGCCGCGCATGCGCTGATATCGCGCGATGACGTCGGTGTGCGTGTACGAAAACACATGCCCCACGTGCAGCGAGCCGCTGACGGTGGGCGGCGGCGTGTCGATGGCAAACACCGACGCGCGCGGGGCCTGCCGATCGAACCCATAGGTATCGCCGGCATCCCAACGGACGCGCCACTTCTCTTCAAGTCCTTCAAGGACGGGTTTTTCAGGAACCATGAACTTATCGAGGACAGCCGGCTACGACTTGATCCGATCAATCTCCTCGCGGATGAGCCGTTCGGCGGTCTCCAGCACGATCTTCCGTACCAGTTCATCGGTCATACGGCTGACCACGCGCTGCACCACTTCTTCAACGTGGGCCTCGGACAACGCTGCGCCGACAATCGGCTCGGGACGCGTGTCGGTACCTTTGCGTTCGGCTGCGAGCAGCGCGGAAAACACGGCCGCCAGTGACATCGGTTCGGCCGGGGGCGTCGGCGTCTCGCGCCCGGGCGCCGGAGCCGGCGACGACATCACCAGCACGGGTGCAGCGGCCGGAGCGACGATGGGTGTGGTCGCGGCTGAAAGGTCCCACTCCACACTTGGCGCCGCATCACCGTCGGGCGAAGCGGCGAGCACGTGAATGTCTGGCGGAAGGTCAGGGTCGGGCGCGGCCACAAACTCCAGTCGCGCGAGCGCGATGGCGAGATCGGGATCCGAATCCGCTTCGTAGGGCACAGACAACGTGATCGGCGCCGGTTCTTCAATCGGCTCAGGGATTGGCTCGGAGATCGGCTCACTCTCCTCCACCCGCGCAGGCTCTGGCGGCGGCACCATTCTGAGCATGGGCACGGGCGCAGGGGCCGGCGGCTCCGGCGTGGGCGCCGGCGGTTCTGGCGCCGGCGCGGGCGCGGGCGCGGGGCGCTCGGTGCGAATCTCCACCCTGGGCATGTCTGCCGGCCACAAGTCGGCGGGCTTCTGCCCAAACAGCAGGCTGCGCACCGTCCGTATCAGATGCCTCGGTTCAAACGGCTTGACGAGCACACCCTCACAACCGGTGGCGCGGGCCCGCGGTTCGTCGATCGGCTCAAAGGCACCGGTCAGCAGCAGCACCGGCACGTGCGCCAGCGCCGGTGTGTGTTTGACGTGCGCGGCCACCTGGTACCCATCGACGTCGGGCATGCCGACATCCGCCAGCACGATGTCCGGACTTTCGGCGTTGAGGTGCGCAATGGCGCTCTGGCCGTCGCTGACCGAGATGACGCGAATGCCCTCGTCGGCAAACGTCAGCTCAATGACGCGCTGAATCGTCACGCTATCGTCGGCGAGCAAGAGCGTGGCCATCGGCTACACCACCTCGGCCCGCGGCTGCACATGCTGGTTGATGAAATCCACAATCGTCTGCATCGGGGTGCCCGGAAGGAAGATACCAGCAATGCCCATGGCCTGCAGTTTTTCGCGGTCCACGTCGGGAATGATGCCGCCCACCACCACCTTCACGTGGTCCAGGCCCTTTTCCTTGAGCAGGGCCATGACGCGCGGGCAGATGTGCATGTGCGCGCCGCTGAGGATGGACAGTCCGATGACATCGGCATCCTCCTGCAAGGCGGCCGCCACGATTTTTTCCGGCGTCTGGCGCAGGCCGGTGTAAATCACTTCCATGCCCGCGTCACGCAGCGCACGGGCGATGACCTTGGCGCCACGGTCGTGGCCGTCCAATCCGGGTTTGGCGATCACGACACGAATAGTTCGCATTAGATTGACGGGACCTCTTCGTATTCGCCCCACACCTCGCGGAGCGCATCACACATCTCTCCGACCGTCGCGTAGGCCCGCACACAATCGAGCAGCGGATACATGGTGTTGTCGGCGCCGCGCGCGGCCTCCTTGAGGGCCTCCAGCGTGACAGCCACACGCGCGTTATCGCGGGTCTCACGCAGCGTCTTGAGCCGCGCCATCTGCATGTCGGACGCCTGGTCGTCGATGTAGAGAATGGGGAACGGCGGCTCATCGCGGTCCACATACCCATTGACGCCCACGACGATCTTCTCGCCGCGTTCCACCGACTGCTGATACCGGTACGACGCCTCGGCGATTTCGCGCTGCGGGAAGCCGGCCTCCACTGCCGCCACCATGCCGCCCATGCGGTCGATGGCGTCGAAGTACTTGTAGGCGCCCTCTTCCATATCCAGCGTCAACTTCTCGATGAAGTAGGACCCGCCCAGGGGATCCACCACGTTCGTCACGCCGCTCTCACACGCAATCACCTGCTGTGTGCGCAGCGCGAGTGTGGCCGCCGCCTCGGTTGGCAACGCCAGCGCCTCGTCGAGCGAGTTGGTGTGCAGCGAGTTGGTGCCGCCCAACACCGCCGACAATGCCTGCAGCGCCGTGCGAACCACGTTGTTATAGGGCTGCTGCGCGGTGAGCGACACACCGGCCGTCTGGCTGTGGAACCGCAGCTTCAACGAGCGCTCGTCCTTGGCGCCGAACCGCTCCCGCATCACACGCGCCCAGATCTTCCTGGCCGCCCGATACTTCGCGATCTCCTCGAAGAAGTCGGAGTGTGCGTTGAAGAAAAACGAGATGCGCGGCACGAACTCGTCCACATCAAGGCCGGCATCAATGCCCCACTGCACGTACTCGATGCCGTCACGCAACGTGAACGCCAACTCCTGCAGCGCGGTGGAGCCCGCCTCGCGGATGTGATATCCGCTCACCGAAATCGTGTTCCACTTCGGCACGTCCTTCGCGCAGAACTGGAAAATGTCGGTGATGAGCCGCATCGACGGCCGCGGCGGGAAAATGTATTCCTTCTGGGCGATGAACTCCTTCAGGATGTCGTTCTGGATCGTGCCCGACAGCGTCTTCCAGTCCGCGCCCTGCTGTTCGGCCACCACCAGATACATGGCGAAGATCATCGGCGCCGGCGAGTTGATCGTCATCGACGTCGTGATGTCGGCCAGCGTGATGCCTTCAAACAGCCGTTCCATGTCGGCCAGCGACATGATCGATACGCCGCACTTGCCCACTTCGCCGAGCGACAGCGGATGGTCGGGGTCGCGCCCCATCAGCGTCGGCAGGTCAAACGCCACGCTCAGCCCCGTGCCGCCGGCGCGCAACAACTGTTTGTAGCGCTCGTTGGTTTCTTCGGGCGTGCCGAACCCGGCGAACTGCCGCATCGTCCACAACTTGCCGCGGTAGCCGGTGGGATGAATGCCGCGGGTGTAGGGGAACTCACCCGGCGCGGGCGCTTCCCCTTCCGCCACGTCATCTTGTGTGTAGAGGCGATCGATCGGGCGGCCCGAGATCGTCGTGAACTCCCCGGCGCGCTCGGGAGACCGCTTGAGCGTGGGCTCCAGGACCTCGCGCTCCCAACGGGCCTTGTTGGTCTCAGTCGTGGTGCCGGGAGCGGGGGACTTCATAGGCGTCAATTATATATGGCGCCCTCACTTGAATCGCCGCCCCACGTGCAACCGGATGGAATCCTCGAACTCGGCGTCGTGATCGGCGCGATAGACCATCGACGAGCCAATCTCCGCCGCCAGAATGGCCGACCGGTACTTCGGAGGCAACACGCCCAGCCGCGCACGAAACACCGGGTCCTCGCGCAACAGTGTCGGCAGGTGGCTGAGAATCACACGCTCAAACAGTTCCTGCTTGCCGATGTCGGGGTTCTTCTGGAAGAACTCAAACAGGCGGCTGTAGTTGCTGTTGATCTCGACCGACACCTCGTCCGAGATCTGCGTCCACGGCTTCACGCCATCCTTGTGCCGTCGCACCAGGAGGCGAGCCTCGTCTTCGGCCCGGCGCTCGAGGATGCTCAGGACGTCGGCCACGTACTGCTTCTTGTGCGCCAGGAACTCCTCTTCGCTCAGCAGCAGATTCGCGATGATCTCGTATGAGGACGAGATGACGCCGCACTTGTTGGCCGACGCATCGCGCATCAGAACGACGTTTTTCTTCTGAAGCTCCAGACGGGCTTTGGGTGTGATGAAGGAGTTGGCCCCTTCCACGATGACCCGCGACGAGGGCGAGCCGTCCGGCAGCAGGAAGCGCTCCCAATTCGCGTCGTTGATTGTTTCGGGCCGGCCGCCGCCAGGGATGAACAGGTCCGCCGCCACAGAAAATGGCAGGTCACCAAACTCCCGCGACATTTCGTCGACCGAGACCCACTCTTCAACCACGCCCTCGGCGGTGCGCTTGACCCGCCGGTAGACCTTCCGCATGCCGTCGTCTTTTGGCGCACCGCGGAACAGGATGAATCCGCCCACGTGCAGCGCCGCGGGATCAAACGCGTGCAGGTCATCCTTGAGCAGGATGCGGCGCAGTTCCGTGGCGTCGGCGCCTTCCATGTCGAGGAGCGCTGCCGTGCCGTCGAGGATGAGACGAATCTGCATCTTCGGGCATCGGTTCAGCATGATCTGCATGGCGTTGCCGGCCACATCGCCGTTGGGTCCTCCGGTGAACTTCACCGAGAAGGGATCCTTGGTGATGTCGATCCCGATTTCCTGCATCGAGATTTCGGCAAACTTCACGACGCCGGTGGAGGTGACGCCGTACTCCTTGTGATTGATGCCGATCTTCTTCGAGGAAATCACGCCGGTGCCGAGGATGTAGCCCCTCCGCTTCGACGTGACCGCGATCTCCTCGATCATGTCGTCGTGCATGTTCTCGTCAGGGCCCAGCTCAATCGGCTCATCCTGCCGGTAGTAGTCCACCACCGCCGGATGTTTCGCGACGCCGCCTTCGGTGACGTAGATGTCCAGGAAGGCGCTGAAGACATCGCGCTGTTCCTTTCTCAGAATGCGATCCTGCACGCCCTTCGGGGCCTTGGCATACGCCGACGCATCCATCAGCAACACCAGCTTCGACCCGCCTTCGTAGATGTCCTTGTTCTTGAGGTGCTGCGTGTGCGCCAGGACGAAGTTCTCGCGGAACAACGTGGACGCGTTGGTGAGGAAGTCGTCGTGGGTCTGACAGATAACAGTGCGCCATCCGCCGCGCGCAATATCCGAAAACCCGATGTGATACCCGAAGGCCTCGCCGCCAAAAAAGAACGTGATGCGGAACGGCGTGCCCGAGGGCAACAGCCCCGTGGTGCCGGGTCCCAGATCCGCCAGATACGACGGATCCAGGCGGAACGAGAGCGCCTGCTTCTCTTTGACGAAGAAGTTGGTCTTCAGCACGTGATCCACAAACGTCAGGCAGCAGCGGAAGACCACGCGACGAATCTCGTCGAGATGGGCGTGGCCGGTGTCGTAGCCGGCCACCGCCTTGCCGGCGGCCTCACGCATGGTCTTGAACGACGCCCGGCGATCCCGGTCCTCGGGGCTGAACCGCAGACGGAACAGCGCCACGAACTGCGCCACGAGTGCCGGATTCGCATGAATCGCGCCCTGCACTTCCTCCCAGTCAAAGCGGTCGGGCTGCGCATGCGCCAGTTGCGTGTGGCAAAACGCGACCAGTGCGCGCGTGAGCGCAGCGTCTTCGCCACTCATCACGCCGGTGGTGACAAACTCGCGGTACTCGGGCGAATTGGCAGCCAGGATTTGGGTATTGAACAGCTCGCTCTGCAGTCGATCGCCGAATCCCTGGCCTTCCGGAATGGTCTGGCCGTTGCGCGGACGCACACACAGCGAGAACAGCGCGTAAGGCCGCACGCCGGTGGAGACGTCGAGCACGTCGCCGCTGCGAACGCCCAGGTCGAACCGATTCAGAATCTCCACCACCTGCGCCAGGTACCCGTTGTGCGGAGGGTTCGCGGTGCCAAACAGCAGACGCATTTCCTTTGAGCCTTCGCCCAGCGGAGTGAAGTCAAAATACAGACCGCTCAGCCCCTCACACAGGTGGAGCATCACAAGGGCTTCAGCCGTTTTCTCCGGTGGCGACACGCGGACGTACGCGGCGTGATTGATCCAGAGGATCGACAGCAGCCGGTCGAACTCGCCCATGTCGAATCTGGCGTCCTTCGAGAGCACATTTTGGGCGGCCGTTCGCACATCCTCGGGGAGGGTCACGCCGGCGGCCAGGCCCGCCTGCACGTGCGCTTCGGTCTTGCAGTCAAACTGGAAGCGCTGAATTTCAAGTGACTGCCCCATGCCCGGCATGTGCGTCTGCGAATGCGCAAACATCGCATACGAGATGGGACGCTCCACACCGGCGCGACGAGTGACGCCCTCATACAGGGAACCTGGAAGGCTGCGAGTCGCCAGGATCAGCGTGCCCGGGCGATCGGCCAGGATCAGGTTCTGGTTGGTCTTGAGCGTCTCGACTTCCCGCTCAAGAATCGCGAGCGCCTCGGGCTCGTCGGCCATCGCGTTGAAGAAGGAGGGGGCCATGGAATCGCGGAGCCAGGTCATGAGGATAAATATATCGCCAGATCGGGCTGTCCCTAAACGGCAATCGGGGAACCAACCGGGATTCGATGCCCAGCGGGTTCCCCGATTCGATTGCCGACTCTTCTAGTCCTTGTCGACGAACGCCGACTTGAGCATCATCGTGGCCGCGATCAGGACCACGCCCACCACCAGCCACCGGACGTAGTAGATGTCCAGTGAGGTGAAGATGTAGGCGGCGGCAAGGACGCCGGGGATGCCGCCAATCGCAAGGCCCAGCGCCGGCCGCCTGGCGTACGCGTGTTTCTGGACAAATCGTGCGCTGGCCACGGGCATCAGGAACGCGCATGACCCCATCATGATTGGGAAGGCGGCAGCCGCATTCATCCCCAACAAGCCCACCAGGATCATGCACGGCGCATACATGCCGATGCCGAGCGTCATCAGCGCACCCAGCGCGAAGTTCCCCACGAGCCCCAGGATGAGCTTGGTCCCTTCGAGTCCGGTGGTGCCAACCTCGGTGCCGCCCCCACCAAGATTCCGCCAGGCAAACAGCCCCGCGGCCACGAGCAGGGCGAAACCCATCCCGACCTGAATGGTCCGCTTGGGCCAGCTCGCCACCACACTCGCACCCAGCCAGGCGCCCGCCACAGCGGCGCCAATCATCAGGATGAGTGTCTTTTCATCCACGTCAATCGCTGCGGTGTAGATGAACGCCTGGATGATGGTCGGGATGGTGTGACCGACGTTGAGTGTGCCGGGGATGAACTGATCCGGTACGAACTTGAAGAACTTGTAGATGGCCGTGGTCGGCGCGAAAGAGCCGATGCCCAGCGTGTCGAAGAAGTTGGTGACGAGACCGATCCCCAGATGGGCGGGCGACGGTGCGGCAGTGTCACGCGCTTCGGCGGGAACGCCCGGCGCGGATTGCGCCGCTCGGGCGCCCATGAACCATGCGCCCAGGTAATACACAGTGAATGCAGCCAGGGCCGACTGCAGTGCGAGAAGCGGTGTCAGCATATGGGGCCGGATGCTACCACATGCCGAATGGGGAACTGGGGAAGTGAGGAACTGGGGAACTGCATTTCGTAGCGCGGCGTGAACCTCAACGCCGCGGCACTTGGCGGCCTTGAGACCCAGGCCGCCCTACGAGGACAGAGACCCAGGCCGCCCTACGAGGACAGAGACCCAGGCCGCCCTACGAGATACCGTTCTACCCCGTGACCCTGAAGGCGACGAGCGTGGTCGCGGCGACGGCGTCTTTCGACGCCTTCACTTCCAGCAGATAGTCGCCTGGAGGTACGCCGGCGAGTGCGACCTCGGCTTCGCTCCCGCCGTCGGGTCTCGCGGTCACCGGCCAACTCGACATCACGTCGCCATTGCGATTGAGCAGGCGCAGCGTGGGCGAGGCGACGCCGGGGCCGTAGACCTCGAACCGAATCAGCAGCCGTTCGATTCGCGAGAAGGCACGCTCCGTGGCAGGCACAGGGGCGGCCGCCGCCTTGAGCGTTTGAATGTCGCGGGCCGTCCGGGCGCGGAACACGCGCGGTGTGCTGATCGACGCGTCAGGACCAGTGAAGTCGGGCACCACCCATTCGCGGGAGTCGGTGTCGAGCGCATCGCCGCCGACGCTCTCGGCCGAAAGCCGCACCACCAACGGCCCCGGCGCCGCCGCGAACGTCACCTGCCCTGCCACCCGACCCGTGGGGTCCACGGATTTCTCCACGCGGCCCCGATGCACCAGATTACCGGCAGGCGTGCTCGCGGTCACCGCCACTCGCGCCGGGACTTCCGGGCCGCTGGGCCTGATGGCTTCCCAAACCAGGGTCACATCACTTCGGCCATCCGGCCGACGGGTTGCCGCAAACCAACTGCGAATCAACCGGCCGGCGGCCGGTTCCGCAATCGCGTCGAACGCCTTGACCACCTCGGGCGGACGCATAAACACCGGCGCCGACGCCCGCGCCACATCATCGTCGCTGTACGCCCAGTAGCCGCTGCGCGACCGCACCTCGACATCGCGGCGTTTCACGTTGACCTTGATGGGATGGAACTTGCCGTCGCGCGGCGCTTCCGTAGACGTGTAGCCGAGCAGATAGTAGGCGCTGCTGTCGCGCAGCATCTGCTTGAGTCCCGGCAGCGGGTCGTTGCTGCCGACCATCGCGCGGCCGTCGGTGTTGCCGGCCAGTATCCGCAATACGTCGGTAGATTCGTTGAGCGCGCGCCGGTCGTCTTCCAGGCTGACGGTGTCGGCAATGTCGAACTCCGACGCGGCCAGACCCCGCGGGTCCAGGGTGTAGATCGACGTGTTGCTGCGGCTCGCCGCCGCAAAAATGAAGCGCAGGTAGTCCAGCAGCACTGTCTGCTGCGACTGCGTCGCGCGTTCAGCTTCCATCTGCTGGGCCAGGCCCGACGCCGGCGGCTGGGTCGGCGTCCGCCCCGTCCCTGGCGACATCCCGGTGGTGCGCGCCCCCGAGGGCACCGAACTGGTCAGGCCTTCACTGACGTACAGGATGGTCTTGCGGCCTTCCCGCAACGTGCCCATATACACACACAGCCCTTCCAGCGCGGTCGTCACGATCTGGTTGCGCAGCATCTCGATCTGCGGCGGCTGCATGTACATGTAGATCTCTTCGACCGGGTGCTTCACCGTGTAGTCGAACTTCCGGCCCTGGAACGCCATGATCTGACGTGCGGTGGCATCGTGATTTCGCGAAAACGTGATCCCCGCCGTTGGCAGCAGCGGCGTCATCAGCGCCACCACGTCGCGCGGATTCAGCTCTCGGACAAACCGCGCCAGCTTCTCGCGCACGGCCATCGAATTGAGGATGCGCGTGTGATAGTCGTCCAGAAAAATGACGATGACACGCACGTCGTCGCGCGCCACCTCGCGAGCCTGCTGCTCCAGCGACCGGATTTCGCGGTTTTGCGCGGGGTCCACATCCATCTCATCGTCAATCTGGATGAGCTTGAAGGAGTCCACCTTCTGCGGCTTCTTGTTCTCCTCGATTTCGAAGTCGGCCGCGGTCAAATCCACCACGGGCCGGCCCTGTTTGTCGGTGACGATGACGTCCACGCGGACGGTGTCGATTCGACTGACAAAGGTGGGCCGCTGGGGGGCCTGCGAGGGCGGATTCTGGCCGGAGGCTGTGGCGGTCACCGCTGAGCCGGACACGGCCCAGCCACAGACACCAATGCCCAGGAGAAGAAGGCGGCGTGTCATCACAGGGTTCCGCCATCATAACACCCGCCTCCCGAGAGGCCGGGTCCCGGGGGCGCCGGTGATAAAGTAACCGCGATGACACCCGCCGCCACTTCGGCTATGCCCCCACTGACGGTTCTGAGTGAAGACGAGGTTCTGCTGCGACAGAGCGTGCGCGAGTTCGCGGAAGCTCAGGTGCGCCCCCTCGTCCGCGAAATGGACGACGCAGCCAAGTTCTCACCACGCCTGATCGAGGAGTTGTTCAAGCTCGGCGTGATGTCGGTGGAGATCCCGGAAGCCCATGGTGGTGCGGGCGGCACGTTTTTTCATTCAGTCCTGGTGGTGGAAGAACTCTCACGCGTGGACCCTTCGGTGGGCGTGATGGTGGACGTCCAGAACACTCTCGTGATCAACGCGCTCCTCCGCTGGGGCACGCCCGAGCAGCATCAGCGGATACTGCCGCGCCTCGCCTCCTCCACAATTGGCGCCTACGCGCTGTCGGAGGCCGGATCTGGCAGCGACGCGTTTGCGCTGCAGACACGCGCCCGGCAGACCGACGCGGGCTACGTGATCAACGGCCGCAAGTTGTGGATCACGAATGGCAACGAGGCCGACCTGTTTATCGTGTTTGCCACAATCGACCATCAGCTCGGGTACAAGGGCATCACGGCATTCATTGTTGAGCGGGGCGCCCCGGGATTTTCGGTGGGCAAGAAGGAAGACAAACTCGGCATCCGGGCATCAAGCACGTGTGAGCTGATCTTCGAAGACTGCCTGGTGAGCGCCGACGCTGTTCTGGGAGACGTCGGCAAGGGTTACAAGGTGGCGATCGAGACGCTCAACGAGGGGCGCATCGGCATTGGCGCCCAGATGGTGGGTCTGGCGCAGGGCGCGTTGGACCACACGATTCGCTACACCAAGGAACGCAAGCAGTTTGGCGCCGCGATTGCGGACTATCAGGGCGTCCAGTTTCAGTTGGCGCGCGCTGCCATGGAAGTGGAACTCGCGCGGCTGTCGGTCTACAACGCCGCGCGGTTGCGTGACGCGGGCAAGCCGTTCCTGGCCGAGGCTGCCATGTGCAAGCTGTTCGCCTCGGAAGCCGCGGAGCGCACGGCGTCACTGGCCGTGAATCTGCACGGCGGCAACGGCTTCGTCAGGGATTATCCCGTGGAGAAGTTGTACCGCGACGCCAAGATCGGCCAGATCTACGAAGGCACGTCCAACCTGCAGCTGCAGACGATCGCCAAACACCTGCTGGGATAAGAGCCGCGGCCTTGAGACCCAGGCCGCGCTACGAGGACCTGAGAAGAGCCGCGGCCTTGAGACCCAGGCCGCGCTACGAGGACCGAAAACGACCTCTGAGGTAGTTTTCCCAAACGAACCCACGAAAACTACCTCAGAGGTCGTTTTCTATCCCAACACGTCGGCGGCGATGATCATGCGCTGCACTTCTGACGTGCCTTGATAGATCTCGGCGGCGCGAATGTCCCGGAACAAGCGTTCAATCGTAGACCCGCGGCGGTACCCTTCCGACGCCAGAATCTGCATGGCGCGGTCGGCGGCGCGGTGCGCGGCTTCCGACGCCTGCAGCTTGGCCATCGCGGCTTCAGTGGTGGCCTTCGGGGCGCGGTCGCGCGCATCAGCCGCGCGCCAC
Organism: Acidobacteriota bacterium; assembly: GCA_016716905.1. Taxonomy (NCBI): domain Bacteria; kingdom Pseudomonadati; phylum Acidobacteriota; species Acidobacteriota bacterium. Next base: position 1,372,395 of record JADJUS010000004.1, on the reverse strand, counting down.
ATCAGCAGGCGCGCCGCTTCGAGATCCGTGGCCAGGTCCGCGAGCTGAAACTGAATGGCCTGGAAGTTTCCCACCGGCTGGCCGAACGCCACGCGTGTGCGCGAATACCGCACGGCCTCATCAAGCGCCGCCTGTCCCACGCCCAGTGCCTGAGCGGCGATTGCCACCCGGCCGCCCTCGAGCGCGCGCATCGCCAGCTTGAAACCGCGGCCCTGTTCGCCCAGAAGCGCACCCGCACCCACGCGCACCTCGTCAAAATGTAAGTCCATGCAGCCCAGGCCCCGCACGCCGAGCGAATCGGGCGAGGGCACGCGGTTGATGCCGGGCCGATCGAGCGGCACGAGAAACGCCGAGATCCCGCGGCCCCGCACGTCCGGCTGCGTGGCGGCAAAGACGATGACGACGTCGGCGACGTCGGCGTTGGCCACCCAGACCTTGCGGCCGGAGATCACGTACCCCTGGGGATCGAGCCGCGCGAAGGTCTGCTGATTGCGGGCGTCCGACCCCGCCTGCGCCTCTGACAGCGCGAACGCCCCCAGCGCTTCGCCCGTCGCGAGGCGACGCAGCCAGTTTTCCTTCTGCACATCAGTACCGAACTCGTGCAGCGGCTCGGCCACCAGCGAGTTGTTGACCGACAGGATGACCGCCACCGTGGCACTTGCGGCCGAGACCAGCTCGAGCGCGGCGGCATACGTGGCGTAACTGAGCGCCAACCCGCCCACCGATTTCGGCAAGGTCATTCCGGTCAGCCCGAGGGCGGCCGCTTCGCGGATCACGTCGCGGGGAAAGATCCCGGTGACATCAATTTCGGCGGCGCGCGGCGCCACCCGATCGCGGGCAAACGTACGCACGGTCTCGAGAAACACTTCGTCGTCAGTACTGCGAGAGAACTCCATGGACCCTTTCGTACCCGTCAAACACTGTGAGCCAGGCGCGACAGAATCGGCCGAAGCCGTTCGGCCGTGCGGGCGAGATCTTCGGGCAACACGCGCGTGTCGCCCACCACCGTCATGAAGTTGGTGTCGCCGTTCCAGCGCGGCACCACGTGCATGTGCAGGTGATCGAGCACGCCGGCGCCGGCCGACTTGCCCAGGTTCAGCCCCATGTTGAAGCCGTGTGGCTGATACAACTCCTGCAGGGCCATCTCCACCACCCGCGTCAGGCGCATGATCTCGGCGGCCTCGTCGGACTCGAGGCCCGACAGGCGCCCGACATGCCGGTTGGGCACCACCATCAGGTGGCCGTTGTTGTAGGGGTAGAGGTTCAGAATCACGAAACACGCGGTGCCGCGATACACGATGAGCGAATCATCCGCGCCGGTGGCCAGCGCCTGACAGAACACACACCCGGGAGCGTCTTTGCTGGCCGCAGTCACGTAAGCCAGCCTCCACGGCGTCCAGAGGCGTTCCATGACCAGACGCTACGCGCCAAGTTCCCCATCGGGGGGCACCGGAGTCTGGTTGATCAGGTCTTTCAGTTCTTTGCCGGGCTTGAAGTACGGCACCTTCTTCGGCGGCACATCCACCTTGTCGCCGGTCTTCGGATTGCGCCCTTTGCGCGGTTCACGCTGGCGGAGCCGGAAGCTGCCGAACCCGCGCAGCTCGATTTTTTCGCCGCGGTGCAGGGCGTCAATAATCGTCTGGAACACACTGTCCACGATGACCTCGGAGTGTTTCTTGGTGAGGTCCGACACGCGGGACACTTCTTCGACGAGTTCGGCTTTTGTCATGGTCAGCGCGTGCCCATTATGGACGCTAAGCACTGGATTATCGGACACTTAGGGGAATCGGTCAACGCCAACCCTACCTGCGGATCACAAAGATTAAATCCAGGCCGGCCGCCTCGGTTCGTGCCGAGAGGTCTGCGGCGTCGCCCCCGGTCGAAATCGTGGAAACAATCCTGAGGAACTGGGTCAGGCGGTACTCAAACGACAGGCGCTGGGCTCCGGCGGTGCCGAACTCGTGCTTGAACCCCACGAACAGCCGGTCGCTGACCTGCCGGCCCACCACCACCGTGGGTCCGGCCCCGATGGTTTCGCCCGCCTGAATTTCGAACACATCCAGATCCAGTGCCCTGGCCACCGAGTCGGCGATGGGCGTCGCGAGCGCGCCCGCCGCCACCGTGGTCGCACGCGCGGCCAGCGACGTCCGTTCGCCCGTGCCCAACTGGCTGATCGGCCGTCCAAACGCGACCAGCGCGAGGATGTCGGCCTGGTCCAGCGGCGGCTGGCTTGCGAGCGTCAGGATGGGTTCGGCGGCGGTGCCTCGAATGCGAACGGTGACGTCGACACCGGCAATTTCGCGCTCGGCGATGATGTCGAGCGTCGGGTTGGTCATGTCGTCGCCGCGGAATCGCAGCAAGCTGCCGCGCGCGATGTCGAAGCGGCTCCCCTGAAACTCGTAGGTGCCGCGCACGGCGGCCAGTTCGCCGAACAGCGCAATTTCCTGGCCCGGCGTCTTGCGAATGCTCAGCCGGCCGCCCACGGTGAGGTTCACATCCCCAAGTCCAATCACGCCCTCTTCGGTCTGGATGCCGCGACCCCGCACCACGACGTTGTCGGGCAACGAGAGTTCGATGCTCACCGCTGACTCCACGAACATCTTCGGCACGGGCGGCACGTCCGCATCTTTGGTCGGCGGCGGCGTGCCCACCGGCCCGATGGCGATATAACCCTGCGCGACGACGAACTCGCGGAGCAGGCGATCCACTTCCACGCGGCCGCGCTCGACGCGAATGGTGCCCAGCACATTCGGCGTCACCAGATCGCCTCCGGCCGTCAGGTCGGCGCTGACCACAAGTTCGCCGTACTCGTTGCGCAGCAGGATGAACTCGTCGGCGCGCGCGCGCAGATTGACGGCCTTGGATGCGCCGCTCGCCAGTACGTCGAGGCTGCCCTCCATCCGCAACTGGTTCCCGTCCTCGTCGAGGATCACGAAGCGATCGACAACCATCACGGTTTCGTCGAACCGCAGCGCGGCGTTGAGGCCCTTGTACTTCGCGCCCAGCTCGGGCACGCGGAAGGCGATGTCCTGCATCGCCGCCGTTCCCGTGGCGAGCATTTTTTCGATGCTGCCGCTCAGCACGACATCCACATCGGCGGCGCCGGTCAAATCGCGCACCCATGGCAGTGAGGGCCCAAGCACCGCGACGTTGGGGATCCTGCCGGACACCTGAACGTTGAGCGGCGTTTCGCCGCCACCTTCAGCCGCAGCCACCGGCACCGTGCCGACGATCGACAACCGGGCCGACTCGTCCACCTCGAGCGCCACATCAACAACCGCCTGACCTGACTTGTAGTCGGCCTTGCCGCTGAACGATCGGAACGGCACGCCATCCGCCGTGCCTTCGCCGATATCAAACCGGCTGGTGACCAGCGGGTCGGCCAGCGAACCTGTGATCCGCGCCTCGCCGCCAAGCAGTCCCTTCACGCGCTCTTCACCCATCAGGATCTTGAAGAGTCCGCCCACGGACACACGTTCGGCGCGCACCACAATGCCGTCCGCTGCGGGGCTCGACTCGTCGTTAGCAAGCGCGCCGGCGATGCTGAGTTGCTGGTCGCCGTTCACCAGCCTGAGGTCTTCGATGGCGAGCCCACCGGTGGTCTGCCGGATGCGGCCTGTCACGCCGGGCGCCAGCTGCCAGGTCTCGCCCGCGCTCACGAGATCGGCCCGGGTGATCGAGGCCTCGCGTGTGTCGGGGTCCATCAGGATGCTGGCATTGGCGGTGAGCTTTCGGTCGGGCTGCTCAAGCACGCTCTCCACATCCGCACGCGCGCCATCAAGTTTCGCGGTGACCACGGCACGCTGCAGGGTCTGGCCGGCCACTTCGATGAAGACACCGTCGGCCTTCACATCGCCGCGCATTTTCGTCAGGTCCCACTCGGGCGCGAGGAGTTGGAATGTGCCCTGGAGTCCGAGCAGGCGCACCGTGTCGTACGCCAGTTGGGTGCCCCGCGCGTTGCCGGTGATCTCAGGCGCGGTCGCCGTTCCCGTGATCACACCTTCTGCATGCGCGGCGCCGCCGAGTGTGGCGCCGGCGAACTCACTGGCTGGTGTCAGGTCCGGCGCGTCGATCACGAAGTTGAGCCGGGAGGTGCCGGCGCCGCTGACGGCCAGGTCACCATTGATGGTGGCCTCAAGCCCGTGGCCCTTGGCGCTGGTGTCCGTGAACGTCGCAGCCCCACCCGCAAAGCGCACATTCACGAGCGCATGCTCGACGTCCAGTCCAGCGAGCTTGGACGGTTCCAGCGTGATGCGCGCCGTCCCCGTCATGGACTCGAATGGAATCTCCTCCGCAGTGGCATCGTCAATCACCACGTCCAGCACGACGTGGCCCACGGGCTGCAGGTCGTACTCCGGCAAGAGGAGGAGTCGTTCCCATTGCCCTCCGGCCACGCGGCCTTCACCTGTGAGGCTCAAGCGGCCAAAGACGAGCGTGCCGTGGCCCGCCATGCCCTCCATGAGCGCACCATCCACGTTGGCGGCGAGATCGCGAAAGGCGAACGTCATGTCGTGGGACTTGAGTTCCGTCTGGCCCGTGCCGCTGACGTCGAACCAGGTGTTCACTCTGAGGGGCGTGTCGCGCAGGTACTCGGACTCGAGCTTGAGCGAGGGCGCCAGCCGCTGCGTGTCAAGATTCGTGACGTTTCCGATGGCGTGGTACGTCAGGTCCTCGCCGCGGGCCTTGACGTCCAGCGTGGTTCCGGCCGCAATCGTCGCGCCCTCGACCATGCTCTCCTGCAACGTCGCGATCACCGACCAGTCCCTGCCGGTCTTGGTGAGCTGATACTTCGCAGCCACCAAGGTCTCGAGCGCCGGATAAAAATCGAGGACCGCGGGCAGCCGCCTGACATCAAGGTTCTGCACGTCGCCTTTGGCGGTGAACTCTTCGGTGGCTGCCGTCCAGCGCATGTCGCCCTGCGTCGCGGCACCGTAGGCCGCGCCATCAACCGTGGCGCTCACGCCTTTGGCATCAATCCGCCCCTTCGCCTTGAGCTTCGATGCGGCATAGCCGGAGATTTGCGCGTCATCCAGCCGGGCATCAAACGCCCCGGTCACGCCATACACCGCCGACTCGACGAACGTGAGGTCAAACGACGCATCACCGGTGAACCGGCTTTTGAATTCCGGATCCGACATGATGGGCGCCAGATCCAGGCGCACGACGTGCGCGGTGCCCACCACTGTCTTCGCCTCGGTGAGGTTCGCCACCGCATCAGTGGTGATTTCCCCGGCTTCTGAACGCACGGTGCCCTTCACGTGCATGGCCGCCATCGGGCCCGTCCACGTGAGGTCAAACGCCGGCTTCATTGTCCGGGTGCCGATCGCGCCCAGGTACGGCGCGAACTCAGGGAGCGAGAGCCCCGAGTCACTGATCAGGTGCCCCTCGGTCGTGGCCGGCGTTGTCCCCAGAGACATTTGCGCGCGGCCCGTCACACGGCTGTTGGCCGTTTCCAGCGTGAGGTCGGCGATCGACATCGCGTCGTCGCGCAGTTCCAGCTGGCCGGTCATCTGACGGACGACCAGGCCACCGGTGACTTCCCTGCCCGAAAACCCGCTCGACGTCACCGTGATTTCGCCGTCGGACACGATGACCGCGCCATCAAGCGTCACGTCCACCAGTTCGCGCCGCGTCGAGACGGCGGGCGCCACCACAACGTGGCCATTGGTGAGATGAATTTTGGGGAACGCGAACGTACCGCCGCCACCTGAGTCGGGGTTGTCCGACTCGGAAAGACCTTTGACGGCCCAGCCGTTGGTGCCCTCCTCGACGGTCACGATCAGGCCGTCCACATCGAGCCGCGACAGCGTGATGTCGCCGCCCAGCAAGCCCATCAAGTTGTAGGTGGCCGCCAAATGGTCTACGGCAAACACCACCACTCCGGCCTGGCTCACACGAACGCCTCGCAGCGAAGCGGACGACCACAGGCCACCTTCCAGGCGCTCAATCGTGAGCTCGCCATCAAACGCAGAGGCGACCTGGCGCAGCATGATGTCTTTGACTCGCGCCTTGCCCCACGACGTCTGCAACACGAGCCAGACGGTCAGAATCAGCGTCGCCACAAACAGCAGGCTGCGCAGGATCCAACGCCTCACCGTGGCGCCCGTCAACGCGAATTCCTAGAAGGCATGCCCAATGCTCAAGTGAATGCGGTACGACCGCTTTTGCGGCTGCCCCTGCACGCGCAGACCTTCGATGGGATTGAGCTGGAACGCGACGTCCACACGCACCACGCCAACCACGGTGAGGTATCGCAGTCCGCCACCGGCGGCGTACGACATCTCGCGCGTCGAAAAGTCCCATTGGTCCGAGCCCACGCGCCCCGCATCAACAAATGCGACGCCGCCAAGTACGCTCCAGATCGGAAACCTGACCTCTGCCGATCCTTCAAGCACACTGCGGCCACCGATCGGCACACCCGACGCGCTGGTGGGGCTGATCTGAAATCGACTCCAGCCGCGCACGCTGCTGGAACCGCCCAGGAAATACCGTTGTGAGAACGGGAACCGAGAGGTGTCTTTGGCGATGAGCGTGCCGGCCCTCACGCGGCCCGCCACGCGCAGTTGGCCACGCACGGGAAGGTATCCGCGCACCTCCGTGGCGAGTTCGTTGAATTTGAACGTGCCGCCCAGCCACGGCGCCACGTGCACCGCCCGAAACGCGAACGTGGTGCCTTTCGACGGGTCCGCCGGTGAGTCCAGCGACCGGCGGCTCACGTCAAGCTCCAGGCCCGCCATGGTCCCATCCCCGCGCCCGGTCACGGGGTCAAGGCCAAGCGCAATGCGCTCATCCACTGACCCCAGATCGGCAAGCGCCGCGTCCCTGACTTGATAGGTCAGCAGTTCATTGCGGTAGGTGCCGGTGGCTTCCCAGCCGGTCACAATGACCGCGGACGGCGTGTTCGTGCCCCCGAACGCGTGCCGCACAGCGACACTGCCGCCGGCACTGCGTGACGAAAACAGCGTTTCTTCTCTCCACTTGGAAGAGGCCTGCACGCTCAACGTTCCGCCGGAGGGCAGCAAATACGGATGTTCGTACCCGAACCCGACATCGCGCAGCACTTTGGAGTACTTCGCGTTGGCGATGAGCTGGCTCCCGTTGCCGAAGAAATTCTGGTCGCGCCACTCGAAGGTGCCTCGCACACGGTCCTCGGTGCCATACCCGACGCCGAACTCAAACCGGTGGCGCTTGGCTTCCGTGACCGTCACCACCATCGGCAACTCGGGCACCTGCGCCTCACGCGCGGTCACCTCCGGCGTCAGATTCGCAAATTCAAACGCCGAGATACCGGCCAGCCGGCGCTGGCTCCTGGTCACGGCACTCTCGCGGTACAAATCGCCCTCACGAAATGTCACGGCGCGGCGAATGATGACCTGCTTCGTCCGATTGAGGCCGTTGACGATCATCTCGCCAAACCGAGCCTCGCCCCCAGGTACGGCGATGATTCGAATGTTGACGACACCGGCCGACACCGGCTGCTCTTCGATGCTCACGCGGGCGTAGGGGTAGCCGTGTTCGCGCAGCACGCCCAGCACGCGGTCGCGCGACCTGATGAGCACCGCGCTATCCCGACGGACGCCGGGCACAATCCCAAGATCATTCGCCGGCTGGGTGATGACCGGAGGCAGGCCGTCGAGGCCTTCAATCCACGCGCGTCCTACCGTCAGCGGCACCCCCTCGTCGATGGCCACGCGCAGCGTAACGGACTTGCCATCGGCGCTGAGCTTCACCTCGTCAAGGCGCACTTTCACATCAGGAAATCCCTGATCGATGTGAAAGGCCTTGAGCCGTTCGAGGTCGGCATCAAGAATCCGCTGATCAAACGGCGCCCAGTTCGACCAGGGCCAGCGGCTGGCTTTCCGAGTGCGCATGACGGCGCGCAGCACCGGTTCCGGGAACGTCGTGTTGCCCACAAACGACAGGGCCTTCACCTTCACCTCCGGCCGCTCCTGCCTGGCCGAGGCGACGGCCGATGCCCCGATCGCCATCACGAGGACGGCGGCGCACCAGCGATGAGACGTCTGCACCTGATTCACGGAAAACACCCGTTCGATCATGTCCCAGGCGTCAAGCGGGAAAACGTACGGGATTGCACAGGCCACAAAAAAAAGGGCTGTCACGGCGCGAACGCCGCAACAGCCCCGGTCTTGCGCAAACGGCGCTTACTTCAGGTGCTTGAAGTGATCGCCCAGTGTGGCCTCAGGCCGGCCGGTGGAATCCGTGTAGGCTTCCCAATCCGCCCGGAACTGTTCGTCCTTGAGCGCGCGGATGCTCAGGCCGATTTTCCGCTCTTCGGGCACCAGGCGAATGATCTTCATCTGGTAGTTCTCGCCCGTCTTGAGTTCCAGCTTCTCGCCACCGGCGGCTGCGTCAAACTCCGACACGTGGATGAGGCCTTCGATGCCTTCCGCCAGTTCGACGAACGCGCCGAAGTTGGTGAGACGCACGACCTTGCCCTCGACCACATCGCCGGCGTGGTTCTTGTCGAAGAACTCCTTCCAGATGCCGGTCTGCAGCTGCTTGAGGCCCAGCGACAGCCGCTGGTTCTCGGCGTCGATGCTCAACACCTGCGCCTCCACATCGTCGCCCTTCTTGAGGACTTCCGACGGGTGCTTGATCTTGCTCCACGACATGTCGGAGATGTGGATCAGGCCGTCGATGCCGTCTTCCACTTCCACGAACGCGCCGAACTCGGTCAGGTTGCGCACCTTGCCGTTGATGGTGGTGCCGATGGGGTACTTGTCCGTGAGTTCGTTCCACGGGTTGTTCTCCACCTGCTTGAGGCCCAGTGAAATGCGCCGCGCACCCGGATCCACACCGAGCACCATCGCTTCCACCGAGTCGCCCTGGTTGAGCACCTTCGAGGGGTGCTTCACGCGCTTGCTCCACGACATCTCCGAGACGTGGATCAGGCCTTCGACACCGGGCTCGAGTTCGATGAACGCGCCGTAATCGGTCAGGCTGACCACCTTGCCGGTCACGCGGATGCTGGCGGGGTAACGCTCCATGACGTTGCTCCACGGATCCGGTACCAGCTGCTTGTGGCCGAGCGAGACGCGCTCGGTGGCCGGGTCGTACTTGAGGACGATGACGTCGATGTCGTCGCCGACCTTGACCACTTCCGAGGGGTGCGTGACGCGGCCCCACGACATGTCCGTGATGTGCAGGAGGCCGTCGATGCCGCCCAGGTCAATGAACGCACCGTAGTCGGTGAGGTTCTTGACCGAGCCGCGCAACACCTTGCCGTCGGCGAGGGTATCGAGCGTGACCTTCTTCTTCTCGGCGTTTTCTTCTTCAAGCAACGCCTTGCGCGACAACACGATGTTGCCCCGCTTCTTGTTGACCTTGATGACGCGCATGCGGAGTTCCTGGCCCTTGAGGGCATCCAGGTTGCGCACGGGCCGCACGTCGATCTGCGAACCCGGGAGGAAGGCACGCACGCCGATGTCGACGGCGAGTCCACCCTTGATGCGTTCGATGACGCGGCCGATGACCACGCGGCGATCGAGGAAGGCCTTTTCGACCTCGTCCCAGATCTTCATCTTCTCGGCTTTTTCGCGCGACAGCACGACGTAGCCTTCGCGATCCTCGGTGCGCTCCAGGAGCACGTCCACCACGTCGCCGGCCTGCGCCGCGATGTGACCGTTTTCGTCGATGAATTCTTCGATGGCGATGATGCCTTCGGATTTGAAGCCGACATCCACCACAACTTCGGTCGGGGTGACCTTCACCACGGTGCCCTTGACGACTTCACCTTCCGCGAGATTCCGGAAGCTGGTATCGTAAAGGTCCAGCATTCGCGCGTACTCTTGCTGGTCGACATCAAGGTCGGTGTGCATTGCGGAAAAGCCTGAATTTCCCGGTTTCGGCTTCTGGCCAGAATGGCCGTGCGTCTTTGTCGTTGTTTCGTCTACATTACTCATTGAGTTCTGGGGCCTCCTGGGCGGCCCTATGTCGAATTTCCAGCTTCGACGGGCTGTCGGTGTGTGCCCGCGGGATTGCGGACAGCAGACGATTATCCGTCACTGCCGCACCATAGGTCAAACACCGACGCTCGAAGTACCGCAGGAGAACCCGTGATGGCCAAGAAACCAGCAAAGAAACCTTCCAAGGCACGAAAGCCGGCGAAAACACTCAAGTCCCGCAAGGTGGTCAAGGCCGCCAAGCCTGCGAAGTCGCGCAAGGCGCCGAAGCCCTCGCCTCGAAAGGCCGTGAAAAAGACCGTCAAGAAGGCCGTGAAGAAGCGAAGAAGGCGGCAAAGGCCATGGCCAGGCCCAAGGCGAAGGCGGTGGTCCGCAAGCCGGCCACGGCTGTGAAAAAGGTCGTGAAGAAGGCAGCGCCCGTGAAGAAAGCTGCCGCGCCCGCCAGGAAGCCAGCGCCTGCAAAGAAGGCCGCCGTGGTCAAGAAGGCCGCGCCCGCGAAGAAAGTTGTCGTGCCGCCGCCCGCCCGGTTGCAGCGTGAGCGGCGTGTGCTTCCCGAGGCCGAGGCCGGTGCCTTCACCGGAGAAAGTGACGATTCGCGCCTCCTGAGTTCAGCGCGAGCGGGGCACGACGAACTGCGCGCAGAGTTGAAGCAGCACACCGAAGCCGGCCCCGAACTCACGGCCGGCGACGTGGACGCCAAGTGGCAGGACGCCTACGCGCTGGGCGACGAAGCGCCCGGCGGCGACAACATGACCCCGGATCAGGATCGCGTGGACGACATCGGCAAGGCGCTCGGCGTGGAATACGCCGACGACGAGGAACTGATGGGGGGCGAAGAAATCGCCGAGCGCGACGAACACCGCTGGGAGCTCGATCCGGAGTCTAAGGAAGACGACGACGAGTAGCGACGAGGTCCATCACTTGAGCCACGACCTCGTCGATCGACACGCCCGTGGTGTCGATGTAGACCGCATCGGGCGCAAGCATGAGCGGTGACGCGGCGCGGGTGCGGTCGGACAAGTCACGCGCTTCCAGAGCCTGGGCCACCTGGCCGACGCGGTCTGGCGCAGCGCCCGCCTGCCCCGCTCCATGCGCCGTATCCCGCGCCCGGCGTCGCGCGCGTTCATCGGGCGTCGCATCAAGATAGATTTTCACGGGCGCTTCAGGAAACACCACGGACCCGATATCTCGGCCTTCCATCACGACGCCCCCCGCGCGACCCATGTCGCGCTGGCGCGCCACGAGTACGCGTCGCACGTCGGGGTGCCGGGCCACGGTCGCCGCCGCGGCATCCATGTCCGTGGTCCGGATGGCCGACGTCACGTCGTGGCCATCAATGCCCACGCGCCCGTCGAGATCGAAGACCGCGCGCTCGGCGACACCGGCTACGGCGAGGCCGTCCGCCAAATTGATGCCCAGATGCTCGGCGCGCCAGGCCACCGCCCGGTACATCGCGCCCGTATCCACGTGCCGAAACTTCAACTGGGTGGCAATAGTTCTGGCCACGGTGCCTTTGCCCGCACCGGATGGGCCGTCGATGGCGATTAACACAACCACTATTATTCACTGCGTGGGACAACACCGGAAATGTTGATGCCGCGGTGGGTGCGTGTCGGCGTGGTGATCATCGCGGCCATCGCCAGCCTCGTGTGGATGGCCGCGCCATACGTGAGCGCGCTGGCGCTGGTCATCGACGTGTCGGGCCGCGAGGTGGCGGCACGCAGCTGGTTGCCTGTGCGCGTGCAGCCGGTGGACGCGACGGATATCTCGGTGGCCACGCGCCACGGCGCGGTTGTGGGGCGACTGTACCGACCGTCGGGCACAACACGCGCCTCCACTCGAACCGTCATGGTGGTGCCTGGATTACATGCGGCGGGGGTCGAAGAGCCGCGACTGGATCGCCTCAGCCGGCGACTGGCCGGCGAGGGCGTCACCGTGTTGAGCTTGCCGTTGCCCGACCTGCGGCAGTTCCTGGTCACGGCGCGGTCGACGGACGTGATCGAGGACGCGGCGTTGTGGTTGGCCGGCCAGTCGGCAATCACATCCACCGGACGCATCGGCCTGATCGGAATCAGTTTTGGGGGCGGACTGGCTCTTGTCGCTGCCGGACGGCCATCACTCGCAGGCAAGCTGGACATGGTGGTGTCATTCGGAGGGCACGGCGACCTGCCCAGGGTGGTGCGATACCTGTGCTCGGGATTGTTGCCTGACGGCACACGCCAGCCCGCCCACGACTACGGCACCGTGCTGTTCCTGCTGGCGGCGTTGCCGCACCTGGTGCCGGCCGAGCAGGTGGCGCCCCTCGACCGGGCTGTGCGCGTCTTCCTCGACGCGTCGATGGTGGACGTCTCGGAGCCGGCGCGCGCCGCCGACCTGTTTCGCGAGGCTCGCGATCTGGGTGCCGCGCTCGCCGAGCCGGCGCGTTCGGTGATGGCGGACGTCAGCGCGCGTGATGCCACGCGCCTCGGCCCGCGACTCCTGGACCTTGCCGAGCAGGTGGCCAGCGATCCCGCGCTGTCACCGGAACGTTCGCCGGCCACGCGGGCGCGTGTGTTTCTGGTGCACGGCGCTGTGGACACCGTCATCCCGCAAACAGAAACGCCGGCCCTGGCCGCGTTCCTGCAACGCTCCGGCGCGGCTGAGGTGAACTGGCTCCTGACGCCCGCGGTCTCTCACGCCGATGCCACCACCAGCGTCACGGCGTCAGACGTCTGGGCGCTTGTGCGATTTTGGAAGAGGATCTTCGACTAGAGCCGCGGCCTTGAGGTTCAGGCCGCGCTACGAAATACAAACATCTCGTAGCGGCAGGCATTTCGTAGCGCGGCCTGGGCGCGCTACGAAAGACTCGAGCCCTTGATGAGGCTCTTGACCTCATCGGGCGTGAGCTCGCGGACCTGGCCTGGTTTGATGCGGCGGTCGGTGATGGCGCCGATGCGCGTGCGGCGGAGCGACATCACGTGGTGGCCCGTCAGTTCGCACATCTTGCGGACCTGCCGATTGCGCCCCTCGCGAATGACAATCTCCACCATCGTCTGCGGCTCTTTCTTGCTGGGGTAGGAACGAATCACGCGCACCTTGGCGGGCAGGGTGCGGCGGCCGTCGATGACGATGCCGCGTGAGAGGCGTTCGAGATCGCGGTCGTCGGGCAGACCTGTCACGAGCACTTCGTACGCGCGCTCCAGTTCGTGTTTGGGATGCGTCACCTTCTCGGCGAAGCTGCCGTCGTTGGTGAGGATGATCAGACCTTCCGAGTCATAGTCGAGGCGCCCGACCGGGTAGAAGTATCCGCGGAGGCCGGCCTTCGAGAGGACATCGATCACGGTCATCCGGTTCTGCGGATCTGAACGGGTGCTGACTACACCGCGCGGCTTGTACATCAGGTAATAACGGCGGTCGCCTTTGAGCTTCAGGCGGCGGCCATCCACGCGAATGTCGTCGCGATCAGGATCGGCCCTGGTGCCAAGTTCGTCAGCCACATGGCCGTTCACCACCACGCGGCCCTGCGTGATCAGTTCTTCGGCGACCCGGCGCGACGACACGCCGGCATGAGAGAGAATTTTCTGAAGGCGAACCCCGCTCGCAGGCGGCTTACTGGATCGGGTCATCTGGGGGACTGTCGGAACTGTCGGAACTGTCGGAACTGTCGGAACTGTCGGAACTGTCGGAACTGGCTGAACTGTCGGAACTGGGAACCTCTGCACTGCTCTGCAGTTCCGTCAGTTCTGTCGCTTCCGCCAGTTCCCCATTTTCAAAGGGCAGCGCGGTCTGCGGCTCTGGCTCACCGAGACCGGTGGGCAGATCGAAGCCCAGCAGTTCCGACATGTCTTCCACCTTGGGCAGGTCGGTCACGTCGTTGAGGCCGAAGCGCTCAAGGAACTCGCGCGTGGTGCCGTACATGAACGGACGACCGACCACGGCTTTGCGGCCGACGATCTTGACCAGCTTGCGGTCGGCGAGTGTGCCAAGCACGCCGGAGGTGTTGACGCCGCGGATCTCCGCGATTTCAGGCGCCGTGACGGGTTGCCGATACGCAATCACGGCCAGCGTTTCCAGCGCGGCCACCGAGAGCTTCTGGCTGGTGCGTTCGTGAAAGAGGCGGCGGACCCATTCGTGCAGTTCGGGTCTGGTGACGATCTGGAACCCACCGGCGATGTCCACAAACTGCAGGCCCCCGGGGCGGCCGTAGTCCTGCCTCACCGCATCCACGGCGGCCGCGATGTCTTCCTTCGGCTCGCTGTCGAGCAGCTTGCCCAGCGCTTTGAACGTCACCGGTTCGGGTGACGCAAAGATCAGGGCTTCCACAATGGCCTTCAACTCAGACATGACGACGGGCCTCACTCATGCGAAAAGTCGGGCGCACCCTGCAGCGGCTCGCGTTTGTAAACGCGAATGGCGCCAAAGTTCGCCTGCTGAAAGACTCGCACCAATTTCAGGCGAATCATCTCGAGAAGTGCCAGGAACGTCACGACGATTCCCGGCCGGGTCTGCACATCGGCGAACAGATCCTCAAACCCGCACGCCTCGGTGACCGAGAGCCGTGCGAGCAGCAGCTCGATGCGGCTCTCAATGGAAATATGCTCGGCCGGCAGATACACCTTGGGCCGTTTCCGTGCGCGCTCCAGCACCTGCCGGAACGCCGCCATCAGGCTGAAGAGGTCCACTTCCACCTCGGGCTCGGGCGCCTCGCCCACCACCTCGGCCACGCGCCCATCCGGACGCCCCCACTGGGCGCTGCGCTGAATTTCGCGATCGTGCAGCAACTCGGCGGCCGCTTTGAACTGCTGGTGCTCAAGCAGGCGGCGCACCAGCGCTTCGCGCGGGTCTTCTTCCGGGTCGTCCTGCGTCGGATCCGGGCGCGGCAGCAACGTGCGCGACTTGATGTGGATCAGCGTGGCGGCCATCACCAGGAAGTCGCCCGCGATATCGAGGTCCAGATCCTGCATCAGATCCAGGTAGTCCAGGTACTGCTTGGTGATGAGCGCGATGGGAATGTCGTAAATGTTGACCTGATGTTTTTTGATCAGGTGCAGCAGCAGATCCAGCGGCCCCTCGAACCGTTCGAGGCGGACGGGATAGGCGCCCAGCACCGGCTCGAAGTCCGGCGGCGCATCCGCTGACGTGAACGTGCGCTCAGTACTCAAGTTTCACCGCCGCCCGCACACGCGCCATCGTCTCCTGCGCCACCACACGCGCCTTGCGCGAGCCCTCCACCAGCACTTCACGTACGTAGCCGGGACGCGCCAGCACCTGGGCACGACGCTCCCTGATCGGCTCCAGGCGCGCATTCACAGCGGCGGCCAGCTTCGTTTTCACCTCGACATCGCCCACCTTGCCGGCCCGATAGCGCGCCTTGAGGTCATCCACTTCGGCGACGTTCGGGTTGAAGACGTCGTGATACATGAACACGGGGTTGCCTTCGACCGTGCCGGGGATATCAGCGCGCACCCGCTTGGGGTCCGTATACATCTGGCGGATCTTCTTCACCACATCTTCGGCGGTGTCCGACAGGTCGATGGTGTTGCCGTAGCTCTTGCTCATCTTGCGATTGTCGAGCCCGGGCAGGCGGGGCGTCGGCGTGAGCAGCGGCTGCGGCTCCACGAACACCTCGCCATAAAAATTGTGGAAGCGGCGCACCACTTCACGCGACAGCTCCAGGTGCGGCACCTGATCCTCGCCCACGGGCACAAAGTGCGCGTTGTAGATGATGACGTCGGCGGCCTGCAGCAGGGGATAGCCGAGGAACCCCAGGTTCGAGAGGTCCTTGTCGGTCATCTGCTCGATCTGTTCCTTGTAGGTGGGCACGCGCTCAAGCCACGAGATGGGCGTGACCATCTGCAGCAGCAGATAGAGCTCGGCGTGTTCGGGCACCATGGACTGGATGAAGAGCGTGCTGCGCTCGGGGTCAAGCCCAGCCGCGATCCAGTCGGCCGCGTTGTCGAACCCATCGGCCGTAATGTTTTCCGTGGACGCGTAGTGACTGGTCAGCGCATGCCAGTCGGCGACGAAGTAATAGCAGTCGTACTGGCGCTCAAGCGCCACCCAATTCTCGAGCGCTCCCACCAGATGCCCCAGGTGCAGGCGTCCGGTGGGCCGCATTCCCGATACCACGCGTTTTTTCGACATCAGATCAGCCATGAACCCAGGAACCGCTGCACCGGCCACACGAACAAGTCCAACACGCCCAACAACAGCAGCGCGTAGAGCAGGAAGAACCCATACGGCCTCATCTGGTCGATCAGGCGCGCTACTGATTCTGGCACGATGCCCGCCAGCACGTTACCCCCATCAAGGGGCGGCACCGGCAACATGTTGAACACCGCCAGCAGGGTATTCAGAATCACCGCCGTGTAGAGCGTCACCGTGACGACCGTCTGCCCCTCGTCGGGCACCAGTCCGCCCTGCGCCTTCAGCAGCACGGCTGCCACAAACGCCAGCAACACGTTACTGACCGGCCCCGCCAGGGCGACAAGGGCGAAGTCACGCCGCGGCGCTTTGAGATTTCGCGTGTCCACCGGCACCGGTTTGGCCCAGCCAATCAGGGGTAGGCCCGACAACATGCCCACCAGCGGAAAGAGCACCGTGCCGATCCAGTCGATATGCGCCAGCGGATTCAGTGTCAGCCGCCCCAACATGCGTGCGGTCGGATCCCCCAAACGGTCTGCCGCCCACGCGTGCGCTGCCTCGTGAAAGGACAACGACGCAATCAGGATGATGAATGCGGGGACAACAGCTTCAAGCGACAAGGAAACGAAGATATCACGGGGTCCAGAGTCCAGGGTCCAGGGTCCAGGGTCCAGGGAGGCTACCTCCCTGCGAAGTAGTCGATGACGGCCTGGGCGGTTTTGGGGCCCACCACGCGATCGAGTTCCTCGCGGCTGGCGCGACGGACGCCGGCCAGCGACCCGAACGTGGTCAGCAGCTGCTTGCGGCGCCGGGGGCCAATCCCGGGGACGTCGTCCAGCTCGGACCTGAGGGCCGTTTTGGTGCGCTTGGCGCGATGGAATGTCACGGCGAACCGGTGCGCTTCATCCCGGATCTGCTGCACGAGCCTGAGCGCGGGTGTCTGGTGTGGCAGCGCGATGCCCTCGATGCGATCGCGGCGGAACAGCAACTCCTCCTGCTTCGCGAGGCCCACCGCCACGAGGCGGTCGAGTCCGAGCTGACGCAACGCCGTGTACGCGGCCGTCAGTTGCCCCTTGCCGCCGTCGATCAGAATCAGGTCGGGGAACGGTCCGCCCAGCTCCAGCAGCTTTTGGTACCGGCGCCGGACGACTTCCTCCATCGACGCAAAATCGTCGGGCATCGCCGTCACGCCGCGGATGGCAAACTTGCGATACTCGCCTCGGCGCATCCGCCCCTCGATGCACACCACCATGGACGCGACGGTGTTCGTGCCCTGCAACGTAGAGATGTCGAAACACTCGATGCGCCGCGGCAACGTCGGCAAGTCCAACACGCGCCGGAGGGTGTCCAGCGCCTCGAAGGCAACGACCGCGCCATCACCGAAGTGCGTGTCATACGACAGCGCTGCATTGCGCAGCGCCAGATCCACAAGCCCGCGCTTGTCGCCGCGGCTGGGCGTCACGATGCGCACCCGCCGCCCCGCCCGCTCGCTCAACCACAACTCCAGCGGCTCGCGCACATCAGCCGCAAGCTCCTCAGACACCAGCACGTCGGGCGGCGGCTCGTGCTCGGCGTAAAACTGCTGCAGGGCCGCTTCGGTCACTTCAGAGGGGGAAAGACCTCTGAGGTCGTTTCCATCGATGGCTGCGGAAACGACCTCAGAGGTCATTTCAATCCGATCCACCACCCGACCGCGGCGCATCTGGAAGACTTGCACCACGGCGCCGGCGGGGCCGACTTTGACGCCGAAGGCGTCGCGGTCGCCCAGCGCCGGCGTGGACATCTTTTGCTGGCGGTCGCGCAGGGTCTCGAGCGTGCGGATGGCGTCACGTAGTGTCGCCGCACGCTCGAAGCGCTCGTCGAGTGACGCGTCCACCATCTCCGTGCGCAGGCCGTCGATCAGTTCCGCCTGCCGGCCCTCCAGCAACAGGCGCGCCTGCCCCACCGCACGCCCATACTGCTCCAGCGTGCACACCGATTCCACACACGGCGCCAGGCAGCGCTTGATGTCGTATTCCAGGCACGGCCGGTCGCGTTTGCCGTCAATCACCTCGTTGCACGATCGAATCCCAAACAACCGGTGCGTCAGCCTCATCGTTTGCCGCGCCAATGACGCCGGCATGAACGGCCCCGCATAGACCGAACCATCGCGTTCCACCCGCCGCGCCACCAGCACGCGCGGTGCGGCCTCGTTCGTCGTCAACTGCAAGTACGGGTAGGTTTTGTCATCGCGCAGCAACACGTTGAAACGCGGGTTGCGCTGCTTGATCAGGTGATTCTCAAGCGCCAGCGCCTCAACCACAGAGTCGGTGACGATGGTTTCGAGGCGAGAGGCGTCGCGAAGGAGGGCGTCAATCCGCGGGTTGGTGCCGAAGGCCCCCAGGTACGATTTGACCCGGTCGCGCAGCACCCTGGCCTTGCCCACATAAAGGGTGTCGCCGGCGTGGTTGTAGAAGATGTAAACGCCCGGCTGCTCGGGGAGGCGTCCGATCTGGGCCTTGAGTTCGTGAATGGCCATCAGTTAACATCCGCCGTGACCTTCACGGGCGCGGTCGGCGCCACGTTCAACTTTCCCCTCCGGCTGATCATCAACACCTGCATCAGGCTTCGGATACACCCAAATCTTCTCACGTTCCTCGGGGTGCTCATCAGTCTGGCCGCCGGCTTCGCGCTGGCCAAGGGCCAATTTGCCCTCTCGGGCGTGATCATGCTCGCGGCCAGCGTGTTCGACTACATCGACGGCAAAGTGGCCATCCAGTCGGGCGCCGACACCAAGTTCGGGGGCTTCTGGGACTCGGTGATCGACCGCTTCTCGGATCTCTCGCTCTCGGTCGGCCTCATCGTGTTGTACGCCAAGCTGGGCAGCACGGATTACGTGCTCGTGACTTCAATCGCCATGGTCTTTGCGACGATGACCAGCTACACGCGCGCGCGCGCCGAAAGCCTGCTGACCAAATGCAAAGTCGGCTTCATGGAACGCCCCGAGCGCATCGTTCTCTTCATGGTGGGCGCGTTCACGAACCGGATGGCCGCCGTGTTGTGGGTGATGGGCGTGTTGTCCATCGTGACCGTGGCCAACCGCATCTACTACACGTACATCGAGCTGGAAGGGAAAACCCATCCGAAGCCCACCGGGGTCGCCGGCGTCTTGTGGCGCGCGTTTTACTGGACCGACGAACGCGCCACGGTGCCGTATGACGCCTGGGTGCTCTTCATCCTCGGCTTCATCCTGCTCACCCCACCCAGCTGGCTCGGAGACCCCATGGCGATGGGAGAGCCGGGACTGATTGGGTGGCTTATGACACTGGGCCGATGAGGCAATGGGGCAACGCGGCAATGCTCCGAACGTAGGGCGCGCTGGGTCTCAAGCGCGCCGAGCACCGCGGCCTTGAGAACCAGGCCGCGCTACGAAATTCAGTTCCCCAGTTCCTAAGTTCCCCAGTTCCTAAGTTCCGAGCGAGGGGTCGAAGCAGTGGCGGCAGCGGGCTTCGTACGAGTCGCCGGCGCCGACAAGCACGCGTTCGCGTGACGCGACCAGGCGCTGCGTGTGGTTGGCAGGGCCGCCGCAGACCATGCAGATGGCCAGGGTCTTGGTGATGTACTCGGCAATGGCCAGCAGTTGCGGCATCGGCTCGAAGGGTTTGCCCAGGTAGTCCTGATCGAGGCCGGCCACGATCACGCGTTTGCCCTGGTCAGCCAGCGCCGAGCACACCGCCGGCAACTCGATATCAAAAAACTGCCCTTCATCAACACCCACCACTTCAGTGTCGGGCAGCACCAACTCGTACAGCTCACGCGACGTGGTGACGTTGACGGAAGGGATGCGCATCTCGCTGTGCGACGTGATGTGTTCGGCATCAAAGCGGCGGTCGATGGCCGGCTTGAAGACCTGCACCCGCTGGCGCGCGATCTGGGCTCGCCGCAAGCGGCGAATCAGTTCCTCGCTCTTGCCGCTGAACATGCTGCCGGTGACCACCTCGAGCCAGCCGGGTCGCGCGGTGCGTGTGTGATCCATGGCGGCTCGTCCTACACGCGCGACAGGTAGTCGCCCGTTTCGGTGCTGACCCGAATGTGGTCGTCGTTGTTGATGAACGACGGCACGGTGACGACCAACCCGGTCTCCACGGTGGCCGGCTTCACCTGTGCTGAGGCCGTGGCGCCCTTGATGCCCGGCGCGGTGTCCACCACCTTGAGGTCCACGGTGGCCGGCAGATGGATGCCCACCGGCGCCTCGCCGTAGAACTCCACGCTGATGACGGCCTCGGGCAACAGGTACTGCGCGGCATCACCGAGCACTTCCAGGGACAGATGCACCTGCTCGTAGTTGTCGGTGTCCATGAACACGAACATGTCGGCTTCGCGATAGAGGTACTGCATCTGCCGCTCGTCCAGAATGGCGCGGTCCACCATGTCGTCGGCCCTGAACTTGTGGTCCACCAGACGGTTGTTGCCAATATCGCGCATCTTCGATCGCACGTGGGCGCGCAGATTGCCGGGGGTGATGTGCTGGATTTCAAGCACGCGCACCAACGCGCCGTCGAATTTGATCAACATGCCCTTCTTGAGGCGTGACGCTTGCAGGGAACTCATATGTGTGTCTGGTCCTGAATCGAGGGAACTCGAAATTCTACCAGTTCTGCTAGCATCGTTTCTATGCCTTGGGATCCGGTCCGGGACCTGCTGACCATGCAGGAGCGGCTAGAGAACCTCTTCGGAGAGGCGACGCCTGGCTGGATTCCCGCGGCCGATCTGTACGAAACCGCCGATCGGTTCGTCCTGACCGTGGAGTTGCCCGGCCTGGAACGGTCGGACGTCAATCTCGCGTACGCGGCCGACACCCTGACCGTCGCCGGCCGGCGCCCCACGCCCGGAGCGTGCGAACGGTATCAGCAATTCGAACGCGCGCAGGGCGCGTTCGCCCGGCGCTTCCGATTCGCGGTGCCGATTGAACCCGACCAGATTACCGCCGACCTCGCTGACGGCGTGTTGACCGTCACCATTCCGAAGGCCCCCGCCGGCCGGCGCCCTTCGACCATCGAAATTACGTAGCAAGGAGCACGTGTGAACCGCATCAAACGAGCGATTGTCCTCGGATCGTTTCTCGGACTTGGCGTCATGGGCGGGTTTATCCTGGCCGGCAAGCTGGTCTCGACCTCGCCGACCGAAACCGCGCCGCCGCAGGCGATGCCGGGCGCCGTGGCTCGTCCGCAAGTCGCCGCGGCTGGCGCGCTGCCCGATCTCTCCTCGGTGGCCGAGCGCGCGGTGCTCTCGTCGGCCAACATCTCGTCCACACAATTCGTCCGTGTGCAGTCCAACCCGTTTGAAGACATGCTCTTTGGTCGCCGAGGCGGCGACATGGTGCAGCCGTCGCAGAGCCTCGGCTCGGGCGTCATCGTGTCGGCCGACGGCTACGTGCTGACGAACAACCACGTGATTGGCGACGATCGCGGCCTGCGCGTGGAAGGACTCAAGATCAAGGTCACGCTGCCCGACGGCCGCGAACTGGACGGCACCATCGTGGGCACCGATGCGGCCACCGACCTGGCACTGGTCAAAGTGAACGCGACGGGTCTCACGCCGTTCACCTGGGGCGACTCCAGCAAGCTGCGCCTCGCCGAGTGGGTGCTGGCCATCGGCAACCCGTATCAGTTCAACCAGTCGGTCTCTCTGGGCATCGTGTCGGCACTCGCGCGACCGGATCAATTCGTGGACTTCATCCAGACCGACGCGGCAATCAACCCCGGCAACTCCGGCGGCGCACTCGTGAACGCGCGCGGCGAACTGGTGGGCATCAACACGCAGATCCTTTCGCAGTCGGGCGGATATGAAGGGATCGGCTTCGCGATTCCCTCGAACCTGGCGCGCGATGTCATGGCCGACTTCATCAAGTACGGCGAAGTCCGCCGCGGGTCAATCCTCGGCCTCGGACGGTTGCTGACGTACACCGCGGACGAGGCTCGCCAAACGGGCATCGCCACCATTCCCGGCGTGTACATCTATGACATGTACCGGAACTCGACCGCCTACCGGGCAGGCTTGCGGCCCCGCGACCTGATCGTGGCCGTCAACGGCCGCGACGTCACGGATCTGGCCAGCTTCTCGCGCCTGGTGGCCGCCGAACAGAGCGGCACCACAGCCAAGGTGGACGTCGTGCGCCAGAACCGCCGCCTCACACTCGACGTGCCAATCGAGCAAATGCCGTCACGGCGCTAGAGTCCAGAGTCCAAGGTCCAGAGTCCAGGGTCCGCTTTTCGTAGCTCGGGCTGTTCCTCAAGCCCGAGGGTCTCGGCCTTGAAGAACAGGCCGAGCTACGTGGACCCCAGCCGCACGCCAGAGGCCGTCGCGCGCCAGAGCTCCTCCGTGCCTACGCGGATGCCAATCCGCGGCGAGTAGCGCACGTCGCGCACAGCGAAGCCGTGGTCTTCCAGGCGCACCGCGCCGGTGGCGAGGTCGCCGGTGTTGTGGCGCAGGTCGATGCCGAGCGCCTTCGTGAGGTTGCCCGGGCCAGCGCAGAGACGAGATAGCGCGACACCGGGTCGGCGCCGGCGCATCAGGTCCACGCCCTCGTGCGGCACCAGCGCGCGGATGAGTACGGCGGCCGGCATCCCTTCGCGCTCCGTCACCGCATTCACCAGATAGTGCAGGCCGTAGTTGAGGTACACGTACGCGCGCCCGGGCGGGCCGTACAGTGGTGCGTTCCGGCGCGTTGGCCCAGCGGCGGCGTGGCACGCGGGGTCGTCTTCACCGATATAGGCTTCGGCCTCGACGATGATGCCCGAGACGCGGCGGCCTCGGCGTTCGTGAACCAGGACTTTTCCGAGGATAGCGCGCAGCACCGTGAGCGTGGGCGCGCGATGCCACGCGGTCCACGCGGCACGTCTATCGTTCAAGCGGCTCGTCGTCGCGCCCAGCCTCAAGCACAGGTGCGAGGTAGTGTCCGGTGTAGGAGTTCGGGTTGGCGGCAATCTGCTCGGGCGTGCCGACCGCAATCACTTCCCCGCCGGCGTCGCCGCCTTCGGGCCCGAGGTCGATCACCCAGTCAGCGGTCTTGATCACATCGAGGTTGTGCTCGATGACCAGCAACGTGTGCCCCGCCGCCAGTAGTTTGCGGAACGCCGCCAGCAACTTCGCGATGTCGTCAAAGTGCAGGCCCGTGGTGGGCTCATCCAGGATGTAGAGCATCCGCTCACCACCCTGGGTGCTCAGGTGCGATGCGATCTTGATGCGCTGCGCCTCACCGCCTGACAGTGTCGTAGCCGGCTGACCCAGTCGAAGGTAGCCGAGGCCGATTTCTTCGAGCACCCGCAGGCGACGCAACACTTTCGGCGTGTTGCCAAAGAACGTCAGCGCCTCGCGAACCGTCAGGTCGAGCACCTGATCGATGTTGCGGCCCTTGTACTGAACCTCCAGCACCTGCGGCTTGAAGCGTTTGCCGTCGCAGTCGTCGCACGGCACAAACACATCAGCCAGGAACTGCATCTCCACCCGCACCACGCCGGCGCCTTCACACGTTTCGCAACGGCCGCCCGGGACGTTGAAGGAAAAATGACTGGACGTAAATCCGAGCGCCTTCGCGTCCTTAGTGGCCGCAAACAACTCGCGGATCGGATCAAAGGCCTTCAGGTACGTCACAGGATTCGAGCGCGGTGTGCGCCCGATCGGTTGCTGGTCCACGAGCACCGTATCGGTGACGTACTCCATGCCTTCAAGCTGGTCGTAGGCGCCGACGCGCCGGTCCCAATCACCCTTCGCGCGCTTCGCAGCGGCGTAAATGACGTCGTGCACCAGTGTGGACTTGCCCGAGCCGCTCACGCCGGTCACCACGGTGAGGAGGCCGAGCGGGATCTCGACATCGATCCCCTTGAGGTTGTGTTCGGTCACGCCGCGAATCTTGATGCGCTGCGCCGTGGGCTTGCGGCGACTGCTCGGCAGCGGAATCGCCAGATCGCGACGAAGGTACTTGGCGGTCAGCGACCGCTGGTCTTCGAGCAAACCCGGAAGGGACCCGGCATAAAGCACGCGCCCGCCCTGTTCCCCGGCACCAAGACCCAGGTCCACGACCATGTCGGCCACGCGAATCATGTCTTCGTCGTGTTCCACCACCAGCACCGTGTTGCCCTGATCGCGCAGTTGGCGAAGGATCGAGATCAACCGCTCGTTGTCGCGCGAGTGGAGGCCGATTGACGGCTCGTCCAGCACGTAGAGCGTGTCCACCAGCGCCGACCCGAGCGATGTGGCCAGATTGATGCGCTGCGACTCGCCGCCTGAAAGCGTGGACGACAACCGGTCCAGCGCCAGATAGTCGAGGCCGACATCAGTCAGGAAGCCGAGGCGTCGGCGCACTTCGCGCAGGATCTTGTCCGCGACAACCGTTTCCTTTTCAGTGAGCGGCAACTCTTCGAAAAACCGCAGCGCCGCTTTGACCGTGCGCGCGCAGACGGTGTCGATGGTCTCGCCGCCCACACGCACGTCGCGGGCCTCGCGACGCAGGCGGGCGCCACCGCACGACGTACAGGTCTGGTAGCCGCGGTAGCGGCTGAGGAACACGCGGACGTGGACCTTGTACTTCTTCTTCTCGAGCCACCGGAAGAAGCCGCGAATCCCTGGATACGAGCCCGTAGACCCATCCTCGTCAGGTTCAGCGTCTTCGCCAGATCCTTCGATGATGAAGCGGCGTTCCTCGTCCGTCAGGTCGCGCCACGGCGCATCAAGCCGAATGTGGGACTTTTTCGCCGATCGTTTCAGATCGACCAGGCACCCGCGGTAATGCGGCTTGGTCCAGGGCTCGATCGCGCCGTCGTTGACCGACTTGGTCGCATCGGGCACCACCAGATCCATGTCCAGTTCGATGACGTTGCCGAACCCATGGCACGTCTGGCACGCGCCAAACGGGTTGTTGAACGAAAAGAGCCGCGGCTGCGGAATTTCATACGCGATGCCGCAGTTGCGGCACTCGAAGCGCTCGCTGAACCGATGCGTGGTCACGGCCGCGCCGGCCGCATCCACTTCAATGGCGAACGCCGCGCCTGCGCCTTCGTGAAAAGACGTCTCGATGGAATCTGTCAGACGCGTCTTGACGGATGGCTCCACCTTGATGCGATCCACCACCACAGCGAGCGTCGTCACGCCCCGCAGGCGGCTGGCATCAACTTCCTCAAGGCCCACCGCCTGGCCGTTGAGCCACAGGCGTCCGAACCCCCGTCGCCGCAGCCGATCGAGCGCCGAGCGGGCCGGATCCTCGGCGGGCGCCGCGGCATCAACCACATCCTCGGACGTGAATTCTTCGCCCGGGTCCAGATCGGCAGACGACGAGTGGAGGTCGCTGGACATGAGCGGCAGGTCAAACCCCACCAGCAGCCGCGTGCCCTCGGCCAATCCAAGCAACGCGGCCGCCACCACCTCGGGATTCTCGCGCTCCACTTCCTTGCCGCACTGCCGGCAAATGGTGTGTCCGACCCTGGCCCAGAGCAGCCGAAGGTAGTCGTGGATCTCGGTGGTGGTGCCGACGGTGGATCGGGGATTCCGGACGCTGTTTTTCTGGCGGATGGCGATGGCCGGCGCGATGCCCTCGATGCTGTCCACATCGGGCTTTTCCATGCGCTCAAGAAACTGCCGCGCATAGGCGGACAGCGACTCCACGTACCGGCGCTGGCCTTCAGCGTAAATGGTGTCGAACGCGAGCGACGACTTGCCGGACCCGCTGACGCCGGTGAACACCACAAGCTGGCGGTGTGGCAGCGTCAGGTCCACACCCTTGAGATTGTGGGTGCGGGCCCCGCGCACAACCAGGGCTCGGGGGGGGCGCGAGGCAGGCGTCGGCGTCTCGTCGGACATGGGTTGCACGGCGGCCGTCAGAAAGGCTGCGCCAAGCCGCCCATGTTACCCCATCGGCGTAATCCCATTTGCGATCTGCGGGCAGCTTTGTTAATCTTCCAACCATTCAGACACCATCCCCTGGTTGTTTCTGCCTTGACGCCTTTGCGACCGATTCCCCCTGCACCGCCCGAGTCCCCTGACCGGACGATTGCGTCATTCAGATCCAGATAACGAGGACCGAGAAAGTGGCAGCAGTTCGTTTGTTCGTCGGCAACATGCCCTACGGGGCAACTGAGGCGGACCTCCGCGCGCATTTTGCGCCGGTAGGTGATCCGTCACAGGTCGTCATTCCCGTTGACCGTGAAACCGGTCGCCCTCGAGGCTTCGCGTTTGTCGAGTACATCGACCGCGCAAAGGCCGAGGAGGCGGTGAACCGGTACAACCAGCAACCGTTCATGGGACGGTCGCTGTCGGTGAGCGAGGCCCGGCCGAGGGAGGAACGTCCGCCTGGCGGCTTCGCACCTCGCCCGCCCGGTGCGGGCTTCACGCCCCGGCCACCAGGCGCGGGCGGCGGCTTTACCGGCGGCGGTGGTGGTGGCGGCTTCAGACCCAGCTCGGGTCCGCCTTCACCAGCCGGACGCAACTTCGGTCCGCCGAAGCGCAAGGGCGCTGGCTCCGAAAAGCGCTGGGACGCCAAGGAAAAAGGCCCCAAAGGCCCGCTCAAGGAGCGATTCAGCGGACGCCTCGGCGGCCTCTACGACGAGAACGAAGACGGCCCGTCCACCCTGTCGGACTTCGACGACCCGGCCGCCACGGCCAAGGACGACGACGAGTAGATTTCGGGGGAGGGCGTACCGATGACAACTCACGTCAAAGTGCTCGGTACGCTCTTCATCGTCTTTGGGGCGTTTTACGTCCTGCTGGCGTTCGGATCCACGGCCATTCTCAGCATCATCGCGGGGATTGTCGGCTCGGAGGGCGGGGAGGATGCCGCCCTCGGGGCATCCATCCTGGGCATCACCGGCATGGTCGCGTTCGCGTTCTGGCTCTGTATCGGCATCCCGGGCATCATCACGGGCATCGGGCTGCTGAAGTTCAAGCGCTGGGCGCGTATTGTGGGCATCGTGCTGTCTGCCCTCCGCCTGATCGAGTTCCCGTTCGGCACCCTCCTCGGCGGCTACGGCCTCTGGGTGCTGTTCAGCGGCGACACCGAGAAGCTCTTCGAGGGGGCCGGGCGTCGATCAGTCGAAAACGACCTCTGAGGTAGTTTTCCCAATCAAACGAAGGAAAACTACCTCAGAGGTCGTTTTCCAGAGATCGACGCCCGGCCCCCTCACCAAGGACCTCTGAGGTCTGACCTCAGAGGTCTTCGATCAGCGCGTAAGTGCGCACCGATGTCGGCACCGCCACCAGCGCCCGCAGCTCCCCTTGCACGCCGGCGATGTGGGGTGAGGCGGCGTGTTGGGCCAGCGCCGCGGCGTCCGTCCACTCCTCCACAAACGTGAAGTCGGTCGGGTCCTCACGGCACTGCAACAGTTCGTAGACCAGGCAGCCGGGCTCGTTCCTGGTCGGCTCGATCATGCTCACCAGGATGCGTTTGACGGCGTCCACGGTCTCTGGTCGCGCGACGATTCGCGCGACCACCTGCAACGACGGAGTCTCAGTCACAGCGTCACAGTCCCCCACCGCCGGCACCGCTGGCAGGTGCGGGCTTGTTGTCGGGCTTCTGCGGGTTCTTGACGTACTTGTCGAGCCACGCGCCCCACCGAGCCCACAAGTCCAGCAACGTTTCTTTCGTCGCCGGGCCGTGATCCTCAAGCGGATACATGTAGAGCGCGGTCGTCTTGCCCAGGCCGTTGAGCGCGTGGAACAGGCGGATCGAGTTGTCGGGATCCGTGCCCACGTTCTGGTCGTGGATGCCGTGATACATCAGCAACGCGCCAGTCAGGTTGTTGGCGTTCAGGAACGGCGACATGCCCAGATACACGTTGGGCGCCGTCCACAGGTCGCGCTGTTCAGACTGGAAGCCCAGCGGTGTCAGCGTGCGGTTGTACGCGCCGTCACCGGCGATGCCGGCCTTGAAGAACGGCGTATGCACCATCGCGTTCACCGTGGAGAACGCGCCGTAGCTGTGCCCGCCGATGGCAAGGCGATGACGATCGGCCAGGCCGCGCCGGTCCAACTCATCGATCGTCGCCGCCAGGTTGTTGCGCAGGTCATGCACGTAGTTGTTGTTCATCTGCCCCGCCGGTCCCACGATCGGCGCGTCAGGCTCAACCACGGCGTAGCCGAGCCGCACGAAGTACTCCATCGACCGCACGCCGAAGTTCTGGAACGCGTTCTTGTTGAACGTGCGATCGGGCTGGTCGTACGCCTCCTGCGTGGTGAACTCCGCCGGGTAGAACCAGAACAACGCCGGCAGCTTCGTGCCCTTCACATAGCCGGGCGGCAGGTTGACCACCACTCGGAACTTGAACCCATCCGCCCGTTCCACCACAAACCGCTCGCGCGGCGCGTTGGTCAGGTCGGGATGCATGTCTTCGTTGTTGGTCAACTGCTTGCGCGCGCCGTTCTCCATCAGGAACTGCTGCGGCTGCTGCTTCGGGCCTTCCACGGCCAACACAAATCGCTTCGCATCGATGTCGAGCACACTCGTGACGCGTTCCCACAGGTTGTTGTTATTGCTCTCGAAGATGCGCTGCTTTGCGCCGGTCTTGATCGCCACCTGATCGATAAACGTCTTGGGCCCCGTCTCGGCGGGAGTCTTGTCGTACACGGTGCCCGAATAAAACACGTTGGCTTTGTCTGCCGAAAGCAGCACCGCGCCACCACCACCTGCGCCTGCCCCGCCGCCGCGGCCACCACCACCTCCGCCGCCGCCGCCAGCACTCATCAACGTGCCGGGGTTCGCGTAGAAGTCATCCGTGCGGTACTGCGCCAGGCGATGCCGCTCGGTGGGCGCCGAAAGGTCAATGGCGTAATCGGCCGTCTGCTGATTGGCCGTCTCGCGGTAGAACAACATCTGCATATCGCTCGAGAAGCGATGGCCCGTCATCCGCGTCTGGCTCTCGTAAATCACCTTCTTGGTGGCATCTGTGAAGGGAGCCATCCACTGGTAGAGCCGATCCGGACGCGCTGGTGCAGCCGCGCCTCCCCCCTGGCGCCCGGCCCCACGTCCACCACCCCCGCCTCCGCCGCCTCTGGCGGCTACGGCGGGCGGCGCTGCGGCACCGGTACCCGCAGCGCCGGCCGTGTCTGCGCCACGTCCTGCCGGCGCCGGAGGCGCTTCCTGTCGCAGATACGTGAAGCCCTGGCCATCCGGCCGCCACGCAAGCTCCCGGCGCCCGGTCTGATTCGCGCCGCCGCCGCGTCCACCGCCGGCCGCAGGGGCCGCCGTCGGATCCGGATTCGCAGCCTGCACACCGAGATTGATCGGCCGCGCCGACAACTGCACCAGCGACGTGCCCGTCGCGTCCCACACCTGTTCCACCTGTCCGAAGGAACTGACGGGGACGATGTAGGAGAAGGGTTTGGTCATGAGGGTCACGCGGGCGTGCTGACCATCAGGGGACGGGTCGATGGAGCGAATCATCCCGGGCGCGCCGATCTTCTTGACCGCCTGCGTCGCCACGTCCACGAGCGCGTACTGGCCGGTGGCGTGCCACTCGAGCAACTCGAACTCGTGGGTGGACTTCATCAGGCTGGCGTAGGTGCGGAGGCGGTTGCGATCCGCGTCTTCCGCCAAACTCACTTCCGGCCCCTGCGGCGCCAACGGACGCACCGGGCGCGGCTTGCGCGCATCAGGCACCAGCACCGTGGCAATCTGTTTGCCGCCGTTGGTGAATTCAAAACTCGTCACCATCGTGGCCAGCACCGGCGTCTTCGTCAGCTGGCGCGACTTCAGCGTGGCCACATCCGCAATCCAGATATGCGTGGCATCCGCGCCGTGCACGTAATACGCGATGGCACTTCCATCGGGCGACCACGTGGCGCCCGACACCCTGGCCCCGGCCGGCAGGGGCAGCGACTGCCTCGTGCCATCCGCCGCGGAAATGATCTGGATCGCCACATTGTTCCGGGTGGTCAACGCGTGCGTCCGGTTGGCCCTGGCGTCAATAAACACACCGCCAAGCTCGTCATACGGCCGCGCAAACGTGGCCATCACCACCGGGCCATCGCCCACTTCGCTGAGGAACCACTTCTTGTCGGGGCTGAGGCTCCCGAGCGTGGTGTTCAGGTGGCGCGGCGCCAGCACGGCCGACGCCAGTTCGGGCGGCGGCGTGGCGTACGTTTCCTGCTGCAGCACCTGGTCGGCCCAACTGAGCGGAGCCCGCGGTGCCGGGGCTGCCGCAGCCGGGGCCTGCGCAGGCGCCTGCGTCAGTGGCGCACTCTGGGCCATCAACGAGTACGGCACAACGGCCAGAAGCAGAATCAGCGCAATGCGGGCGAACAGGCGTAGGGTGGGCATGGGTCCTCCGATAGATGCTGCGGACGATAACACGAAGCGGCCCGAACGGCTGCTACAGTGGAGGGTATGACCGACACGGCCTCCACCGACGCAAAACTCCGGGTGCTCATCGTCGAGGACGACCCCGCCCAGCGGACAGGGCTTTCGCAGCTGGTGGCCGGCTGGGGATATTCCGCCAGCAGCGCGCCCGATGGCGAAGCCGCACTGGCGCAGATCGCGCAGTCGCCGCCCGACGTCATCCTGAGCGACCTGGTCATGCCGAAGATGGGCGGCCTGGACCTGCTGCGGGCCCTGAAGCAGCAAGACCACAACATCACCATCCTGATCCTGACCGCCCAGGGCACGGTGGACACGGCCGTGGAGGCCATCCAGCTCGGCGCGTACGACTACGTCGCCAAACCCATCGACCCGCAGCGCCTGCGCATCCTGCTGAATCAGGTCTCTGAGCGCCACGCGCGGCAGCAGGAAGTGACGGTGCTGCGCCGGCAGCTGCGCGACCACGGCCGCTTCGGCACGATGATCGGCACCAGCGTGGCGATGCGCCAGGTGTATCAGTTGATTGAACAAGCCGCCCCGACCGGCGCCTCGGTGCTCATCACCGGCGAATCCGGCACCGGCAAGGAACTGGTGGCGCAGACGCTGCATCGGCTGAGCCCACGAGCGCCACGGCCGTTTGTGCCGATCAACTGCGCGGCCATTCCCGAAGCCCTGCTCGAGAGCGAACTGTTCGGCCACGAGAAGGGCTCGTTCACCGGCGCCATCACGCGTCGTCAGGGGTCTTTTGAACTCGCCGATCGCGGCACGGTGTTCCTGGATGAAGTGGCGGAAATGACACCCGCGACGCAGGCCAAGCTGCTGCGCGTGCTTCAGGAACGTGTGGTGCGCCCGGTGGGCGGGGATCGCGACCGGCCGATCGACATCCGAATCATCGCCGCCACCAACGTCTCGCCTCTTGACGCGGTGCGCCAGGGCCGGCTCCGCGAGGACTTGTACTACCGGCTCAACGTGTTCGCCGTGCAGTTGCCGCCGCTCCGCGAGCGCATGGACGACCTTCCGCTGCTCGCGCAGGCGTTCGTGACCGAATTCGCCCGCGAGTTGGGCAAGGCCGTGGTCGGCGTCTCTGAAGCCGCGCTCGCCGTGTTGCAGGCACACCGGTGGCCCGGCAACGTGCGCGAATTGCGCAACGTGATGGAGCGCGCCACCATCGTGGCGCGCGACAAGTTCATTGCACCGGCGGACCTCGCCGGATTCGGCGCCACGCTCGGTGGCGACCTCGCCACTGCGGGAGCACCATCAACGGCCAGCACCGCAGCACCAGAGCGCAGCAGCACCACCGGAGCGGAGCACAGCGGCACAGGCGCACCAGGTGTGCTCAGTGCCGGCATGACGGTGGACGAGGCCGAGCGCCAGTTCATCAACATCACCCTGGCCCACACGGGCGGCAACAAGACCAAGGCCGCCACCATGCTGGGCATCAGCCTGAAGACGCTGCACAACAAACTCTCGCGGGAGGCGGCCAAGCCGGCATCTGATCCGTTATGAGGCTCAGCATCAAGACCAGGCAGATCATCGCCGTCACGGCCATCGTCTTCACCGCAGTGGCGGTGATGGGCGTGTTGTATCTGCTGTCGATCGCCGGAATCCTGCTGCAGGAAACACGGACGCGCGCCGACATGCTCACGAGCGGCGTGGCGAGCCGCGCCATCATGCTGGCCACTGAAGGTGGCGACCTTCGTGACGCGCTGGCGCGTGATTCCGGTGTGCGCTCGTTGCTGCAGCTTTCGGGCATGACGCCGCATGTGATGTATGTGGCGGTGGTCGATACGCAGGGGCTGATGATTGCCCACAGCGACCCCGAACTGGCCGGCTACCAGGCGCCAACGCACCCAAGCCTCGACTCGCTGGTGGACGCAGGGGCGGTTGAAAGACTTCGCGCCGTGTTCACGCCCGGGGGTTTGACGCGCGAAGTGAGCCTGCCGCTGGTGCTCGACAAGGCCGACTTCGGCACCATCCGCGTGGCGGTGTCCACGCTGCTGATTCGCAAGGATCTCGAAATCGCCCTGCGTGATGCCGCGCCGGGCGCCGCCATCCTGCTGCTGGCCTCGGTGATTGTGGCGACGATTCTGGCGCGGTGGACGTTGCGGCCGATCCTGCTCATTCGCGCCGGGTTGGCGCGCCTCGGCCGCGGTGAAACGCTGACGCTGCCGCAGGAGGGCGAATACAGCGACCTGGGCGAATCATTCAACGTGGTGAGTGCGCGGTTGGCCAAGGAAGAAGCGGCTGGCAGATTGTCGCGCGCCACCATCTCAAAACGCCTGGCCGCGCTCGGCCGCGTCTCGTCAGGCATCGCCCACGAAGTGAAGAACCCGCTCAACGCCATGGGCATCCATCTTGAGCTGCTGAAGATGCAAATGGCCGACGGCAGTCCCGATGCGGGCAAGGAAGCCCGCGAGCACCTCAACATTCTGTCGCAGCAAATGCGGCGCCTGGACGAAGTGGTGGGCGGCTTCCTCACATTTGCGCGGCCCGATCAACTGGCGCTGGCGCCGGTCTTCCTGCACTCGCTCATCGATGACATGCTGCCGGTCATTTCCGCCGAAGCGGGCAAGACCGGCGTCAAAGTTGATGTGGAGTGTCCGCCAGACCTGCCGCCGGTGCTGGGCGACGCCGGCCAGTTGCACCAGGCGTTTCTCAACCTGGCGATCAACGCGTGCCAGGCCATGCCCGACGGCGGCCGCCTGCGCATCGCCGCGAAGCGCCTGGACCCCCGGCAGATGGAAGTGATCTTTGAAGATTCGGGCGCAGGAATCACGCCGGAAAATCTCGACAAGATTTTTAACCTGTATTTCACGACCAAGCCGGGGGGCAGCGGCGTGGGCCTGGCCCTGGTTTACCGCACGGTGCACCTGCACGACGGCGATATCGAGGTGCAGTCGCTGGCCGGCCACGGCACCACCTTTCGCATCACCCTGCCGCTCGCCGAGCCGCAGAAGGCGTCATAATTGGGGGTGACCATGGGGCTTCGAACACGTGTCATCGGCCTGGCGCTATCAGCACTGATGGCCGGCTGTGCGGCCAAGGCCGCGCCGCTGGGGCCCACGGGCCTGCCTGCGCTGGACGTGCCAGAGCCGCCGACGCGCCTCGTGGTGCCGCCGACCGAACCGGATGTCGTGCCGCCGGTGGAGGACGTGCCGCCGGCCACCTCGGAGATCAAGCCGACGCGGCCGCGCGACACACCGCCGCCGCGCACGGCCACGCCGCCGCCCACCGATCCGCCCGTGGTGGAACCGCCCGTCGTGGCTCCCCCACCGCCGCCTGTGCTGAGCACGTCGGCCGACACCACGAATCTTGAAAAACGTGTGCGCGACAAGTTGTTGCAGGCCACCGCCGACCTGGGGCAAATCAACCGCTTGAACCTGGGCACCGACGCGCGTGGGCAGTACGACTCGGCGCTGCGCTTCATCCGTCAGTCGGAAGAAGCGTTGAAGGTGAAGAACCTGGTGTATGCGAGTCAGCTCGCCGACAAGGCGGCCACGATGGCGGCGTTGTTACGGCGTCTCAATCCCTGATCGCGACCACCGCTCCTTGATGCTGGTCCACTCGGCCACCAGCGCCACGTGATAGGCCACGGGGTCTGCATGCGGTGCGGCGCGCCGCGCGCGCTCAGGGATGATCGCCACCGTCATCAGTTCATCCAGATCGGCGCGAAGGGCCGGGCCGTCGGCGCCCGCGATGGCCGGCGCCTGAATCCAGCCGGCAATGGCCAGTGACCAGGCGCGCTCGGGGTCGTCCACGCCGCGCGTGGCCGCCGGCAGCCAATACGCCACCACGGC
This sequence comes from Acidobacteriota bacterium, assembly GCA_016716905.1. Classification (NCBI taxonomy): domain Bacteria; kingdom Pseudomonadati; phylum Acidobacteriota; species Acidobacteriota bacterium. The sequence continues at coordinate 1,338,232 of JADJUS010000004.1, read as the reverse complement.
AGACGCGGTGCCCCGCGCACTTTCACGTTCCAGTCGCGCAAGCAACCGGCGATAACGCGCCTGGCGCTCGCCATCGGGCGCCAGTTGCGCGTCGCGGTCGAGCGCAATCGCCCACCACTCAAGAATCCGGCTGCGCTGAGCCGCGGTCACCAGACCCGGCCGGTCAAGCGCGGCCTCAAACATCTCAGCCGCCGCGCCGAACTGATCGTCCACATACAGGAGTTCGGCCATCGCCAGATGCAGCTCGGGGCCTTCGGCCGGCAGCAGGCGCATCGGATCAACCGACAGCAACGCCTGCCGCGCGCTCGCGATGTCCACCACGTCACCGGTGCGGCGGAATCGCTCGAGCAGGGCGCGTGCCGAGACCAGCGACGCCGAATGCGCCAACGCTGGCGCTCGTCCCGCCTCCCCAGCCAACTGGAGCGCACGGTCGAACTGCTGCAGGTTATAGGCCTCGCGGGCCCGGGTCAGCGGGTCGGCCTGGGGCGCCGCGGCAAGCGTGGCCGTCCCGATGGTGACCACGACCGTCGCCGTCAGCAGGGTACGATAGGTAGGCACAGGGCCATCTTACCTAACGTAGCGGCCGACCTGTTGGGTAAATCGGGTAACTCTTACACGTCGGGGGCCCATAAACCTAGGGATCCGCGCGATCCGGAGTTGGCAAGGAAATTGATATGAAGGAAGGCATGGAACGTATCTGCACGGGGGCCGCGATGCTGACCGCCATGACCATGGCGATGGGCAGCCCGCCTGTCCTCTGGGCACAGCAGCCGCCTCAGCAGCCGCCGATGTTTTCGGCCACCGCAAGCCTGGTGCCGATCTCGGTGAGTGTGCGCGACGAACGCGGCCGGCCCGTGGTGGGCCTCTCGCGTGAAGACTTCGAAGTGTATTCGGACGACACGCTCCAACCCATCACCGACTTCCGTTCCGAGGCCTCGCCCATCACCACGGCGTTGTTGATCGACAAGAGCGGCAGCATGCGGGTGTCATCGCGTGCGGCAGACGTGTCCAACGCCGCGCATCAACTGGTGAGTTGGATGTCGCCGGTCACCGATCGCCTTGGCCTGTTCGCCTTCGACACCAATCTCACGCAGACCAGCGCGTTCGCGGCCGTGTCGGCCAATTCACTGCGCGACATGGCGACGGTTGCGCCCTTCGGCGCCACGTCCCTCTACGACGCGCTGGATGAAACAAGTGCTGCGCTGGGGCGCGAGGGTTCGCCGCGCCGCGCGGTGGTCGCGCTCACCGATGGCACCGACAACGCCAGCCTCCTGACGCCGTCGCAAGTGGCCGGCCGTGCGGCGGCCATCGACGTGCCGGTCTACATCATTTCTGTGACGATGCCGATTGATCATCCCACCACGGGTGTGGGCAATCGTTCGGCGCAGCCCCACCTGGCGGAACTTGCCGCGTGGACAGGCGGGCAGCATTTTGTGGCCAGCACGCCCAGCCAGATGAGTCTGGCCGCGCGCACCATCGTCACTGAATTGCGCCAGCAGTACCTGCTGGCCTTCGTCCCGGATCCACGGCAGGGCTGGCATCGCCTGACGGTACGAACCCGGCAACCCCGACTGACCGCGCGCGCGCGCGCCGGTTATATCACTCGATAGGAGAACACAATGCGACCACTGATTCTGGCTACCACGCTCGCTCTGATTACCGCCACAGGTTCGGCCTGTGCGTCGAAAGGTTTCGTCAATACACGCGTCGGCGAGGTCAACACGAAGGTTGACTCACTGACGGGCGCCGTCGAAGAGACGCAGGCGCGCACCACAAAGGCGGAAGGCCGCATTACGGAAGTGGACCAGAAGGCTGGCGCGGCCGATGCGAAGGCGCAGGCGGCGGCTGGCGCGGCCAGCGCGGCGGATGCGAAGGCTGGGGCGGCGGCGGATGCGGCCAGGGCCGCGGATGCGCGTGCTGAAGCCGTGGCGGCTGCGTCACGTCGCATGATCTACGAAGTGGTCCTCAGCGAAGATCAGGGACAGTACAAGCTCAACTCGGCTGGCCTGCCCGATCCCGTCAAGACCCGCATCGACGACCTCGTCAACCAGCTCAAGGCAGACCCCAAGGGCGTCTACTTCGAGATCGAAGGCCACACGGACTCAACCGGATCACCGACGCTCAACGAGAAGCTCGGCCTCGAGCGCGCGGACGCGGTGAAGCGGTATCTCTATGAGTCGCACCAGATTCCGCTGCACAAGATCAACATCATCAGCTTCGGCGAGAACAAGCCCGTCGCGCCGAACAAGACTCGCGAAGGCCGTGCCCAGAACCGTCGCGTGGTGATTCGGGTCCTGTCGTAAGCGGAAGTGTAAGACGTCCGGGTCGGCGGCCGTGGCCATCCACACGGTTGCCGGCCCGGGCGAGGTCTTCGACTGGGGACTGGGGAACTGACGGAACTGGGGACGGAAATGCCGGACTGGGCGTGCTACACTTTCAGGTCTTGCCTGTGCCGGCGTAGCTCAGTTGGTAGAGCAGCTGATTCGTAATCAGCAGGTCAGCGGTTCGAGCCCGCTCGCCGGCTCCATTCGCCTCCGCAGTTCCCTTGCGAAGGCGAATCGCCGGCTCCAAAATCCCCCTTTAACGTTCAAACTTGAACAGCCAGCCGGCTTGGCGATCCTCATACTGGTTGCCCATGCTTTATGAGTTCGTGACGACCTATCGCGATGCGATCATCACGAGGGCCAGGGAGAAACTGACGGCACGGCCGTGGCCGGCCGCCTCGGAGGACGAAGTCAAGAACGGCGTCCCGCTCTTCCTGACCCAGCTTTCGGAAACCCTGCGGGCGGAGTCCACCGGGACGCCGCATTCGCCGCACGCGATCGGCTCCACCGCCACGCGTCACGGGCGCGAGCTGTTGGCACTGGGGTTCACCGTGTCGCAGGTCGTGCATGACTACGGCGACATCTGTCAGGCCGTCACCGAAATCGCCATCGAGCAGATGGCGCCCATCACCACCGACGAATTCAAGACGCTCAATCGCTGTCTGGACACCGCCACCGCCGAAGCCGTGACTGAACATGCGCGCATCACTGCCGAGGCGAGGACCACCGAGGAATCCGAACGCTCGGGCCATATCGCGCACGAGACGCGCGACCTGCTCAATACGGCGCTGCTGGCGTATCAATCGTTGAAGGGCGGCCTGGTGGGCATCAACGGCAGCACGGGCGCCGTCCTGGGCCGCAGTCTCATGGGTTTGCGCGATCTCGTGGAGAGCACGCTCTCTGACATTCGCATTGCCGCGAATGAGCAGCGGCGCGATCGCATTTTGGTCGTGCCATTCCTCAAGGACATCGCGATCGCCGGAAACCTGCATGCCGAGGCCCGCGGCATCAGGTTCACCACGGAGCTCGGTGACCCGGCGATGGCGGTCACGGCAGACCCGCAGATCCTGGCGTCAGCGGTGACCAACCTCCTCAACAACGCATTCAAGTTCACGCCCGCCGGCGGGCATGTGGTCTTGCGTGCGCGCACAAACGAAGAGGCACGTTTGCTGATTGAGGTGGCCGACGAATGCGGCGGCATCCCCTCCACCGAAGCCGACCCGTTCCAGGCGTTTGGCGTGCGTCGCGGCCGTGACCGCACAGGACTGGGTCTTGGGCTTTCGATTGCGCGCAAAGCGGTTAGAGCCCACGGCGGGGACATCCATATGGAGAACCTCCCCGGGAAGGGCTGCGTCTTCGTGATCGACGTGGCGCTGGCCGCGCCCGTTACTGTGGCTTGAGCGCGCGCACTCGGGCTTGAGGAACAGCCCGAGCTACGTGACGGCTCGGCCCTTCCGAACGTAGCTCGGCCCGCTCTTCAAGGCCGAGGCTGCAGTGCCAGTTTCGTTCCAGCGGATAATGGATGGCGAAGCCTGAATGCTGAAGACGACATCGCGATACCTGCTCGGCGTCTTGTTCATTGCGGCGGGCGCCAACCATTTCGTCAACCCGGCGTTTTATCTGGCGATGATGCCGGCGTATCTGCCGTGGCACTCGGAGTTGGTCTTTCTGAGCGGCGTTGCCGAAATCGCGCTTGGGGCGCTCCTGCTGTTCAGGCGATGGGCGGTGTGGGCGGGATGGGGACTCATTGCGCTGCTCGTGGCGATCTTTCCCGCCAACGTGAACATGACACTTCACCCCGAGCTGTATCCATCAATATCGCCGACGGTCTTGTGGCTGCGACTGCCCCTGCAGGCGGTGTTCATCGCGTGGGCGTGGTGGTATACGCGGCGGTAGAGTCGAGTGTGTAGGCGAAGGTATCGCAGTTGCGAATCGGCTCTCCGCGCAGCTTCGCATCGATCTCTGCCAATGGCCACGCTTCCAGATGCATGCGCAGCATCTGCATCGTGCCGATGTGCGTCACCAGCAGCAGCCGTCGGCCGGCGAAGGCCTTGAGGTCCGATTCCAGGAACAGCTTCACCCGCAAGGCCAGGTCCGCCAGGCTCTCGCCACCGGGCGGGCGTGCGAAATACGGCCCTTCCGTCCGCCAGTATTCCTGCAGCCAGGGAAACGCCGATGCGGCTTCTTCCTCGGTCATGTTCAACGCGTAGCCCGCGTCCCGCTCGCGGAGCAGGTCGTTTGAGTGGCGCTCAATCGCGTCGCGCTCCTCTACGGGCCACGCTTCCAGCAGATGCTCGACCGTTTCCTGTGTTCGGCGAAAGCCGGAGTCCACGATGACGTCGAAACTTTCGTGCTCTTCGCGTAGTCGCTCACCGAGCGCCCTGGCCATCGCGCGCCCGGCTTCGGTGAGAACGGTCGAGCGGTCGGCCTGTCCGCGAAACGGTCCCGCGTCAGCCTCGCTAGCAAAAAACGGCCGGCCCCGTTTTACGACATTGCGTTCGCTTTCAGCATGCCGCGCCAGCACGAGCAGGGAGTTCATGGGTTAAGGGTACCCCGACCGTGGACCCACCCTGTCACAGGCTGGGGTGATACTGTGCCGTGCCCGAACCCCTTCAGCTGCTCGAACCGCCCACGCGAGTGGAGCGCGCGATTTCGAAGTCCAAGTACATCAGCGGGCTGCAGTGCCACAAGCTCCTTTGGCATCAGTACAACGCGAAGGAACTGATCCCGCCGGTAGACGAATCGCAGCAGGCGGTCTTCAACCAGGGACATGAAGTGGGCCGGCGCGCGCGTCAGCTCTACCCGGGCGGGGTGCTCGTCGAGCGGGAGCGTTGGGACATGGATGGCCTGTTGGAGGACACGGCTCGAGCCCTCGCTGCGAGCAGCCCCCATCAGGGCGGGGCAATTTACGAAGCGGCATTCCTGGGTGGCGGCGTCTACGCGCAGGTGGACATCCTCGTCCCCACCGGCGACGGGCGCTGGGACATCGTGGAGGTCAAGAGTTCAACGTCGGTCAAGAGCGTTTATCTGGACGACGTGGCGGTGCAGCGGTTTGCGGTGGAGAGCTCGGGCACGCCAGTGCGCAACTGCTATGTGGTGCACATTGACCGCGAGTACGTGCGGTCTGGCGACGTGGACAACCACAAGCTCTTTCGCGCGGTGGACGTCACAAGCGAGGTGGCCGACCGGCTTCCCGACGTGCCTAGAAGGATCGAGGCGCTGGCGTCGGTGATCCGCCAGTCGGAGTCACCCGAGATCGCGATCGGCCCGCATTGCTCGAAGCCGTATGACTGTCCACTGAAGCCCGTGTGCTGGAGCGCGCTGCCGGAAGGACACCTGACCAAGGTCGTCCGTGGCGCTGACCGCCGAGCGATTCAGGTGGCGGCGGACGAATCGCAAAACGTCCACGTGGCCGAGCCCCAGGTGCGAGGCTTCCTCGACGGCCTGACTTACCCGCTGTTCTTTCTGGACTTCGAAACGTTCGGCACAGCCGTCCCGCTGCTCGACGGCACGAGGCCATACCAGCAGGTGCCGTTTCAGTTCTCGCTGCATATCCGTCGCGAGCCCGGAGGGGCCATGACGCACCACGGTTTCCTGGCAGACGACGCCTCTGATCCGCGCCCGCAGCTTCTGCAGTGGATGCGCCACTACCTCGAGTCCGCCGGCTCCATCGTCGTCTACTTCGCGGGGTTCGAGACCGGGCGGCTGGCCGAACTGGCGCGTGACTTCCCCGCGCAGGCGCCGTGGATCGAGCAGATCCTTGCGCGCGTGGTGGACCTGCACGCGCCGTTCAAGGCGTTTGAGGTGTATCACCCGCTGCAGCACGGCAGCACGTCGATCAAGGCCGTCCTGCCCGCGCTCACCGGCATGGGCTACGAGGGGATGGCGATCGGCGACGGCGCCACGGCCTCGCAGTCGTTCCTGCGCATGGCCTTCGGGCCCGCGCCGGGCCACGAGCCTCCCGTCGATGTCGCCAAGGTCCGCCAGGACCTCGAGGCGTACTGCGCGCTCGACACCCTGGCGATGGTCAGGATCCTGGACGCGCTCGAGATGGCCCTTGGCGGCCTTGAGACCCAGGCCGCCCTACGAGGAGCGCGGACGCGCATTTCGTAGCGCGGCGTGCACTTCAACGCCGCGGCACTTGGCGGCCTTGAGACCCAGGCCGCCCTACGAGGGGCGCGGACGCGCATTTCGTAGCGCGGCGTGAACCTCAACGCCGCGGCACTTGGCGGCCTTGAGACCCAGGCCGCCCTACGAGGGGCGCGGACGCGCATTTCGTAGCGCGGCGTGAACCTCAACGCCGCGGCACTTGGCGGCCTTGAGACCCAGGCCGCCCTACGAGGACGGTGGCCGCCCTACGAGGACCGCCGCCCGGCCGGGGTGGCGCTCAGGTCGTGCACCCGTTGCTCGACTTGCGCGAAGAGGTCTCGGCTCGCAGCGATGCGCATGAGCCATTCCTCGGCGTAGTCCTGAAGCGAGGCGGCGCCACGTTGCGCCGATGGCGACAGGAACTCCCGCAGTGGACCACCAACCAGGCGAGCCAGGAAGAGCGCAGCGATGACTTCGGGGTCCAGGCGGAGACTGGCGGCACGTTGCAGCAAGTCCTGGCATTCGTCCAAGAGGCCGGCGTCGTGCAGCAATTGGAGCGCGCGATGCGGATCCAGCCTGGACGGATCGCTCTCGATCAAATCCAGAAGCAGGCGGAACGCCTTCGGCCGGCGGTCACGCGGGGCCCTCGTGAACAGCTTGCGAAGCTTGGAAGCCGTCGCAGAAGCCACCATTGGCTTCCGGGGACTTGGGGCGCTCATGGTCGGCTCGATGAGCATGCAAGCCTCGTCGGCCAAATCCATCATCGGCACCTGCAACCGCCGAGACATCACCGACCCAACCCCACCCCACCCAGCCGCCATCGTCTGCTGCACCTTGCGGATCGCGGGGATGCCCTGTGCCTTCTCGCCCTCAGCCCGCTCGGCGATGACGAGCCAGTTGGTCCAGTCACTGATCAGTTGATAACGGACCGCAGTGTTCGCCGGGTCTGCAGGCCCCGGTTCACCCAGCCGCGCTGACGCCGCGAGTCGAGCCACGGTCGAGATGCCCCCCGCAGACTCCGCTGACTGTGCGGCCGGCGCCATCGCCACTTCCTGGCGGAACACGTCGCCGTCGTCTGTTTCGATCTCCAGCGCCACAGCGCCGGCAACAACAGCGCGGCTGAACTGCGCGCTGGCCATCACGGTGTCGCCCTCGAAGACGGCGCCAAATTGCTTCGGGGTCATGCCATGCGCGCCCTCGGGCCAGTGCACCACCACGCGTTTCGCGTGCGGCGCCCGCATGCGCTCGAAGTGGCGAATCACGCGGTCCGCCATCCCCTCCTGCGGCGACACCAGTTCACACGCGCCGCCGGTGACTTCGGCCAACTGTCGCACAAACGCCTCGGTGACCGAGTTCCCGACGCCCACCGTAAACACCCGTCGTTTCCAGTGTCTGGCCTGCCCCACGACCCCTTCCCACGCTGACACTTCCCCATCGGTGACCACGAACAAATCCGCCTGCTCCGAATCCATCGTCGCCGCACGAGCCACATCAAGTGCGTGGCTGATTTCAGTGCCGCCCATATCCGCCTGAAGTTCTGCGGCAAATTGCCTGGCGGCGGCAAGATTGATCTCGTTGCACGGAAGCAACCGATCCGAGAGGACTTTGGTTTTTTCGCCGAAGGCCACGATGGCCACTCGGTCGCGCGGTTGCAGGGCGCGCAGAATGCCGTCCAACGCGAGCCTGGCCTGTGTGATGGAGTCGCCTTGCATCGATCCGGAACAGTCGATCACGATCGCGAGGTTCAGCGCGCGCGGCTGTCGCAGACCTGGGAACAGCGGTTGGAAGCTGGCGATCGCGGCGGTGCCGTCACCGTCTGCGCCGCTCATCGCGAAGCTGCGTGTGGACTGGGGAGCCTTCACGGTGAGAATGAAGTCGCGATCCATCACGGCCTCGCCCCGCTTCAGCGCAATTTCCGTGCGGTCGGGCAGCGACGTGAGCGTCACCATATGCGACGGACATGTGAACTGCGCGTCGCGCAGGCTGCCGTGCACCACCACCTTGAGCGAAAACTTGTTCTCGACCAGGAGCGAAGATTCCGGCGCCTGATGCGGCGCATGAGGCGACTTCCCCAAACCGTGGCGCGATTGTCGTCGGAATCGAGATGCGTAATGCATCGCCCACCCAGCGATAGACCAGTGCGTAGCGGAACGTGATCGTGGCCGTCTCTTTCGGCAGGAGGTTCCCGACGTTGATCGTGTAGAGGCCCGGCTCGATCGCTTCGAGCATCACGGCGGAATCGCCGGCCTCGATGGCGTCTTCGTACTGCTTCTCTGCCGACGACTTGCCGACGACGACTCCGGTCAGCAGGCGGCCGCCGATCTCGACACGCAAATCAAGCAACACGGCGTCGAGGGGCAGCGGGAACGTGTAGACCGCCTCGATATTGACGGGTTCGTCGTTGCAGTAGACCTGCCGCACGGTGACTTCGGAGAGCAGGTCTTGCAGGACCGCGTCGATGGACGTTTCATACAGGGTGGCACGGGTCATTCCTTGTCCTCGCTCTCGTGAAGTTGTTGGTACGCGCGCGTGACCGCGCGGAAGAATGCGCGCACTTGTTCCGGGGTCAGTCCGGCTCGACCCGGTTCAAGGGTCACCTCCACGCCGTCGGCCACCACCAGATGGCTCCAGACTTCCACCGTGCCCGCGCGCCGCGGTGCCGGTGGCAGCACGCCGCTTGTGGGCGCTTCGAGGACTTCGCGAATCCGTTCCAGCGACAGCCCGGCCAGTTGCCACTTGCGTACGACCAGGAGTTGTTCGACGTGGTGGTGGGTGTAGGAGGCGCCCTTGCCGATGCCCTGCGGGCGATCGATCAGGCCGCACTGGATGTAATACCGCACCGTCCGCCGCGGCAGCTCGGCCAGGGCGGCGATTTCGTCCAGGGTGAAGGTCTTCGCGCTATCCACGCCAGCGATACTAGACAGTTAAACTGTCTTTGTCAACTGTCACGAATAATGGCGGCCTTGACCTTCGACGAAGCTCAGGTCACCCCGAGCCTGGTCGAGGGGTGAGACCCAGGCCGCCCTACGGGGAGCACGGGCGCGCATTTCGTAGCGCGGCGTGCAGCGCATCTCGTAGCGCGGCGTGACCCTCAACGCCGCGGACCTTGGCGGCCTTGAGACCCAGGCCGCCCTACGAGGAAGTGTGCGGAGGCGATGTCCGCCTCGGCGAGAGGCCGGACCGTCAGGTCGATCATGACCCGCTACTTGCTGGTTGAGGTTCGAGTGAGGTCGGCGCGCACGGCATCCCAGGATCTGCCGGCGGTAGGATTGGCGGCCAGCTCGGCCAGCCGTTCCTCAAGTACTTCCCGGTGCCAGTCGGAGATCGGGACCGAGTCGTCCGTCAGGCTCGCGAGTAACTCGGCCGCCACATCGGCGCGCTCGTCGGCGGGCAGGGTCAATGCCTGTTGAAGCACGGATTGGGCTCGCGAGGTCATGATGTCTCTCCCCTTCCCCGAACCATAGCGAACCCGAAGGTCGATCACAAGCGATGTGGTACATCAAAATGCGCGAAGACTCCAGCTCGCTCGGAGCACGGGAACGGGATGCCCACACCCGCGTGCCGTTTGAGGTCACAAATTGTGACCTCAACCGTTTCGACACGACCGTAGGCGCGCATTTCGTAGCGCGGCGTGAACCTCAACGCCGCGGACTTTGGCGGCCTTGAGACCCAGGCCGCCCTACGAGGAGCAGCTAAGGGCGTTACCCCGCGACATAGCTGGATCTTGAGATCACAATTTGTGATCTCAAGTGCTCCCAGCCGACGGTGCTGCTTCTCGTATCAGCCGACCGTGACCGTTGCCACTTGGGTCACGGGCGGAGGCACGGCAATACCGTCTTCGCGCATACCTTTCAGGTGCTCGGCGATGGCCTCTTGGATTAGACGTTCGGCTTCTTCGCGCGTATCGGCGACAGCCACGCAACCCGGTAAGTCCGGCACCGTCGCCCCGAAACTGGTGGGTCCCTTCTCGATGAGAACGGCGTAGGTCATCGCTTCCTCCCGCTCCAGTCTAGGTCGGACTAGCCAGCCTCAGCCCATATCCGCAGTTGGACCCGAAGTCCGGCGTGGCCGAGCATGGCGATGAGGGTGTCGACACTGAACCGGTCGATTTTTCCCGTCACCAGGTCGCTCACCCTCGGCTGGCTGACGCCAAACACGGTGGCCGCCTGGGCCTGGGTCAGTCCCTTGTCCTCGATGACGCGGCTCAAGCGAATCATGAGTTCCGACCTCATCGCCAGGTTCTTGGACTCCTCCGATGAGAAGCCCAGATCACGAAACACGTCTGTAGTCGCCCGCCCTGGCTTCCTGCTTACTCGTGTCATGACTTCCCTTCCCTCTCGGCACGAAGTCCCCAACGGTCCCCGTCGGCTTCCAGTCAGAGGGAGTTAGAACCACGATCGGCTTCGCGTCACGGCTGATTATATATATTTTTATATAATCCAAACCGTCGAAGAAAACATCTGCAACTGCTGGGCCGCTGCAAAGGCCTCGAAAATCGGCTTGAGGCTCTTTCCATGACCGGATCGGATTGCAGGAACTGCGTACCCCGGGCGAGCTGTTTAAGATCACAAATTGTGATCTTAGAGAGCGGTGTCGGCCTGCGGTGGGCGCGAATTTCGTAGCGCGGCGTGCACCTCAACGCCGCGGCTATTGCCGCATTGACCTTTCGTCGGGGCTCAGGTCACCCCGAGGCGTTCATTTTGATGCCACTCGCAACCCTGACACTTCACGACGTTCTACCCTGCAGGGTGGAGCAAGCAGGATGAAGCCAAAGGTGTACGTGGAAACAACCGTCGTCAGTTACCTCACGGCGTTTCCGAGTCGCGACCTGCTACTGGCAGCGCATCAGCAGGTGACGCGAGACTGGTGGGCCGGCCGCGCTGCGTTTTCCCTCTTCGTCTCCCAGTTCGTGTGGGACGAGGCCTCCGCCGGCGCCGCTGCGGCAGCTGAGCGTCGCCTGGCGGTTCTTCGGGAACTCCCATTTCTCGATCTCACGAACGAGACGACCACGCTGGCGGCTGAACTCCTCCGACTGGGTGGGGTGCCGCAGGCCGCGAAAATTGATGCCCTCCACATCGCCGTGGCGGCCGCTCACGGGATGGACTATCTTGTGAGTTGGAACTGCACCCACATCGCAAATGCCACGATGCGTGGACGGATCGAAACCATCTGCCGGGCCGCGGGGTTTATTCCACCGCTGATTTGTACGCCCCTTGAGCTGGCGAAGGAGCAAGCGCCATGAAGTCAGACAACGCCATCGTGGACGAGGTCCGAGCCGCACGCAAGGCGATCGCCAGGAAATCAGGCGACGACCTGGGCAAGATCGTCGAGGCCGCACGGGCGCGCCAGGCCAAGGGCAGCCGGAATGTCGTGTCGCGCTCGCAGAAGAAGGCGGGCTCGGCCAAGCGCGCATCCTGACGCGCAACCACGCCCTGGATCTTGAGATGCCAATCTGGCATCTCAAGTTCACCTGCGTAAGCCACTGGCTGTCTAAGGTCACAAATTGTGACCTTAAAGAGCGGTGGCGACCGGCGCGTAGGCGCGCATTTCGTAGCGCGGCGTGAACTTCAACGCCGCGGAACTTGGCGGCCTTGAGACCCAGGCCGCCCTACGAGGAGAAACCAAGCGCGTTATCTGCGCACCGGCGGCCACTGCCCCCTGTGCCCCGTGACGGACTCGATCTGAGCGACGACGATGGCAAGGTCGCTGACGAGTCGAGGGTGGAGTCCGATGGCCTGGTACGCGGTGACCAGGCCGCGGTAATAGCCAATCGTGCCGTCCTTACCGGCGTCTTTGTTGAAGCGCGCCCAGAGGGCCTCGCGGCATTCCCGGTAGTCCGACAGGATCGCGCTCGCGTTCGCCAGTTTGTCGGCGGCCGAAACCAGAATCACGGACGCTGACGTCTCCTTCTCAACCCGCGACACATAGTCGATTTTGCGCTCAAGCCAGGACGGCTTCGGTGTCTCGAATGTGTCTGAGCACCCATGGACGATGTCTCTGACCGCGCGTCCGAATCGGGCTTCGATGTCGTTGAGCCGCCCTTCTCCGCCCATGTCTTCGGCAGCGTCGTGCAACAGCGCGCCGATGGCCTCGTCTTCCGAGCCGCCATGTTCGAGCATTTGCCGGCCACCATCAGGAGGTGCGCCACATAGGGAGTGGCCGTGCCCTTCCGCACGTGGCCGCCATGGACGGCCGTGGCATAGATCAGCGCGCGGTCGAATCGGTCAGTCAGCACGTCGTTGGGCCTTCACCTCAGTCAGGATCTCGACGAGGACAAGGTCTTGCCGATCGAGGCGGCGCGCGAGGCGGCCCTCGGACTGTTTGATCTCCTGCCGCATGTCTCGCCGCAGCTTGTCGAAGCAGAAGGTCGTGTAGTCGCGAAACCGTTCGTCAAGGGTCTTCGGCATGGCTCCAAGACCTCCGAGTCTAGCATCGTCACAAACGCATGCGCGCAGGCGCGTATTTCGTAGCGCGGCGTGAACCTCAACGCCGCGGCCCTTGGCGGCCTTGAGACCCAGGCCGCCCTACGAGGACGGTGGCCGCGCATTTCGTAGCGCGGCGTGCACCTCAACGCCGCGGCCCTTCGCGGCCTTGTTACAATATTTCCAGCATCAAGAGTGCCCCGCCGAGTGCGGGGCCGGCAACCGAGCGGGATGACCTCGCCGCGGTGCCATCGCACACCCTGTGCGGATGTGGCCCACGAAGTACGAAGCACGAAGGATGTGGCAAATGATCGTGACTGACTCCACCTATGACTGGCTGACCTGGGGCCTGATGGATTGCCCGCATGGCCGGCTCTCGCCCGACCTGCTCGCGCGCATGGAGGTCCACCGCACGCGGGCGGCGTCTCTCCCTCTGGCTGCGGCCCGCCTGCCGATCGGCTGGTCGTACGACAGCACCCTCCGCCGGCGCTCCACCGCTGACGGCGTTCGCCTTCGGTCCACCTGGCGCAGGGTCAGCCGCTTCATCGTCAACGAGCAGCGCATTGACCTTGAGGCGTTTGGCGGCATTGGGGGCGGACCTGGGTTTGGCTTCAGGGACGTCCGCATCTACGTTGACGACGAGCTCGTTGGACGTGCGTGGAGTGGTGGCTGTGCGTTGGGATTCGGCGGCAGCAGCGGTCCTGCGGTGGCCCTGTTGCGAGACGACTGTGCCGTTCGCGTGACTGTCCCGAACGCATCGTCGGGCCGCGAGTGGGAACGCGTGGATCTGCTGGGGCGCATGGACGCAGGCGCGGTGCAGGACTTCCTCGCTCAGTTGCCCAAGCCGAAGGGGCTGAACTCGCGCGCGAGGCGCGCGCTCGGGCGCTCTACGCCGCGAAACCTAAACGCCGCGACCTGCTTTCATACGTTCGAGTAGCTCCTTGGCGAGCGGCCTCAAAGCCTCGAGCTCTTCTTTCGCACTGGCAGCCGCAGCAAGAATACGGTCGAAGACTTCCTCCATCTGCGAGATGACGTGTCCCGCGTCCGCCTCGTCTGGTGCCGGTGCCTCACCATACGCTGTGCCCAGCCTCTCTCGGAGCAGGACGCCGGCGACCTGTCCGGTGGTGACGGTCAACCCGCTTTCCCGTAGATCGTCGGTCAGCGAATCCAGTGAACGCGCCTCCGCCTCGGTCATCGGCACACGTCTGGTGACCACCGTGCCGGCCCGCCTTGGGCGCCCACCCGCAGACACCAATTCCCCTTGGAGTTGCCTGCGCAGCACCGAGAGAGACGGGCCGGGATCGCAGACTTGGTGCTGCCTTGCCGGCAGCCCGCACGCCGAGCGCCGATTGCAATTCGTGGTGCCCTACTCGGTCGTACGTCGGCGACGAGTCTTTGATCTTCCGAGAGGTCTTGTTTTGTTTGGCCATGACGGGTCCCCATCCTCGTCAAAAGTGGTAATCCGATACAGGCGGCCGTCAAACTCGACAGCCACTTCCCCTTGATTCGTCTCGCGCCCAAGTTTGTGCAGGAACTCGCGAAGCTCGGGCATCAGAAGCCTGAATTCCGTGGGTCGAATGTAGGTGTAGAGCAGAACAGGGCTCTCCCACACCAACCCCCCGTCCGGGTTCTGCCAGCCGCCCTCGGCAGCCGGCAGGATCGTGACGCCACCTCCAATACGCGCCAGGAGCTGAGCCGCAGCCAACACCCATCGCCGTTGGTCACCGAACTCTCTGCCGTCACGGTCCTTGTTCGGCACGTAAAGAGTCAGCGCTTGGACGGAAATCCCGCCATCAGCGCCGAGAACGTGACCTATGTCCATAGCGTGTTCCCCACTTATAGCACACTAAGTGACCTTTTTGACATGTATCGAGGACGGTCAGCCGACCGTGACCGTCGCCACGCGTGTTGCCGGTGGAGGTGCCACTTCGCCGCGGGCCTCCAGGGACGGCCAGATGTTCAGTGATGGCCTCTACAGTCAGGCGGGCAACTTCTTCACGCGCACGGCTTCCAACCGGCGTTTCAAGCCACGTCGAGCAGTGCGCGAGGGTTCTTCGCGGCGATCATCAGCAACGTCCGAGCGGCGCCAGACGGTGCCCGGCGGCCCTGTTCCCACTCCTGGAGCGTTCGCACCGACACGCCCAGGAGTTCGGCGAAGCGGGACTGCGACAGCCCCGTCGTCTCCCGAACCGCGGCCACCGAGGGCACGTTTGTGATGCGTCCGTGCTTACCGCGCTTGAGCTGACGAATGCCTTCGAGGATTTCCAGACCGATGTTTCGCGAACGCTTAGCTGTCACCATCGATCTCCTCCTTTGACCAGCTTTATGTCGATAGACGTAAGCATGACCATACGTCAATGACGTATGACGCCGCAAGGGTTCGCAGGCGCGTATTTCGTAGCGCGGCGTGCACCGCATTTCGTAGCGCGGCGTGAACCTCAACGCCGCGGCCCTTGGCGGCCTTGACCTTCGACGGCGCTCAGGTCACCCCGAGCCTGGTCGAGGGGTGAGACCCAGGCCGCCCTACGAGGACGGTGGCCCCTACGGTCCACCCGGCAGCGCCACCGGACTACGTCATGGACGCGATAGGGGCATATACCGACGTCCTCGCCTCAGGACCGGCGGTGGTCATGGGCGATTTGAACAGCGGCTCGGATCTCAGGCAACAGCAGCCCGCCAGCAAGGGCCATTCACGCATCGTCAGTGCGCTGGCCGACCTTGGCCTTGTCAGCGCCTACCATGCGTTTCACCGTGCCGAACAAAGCAGCCCCGCCAGTGCCTTAATGAGGATCTGGACGCGTTGCTCGGCTGATCGCTTTCACTTCGTTCAGGACTTCGGTGAGCAGCAGACCATGGTGCGTGAATCGACGGTCGATCGTCAGCGCCAGACCATCGACTTTGGCTTCGAGCTGATCGACCCGAGACTCCAATTTGGTGAAGCAGAACTCCGTAAAATCACGCGATTCCGCGAACGCGATGGACACATCGTGAAACTGCTCGTCGATCGTTTTTGGCACCTGCTCTGACATCGCGATCACCCCTCCGTCTGGCGAGTCTAGCATCGTCGTCGGACGACTGCGGCAGGGAGGGTACATCAATCGTGCGTGGCTGTGACCGGCTTGAGAAGCGCCTGGTCGATCGCACGGCCGAGTCGCGCATAGTCCGCAAGCACGTCCGGAAACCCTTCGCGCATCGCCTCTGCCACCTCGCGGAGATTACGCCGACGCAGCTCCTTGGCATACGCTTTCGCCAGCTTCGGCGAGGCAAAAAACGTCAGCACCATCAGTTGAATGCCGAAGTCGTTGTCTACCTCTGGCAGGATGTAGGGTTCCCACAGTTCCGCCAGCCAGTCATGCCCGTCAAGGAAACCGCGCGCCCACAACGAGATTGGCGCATCCGCGTCGAAATTGGCCAGCACATCATCTCGGAACGGGCAGTCAGCCGGCAGCACCGCGTGCCCGGCCGCGACCGAGGTATTGATGTCGTTGTAGACCGTCGTTAATGCCCGCAGGACGGTGTCCGCCTCGGCATGGTCGTCGAACGCAGGGGCGGCACCGGCAAAGATTTCGACTATCCACTCGGATGGAGGCACTAGTTCCGGCGCCGCAGCGACCGCGAACAGAAAACCTTGCAGTTCGTGATACGTCAGAGTGCCGACAGGCCGCTCTGGATCAGCGAGAAACGCGGCAAGCGCGGCGCGGTCAGTCTGTCGGTCCTGATTCGGCATGGCGTTACCTGTGATTATCGGTCAGGTCGCGACGACGACGGACATGGCGCCCTGTTTCTTGCGCGTCGGCGTGATGACGACCTCGACGTCCTGGCCAAGGGCGGTCAGGAATTCAATCAGACGCTCCACCGAGTAGGCGCCCGTACTGCCACGCATCAATCGAGACACGTTGGGCTGCCTGATCCCCAGCACTTTGCCCGCCTCTGCCTGGGTCAGCTTTCGCGCCGTGATGATGCGATAGATCTGCAGCATGAGCGTGGCCTTGAAGCGCTCAAGTTCGGGGTCAGGGAAGCCAAGATCAGCGAAGACGTTCCCACTGCTCTGTTCAACTTTGATTCGGGTGGTCTTCTTCATTGGCCTTCTGCCTCTCATGGTGGCGTCGCTCGGCGGCGGCGCCAAGTATACCAGTATCCACATATTGGAATGTCGCTCAATTCACCGTTGCGGTGGGTAAGTCATGACCCCGGACCGATATCCATGCGCCGTTTCTTACCTTCGACCGAGGTGGCGTCGTTTGCATCTGGTGCCGTCGGATCACGACGATGGCCGAGGCAACGCGTTCAGGCCGCATGGCGGTATCCGGCATTCCCTCTTCGCGTGCAAACGTCGTGCCCGGCTCCGGCGTTTCTGGCGCACGACGAAAGCCAACGTCCAGCGCGCCGGGGCGACGAGCGCGAGTTCTTGACGCGTGTTTGCCGGGCGACCGTGCCGGTTGAGCCCACTTGGGATTGATCTCGGTTCATCGACGTCAAAACCAAGCGCGTGGCGGATAGCCGCAGCAGGCGCGCATTTCGTAGCGCGGCGTGCACCTCAACGCCGCGGTCCTGGCGGCCTTAAAACCCAGGCCGCCCTACGAGGACGGTAGCCCCTACAGTCCAGCCGGCAGCGCCACCGGACGTCCCCCAATCGCGCCGGCAGCCTCGAGCAGCGCGCCGAAGAGCCCCGGCCCTTCGGGAATCGACCAATGGGTGTCATCGAACAGCCGCTGCGCGAAGGCCACCATCGTTAGTGACTCGGGGAGACGGAGGTAGGACGGATCGAGGTCGCCCAGGCGCACCCGATCCAGGCCGTCGGCGTCCTTGAGCAGGGCGATGAGCGGCCAATCCGGGTCGGCCCGGTCGGGCTCGAAGTGATTCGGCTTACAGTGCAGGGTCACCGCCCGTTGCAGGCCGGGTTCCTCAGCGTAGTGAAGCCCCCGAGAGGCCAGGGTCTGGGCGAGCGCCGCTGACGTGCGCCACCGTTCGACCGCGTCGGCGCCGTGCCGGTGGCACACGCCATCGTGCGTGCGGGCCAGGTCGTGCAGATACACCGCGCCCCACAGCCGGGTGGCCAGGTGCGTCCACCCGGTGGCCTCGATCAGCCGGAACGCGTGAATCATGACGCGCGCCACATGGCGCTGTCCGTGAAGGTGGCTCGGGTGTGTGAAGAGGTCCGGCGTGGGGACGAGTTCGGCGGTCGTCATGTCGTCAGGGCCAGCGGGCACGTGACATCCGGCCGAGGTGCCGCAAGCCAGTGGCTACGCGACGTCGACCGTGGCCACTTGGGTCGTGGGTCGAGGCACTGGGAGACCGTCCTCCCGCATGCCCTTGAGATGGAGGGCGATGGCCTCCTGGATCAAGCGCTCGGCCTCTTCGCGGGTATCCGCCACCGCCACGCAGCCAGGCAGATCCGGCACGGTGGCCCCGAAGCTGGTGGGCCCTTGTTCGATGAGCACGGCGTATGTCATCGCTTCCTCCTGCTCCAGTCTAAACCGGCTTGGCGATAGATGCTGCGCAGGGTGGTCAGAGTCAGGTCGGCACTCTCCCGCCCTGCAACAGTGACGCGACCCTGCCGACTCGGATGTTTGAATTGGCGGTGGCTGCCCGTCTGGTCGACTTGGTACCAACCCTGAGACTCCAACTCCTCAATAATCTCGCGGACCTTCACGAGCAGCCTTCAGCGCAAGGACTGGGCCAGCTCTTTGGGCCGCGATTTGTTTGCTTTCGACGCAGCCCGACCTCAGCACGGCGCAGTTTCTGCGTACTCACGCCGGGATGCATTGAACAATCTGCGCTCCCAGAGTTGACACCGCCCGCGCCATTGCGCACGATCGCCGCGGTGAGCCAGACGATTACCGCGCAACTGAAGAACGAAGCGGACGCCCTGGCTCGCCTGTGGTCAGTGCCCTCGCTACCAGACCGCGTCTCAATCCGACTGAATCGCCGGCTCACAACCACACTGGCCCGCTACAAGCGAGATACCAGAACAATTGAAGTCGGCGTCCGGTTCCTCGCCCTTCGGTCGCGCCGGAGCGAAGTGCTGGCACACGAGCTGGCGCACGCCGCCGTACACATTCGACATGGCCACGGCGCATCGGCTCACGGCGAGGAATGGCAAGCCCTGGTGAAGGCGGCTGGAGTGGCGGCTCGAGCGAAGATGACCACTGCCCGAGTCCCCGTCGCCAAGCGAACAGGGGCCACGTCTACGCGATACGAGCACCGTTGCCCGGTGTGCCACATGGTTCGAATCGCAAAGCGACCGGTGACCGGCTGGCGGTGCCGGGCCTGTGCAGAGGTGGGCCTCGATGGCGCGCTCGACATCACGAGGACGACGCGCGCGCGATGACGGCCCCCATCGCTCCAGACTCACTGTGCCCGTTCTGTGCGCCCAGCACGGACCAGGTGATCTACGAATCGCCTCTGGTCATCGGGATGTGGGATGGCTTCCCGGTTTCCCCAGGTCACACACTGCTTGTGCCCAGGCGGCATGTCGCCTCATGGTTCGACGCCACTGACGAAGAGAAGCTGGCCCTGGTCCAGGCGATGGACTGGGCGAAGGCAATGCTCGAGCAGCGCTTTGCCCCGCACGGCTACAACATCGGGATCAACGCCGGCCGCGCGGCTGGGCAGACGATCTTCCACCTGCATGTGCACGTGATCCCAAGGTACGAGGGCGACGTTCCCGACCCACGCGGCGGCGTGCGTCACGTCATCCCCGCCAAGGGGAACTACCTGCTCGGCGCCACGCCCAGTGCTGTGCCTCCAAACGCCAAGGCCGGAGTCCTGTTAACGACCGGCGGCGCCACCGATCCGTTGCTCCCTCAGCTGAAGCTTCAGCTGGCAACGGCCACTAACGTCGACATTGCTGTCGCCTTTGTGATGAAGAGCGGCGTTGACCTGCTTCGAAGTGCGATGGCCGAGACGCTCAGTCGCGGCGGCCACGTCCGGCTGCTGACCGGCGACTACATGGACGCCACAGATCCCGTGGCCCTCCTGCAACTCCTTGACCTCTCCCCGGGTTCGGGCTCAATCGCTCGCCGCGTGTATCAGACGACCGCCGGGTGGACCAGTGGGGCCGGCCTGCCCACGGCCTTCCACCCGAAGGCCTACATCTTTCGCCACGCCGATGGCACCGACACGGCATTTGTCGGCAGTTCCAACATGAGCCGGTCTGCACTTCAGGACGGCGTCGAATGGAACTACCGCGTCGTCGAATCTCGTGACGAAGAGGGTTTTGGGGAGATCCGCAGAGCCTTCGACGCCCTCTTTCACGATCCGGCAACGACGGCTCTCACCAATGAATGGGTGGACGAGTACAAGGCGAGGCGTGCGGTTCGGCCCATGGCCATTCTGCCTGACGCACCAGCTCCACCAGCCGCTGAGCCCCTGAACATCCCAGACCCTCATTCCATCCAGCGGGATGCTCTTGTGGCCCTACAAGCCAGCCGGCGCGATGGAGCCACAGCCGGCCTCGTGGTGCTGGCCACGGGTCTTGGCAAGACGTGGCTGAGCGCCTTTGATTCCCGCGAATTCAAGCGCGTCCTGTTTGTTGCGCATCGAGAGGAAATCCTGGACCAGGCGATGGCGACGTATCGTCGCATTCGGCCAGAGGACTATCTCGGTCACTACACCGGCGATGAGAAACATCCCAACGCCAATGTGCTCTTCGCGTCCATTCAAACGCTCAGCCGGCAAACGCATCTCGATCGTTTCCCCGAGGATCATTTCGACTACGTCGTCATCGACGAATTCCATCACGCCTCAGCGGCCACCTATCGGCGGCTGTTGCAGCACTTTCAGCCTCAGTACCTGCTTGGCCTGACGGCCACGCCTGAGCGGAGCGACGGGGCCGACCTGCTTGAGCTCTGCGGCGGCAACCTTGTCTTTCGCTGCGACCTCGGACAGGGCATCACGCGCGACCTTCTGTGCCCGTTCGATTACTTCGGGGTGCCGGACGAAGTTGACTACACCAACATTCCCTGGCGAAGCCGCAGGTTTGACGAAGAAGCTCTCACAACGGCGGTTGCCACCATTTCCCGGGCTGACAATGCGCTTGAGCAGTTGAACCTGCGCGGTGGTCGACGGGCACTTGCGTTCTGCGTATCGCAGCGGCATGCCGACTTCATGGCCGAGTTCCTTCGGCGGCACGGCAAGCGGGCGGCGGCCGTTCACTCCGGCCCCACAAGCGACCCCAGGACACTGTCGCTGGAACGTCTGCAAGCCGGCGAGCTGGATGTCGTCTGCGCGGTGGACATGTTTAATGAAGGCGTCGACCTGCCCGACCTCGATACGGTGATGATGCTCCGGCCAACGGAGTCCAAGATTCTCTGGCTGCAGCAGTTCGGTCGCGGATTGCGAAAGGCGTCGCCCGACAAACGCCTGGCCGTCATCGACTACATCGGCAATCACCGAACGTTCCTGCTGAAGCCTCAGACCCTCTTCAACCTGTCACCGGGCGATCAGAACATCCAGAATCTCATCGAGCAGTACCAGGCCGGCACAGCCCAGATACCGCCAGGCTGTTCGGTGACCTACGACCTGGCGGCCATCGACATTCTCAAGGGCCTTCTGAGGTCTACGCCGACGCCATCAGAAGCACTGCGAATCTACGTGCAAGACTTTGTGGACATCCACGGTGTCCGTCCCACCGCGCTCGAAGCGTACAGGGATGGATATTTGCCTCGGTCAGTGCGAGGGAACTTCGGGTCGTGGTTCGGGTTCCTGAGAACTCTGAAGAGCCTTGCGCCAGATCATGAGCGAGCTGCAGCCGAGGCCGCAGCGTTTCTCGACGCGCTTGAAGTGACTCGGATGACCAGGAGCTTCAAGATGGTCACTCTCCTTGCGATGCTCAATCGGGATGCGTTTCCTGGGTCCATTCGTCTTGATGACCTGGTGGCAGCGGTTCGCCAGGTGGCCGAGCGTCAGGCAGATGTCTTCGCCGATTTCGGCAGTGCGCTCGCCACCGACGTGTCGCTTCGCGCGCACCTCAAGGAGAATCCCGTCAAGGCGTGGACATCCGGCGCCGACCATGACGGCCAGCCCTTCTTCACCGTAGACGACGCGGTGTTTGCATCGACGGTGAATGTCCCCGCCCAGTCTCGGTCGGCACTGCAGGAGCTCACGCGAGAACTCGTGGAGTGGCGCCTTGCGGAGTATCTGGCCAGGCCCGAGGTGGCGGAGGGCAGCTACCTCATCAAGGTCAATCAGGCGAACGGCAACCCCATACTCATGCCGCTCAATCGTGAGAGCCATCCTGGCATGCCTGAGGGATGGACGGACTTCACTGCGGACCGCACGACCTATCGAGGCAACTTCGCGAAGATCGCCCTGAATACCGCATCACGACAGGGAGCCGAGCGCAACGAACTGCCGGCCCTGTTGCGCGGTTGGTTTGGCGCTGATGCCGGCGCGCCGGGCACTCGCCATCAGGTGTTGCTCACCAAGGCTGGCGACACCTGGACGATGTCTCCCACGGGAGCCGGGGTCGTGTCTCCCGTGTTGTGGAAGAGCTACTCCAGGGAACAGATTCCTCGTCTCTTCGGACTGGAGTTCAACACGGCCGTGTGGCAGCAGGGCTTCGTCCCACGGGGCGACAAGACCTTCCTCCTGGTGACGCTCGACAAGAGCACAGCGGCTGACCAGCACAGGTACGAGGATCGCTTCCTGTCGCCCACGGAGTTTGAGTGGCAGAGTCAGAACCAGACGAGCCAAGACAGCAAGCCTGGCCGGTCCATCCGCGACCACCAGGCGCTTGCCATTGAAGTCCTCTTGTTCGTCCGCTATCGCTCGAAGACGAAAGAGGGCAAGGCGAGTCCGTTCGTGTACTGTGGCCCGGTCGAGTTCATGAGCTGGGACGGCGATGGGCCGATCACGGTGAAGTGGCGCCTTCGTCAGGAAGTGCCTGAACGGCTGCGGAGCGACTTTAGGGTGCCTGGGGAGTGAAAGTGCATGGCGAAGTAGCCAGCGACGACCAACTCGACTTCACCCTGCGTCCAGTCAATCCTCATGCCCTGAACACGTGCTCGTTGTGCCACTGGAGAAATGCGGCATCCGGTAGATCTACCTGCCGCTTTGGCAAGGCAACCGCCGTTCCGTGCAGTGGATAGTACGACTTGCCGTTGCTAAAGTGCTCCTTCAACTGCCGACTCACTTCGATTCGGTGCTCCGGCGTCACCGTCATGTATCCGCGGTCAAACAGTCTGTGCATGTCGGATCGAAGCAGGATGCCATTGCGCACCTCGTGCTCGCCGTCGTCTCCATACGGCCTGATGTGGGCGGCCTCGAGCGCCGGCAAGGAATGCTCCCCCGTCATCGCACACGCTCCGCCATAAGCCTTTGTCACTGCAAGGCGGAACGTGCCTTGCCCAAGCCTTGGTGCCACCAGCACCGGCTGTCCGTATCGGTCCGCGCCCGCGACAACCGCCAACCCTTCAACGCGCAGCTGGCATTCGCGCCACACGCGGGCACCCTCGCCAGTCGTCAGGTCATAGCCCGCGTAGCGCAGGTTGTTCTTCTTCCAATCAGTCGGCTGTGGAATCCAGAGTTCGGGCGGGAAGAAGACCGGACGCGAAAGAATGATGCACCCGATTTGGTCGAGGGAGTCTCGGCCCTGAATGTCGCTGCTCTTTCGGAGTCGTTCGATCTGGGCCTGCATCGCAGCGAGGTTAGGGGCGCCGTTGCCTTGCCCAAAACATTCCCATGCCAGCCACTCCGGCATCCGGTCAGCCCACGACACGACACCGTATCCGCCGATCGCGTTGTCGGGAGACTTCAGCTTGAAGAAGAACGGACTCCCAACAGGGCCTCTGAAGACGCTGTGGGCCGACGGGCTCCAGAAGTTCACTTCCTCCTGCGGCCCCTGCGATCGGAGGAAGTCGAACCAGCTTCTGTCGGTGTTGGCGATGTAGCCGGTCATCAGGTTCAGAAAAGGTACTGCCAAGACTGATGGGCGTCAACATTGACGAAACCATTTTGATGCTTGTCGACACGGGCGCCTCCCGCAGATACACTCCCAGCAATGTCCGCGACTGGTCTGCCTTTGATGACTTCACGCGCCCAGTGGAGACAAATTTGATGTCTTGGGTGGGCGTCAACGAGTGGGCAGCTGCAATTGAGAAACACCTCGGTGTGGAACGCGACTGGCTTGGCCAGCGCCGCGCCCAATCCGATGAGCTGCTCGCCGATCTCGGGGGCGATCCTACGGCAAGCGATTGGACATCATTCCTGCCCCTGCGTCGCGACCGTGAGGAGGACTGGTCCGACTGGCTTGCGCAGCTCCTCATGGAATCCAACACGGGTCAGCTTGCGGTCGCATTGTTCGGCTCGTTCGAGGGCCGCGGTCCAGAATCGTACGTGCGACCGGACATTCACCGCGAGGTTCTTCATGAAGGCTATCGCGCCGACCTTGTTATCCAGTGGCCGGATTCGTCGTACACACACGTTGAAGTCAAGGTCGGCGACCCGAACCTTGGCAAGACGTTTGAAACCGCCCACAAGATGCAGCGGCGGTTCACATCATTAGCGCGACGGTCCGACGTCGTACTTCTGCTCCCCACTCAAGAAGATGCTTGGAGCGCGGCGTGTGGTGTCCAGCCGGGCATGCACGATCGAGTTCACTGTCTCAGTTGGCATCACGTCGCCAAGGCCCTCCGGCGTGCCTTACCCTTGGATGTAGGTGAATCCACACGGTGGCGTGTGTGGGCGCATGCTTTCTGTGGCGCCATTGAGCAAGACCTGCTCCAGGTGAGTTCCTGCACAGCGGCTGCACAGTGGCCGCGTTCATTGAGTCTTCATGGGCTGCGCGTCGCCGTGGCCCTATTTCGCTAGATGGGGTGTTTTTGATGCTCGATGAAACAGGCAAAGCACAATTCCTCCGAGTTGGTTTGGAGCGGTATCCCGACGCACGAGATACGGTCGATTATTTCCAGGCGTCCGTCGTGGATGCGATCATTTCGGCATTCAGCGAGAAGACAACGTGGAAAAACTTCCAACCAAGGCGTGACGCAGAAGGCAACATGGAGACCGGCAAAGTGATTGGCTCAGGAGACCGGTACATCCAAGCCTGGGTTCTTGGCGCACTCCCACGTCTGAGCGAGACCAAGGAGCGAGTATGGCTCTCGCTTGGTCTCTACTGGAAACCGAAGCGGCTGAGCGCGCCGGTGGTGGCGTTCTCGAATGCCTGGACTGAGAAAGGCGTCATGGTGCCGTTCTCGGACGTCGCAGGCCGGGACAAGAGGGTGACTCTTGGCGCCGTGACAAAGAAGAGCGACCGACGCCTGTTTCTGGTCCCTGGAAAGGACTTCGGCCCCGAGGAGGCCTTCCTGCTACTGCTGGATTCCGCCGATGATGCCCTCGGAGATGTGACAGCCGGTCACTCTCATTGAATCGCGCGCGTGTTCCGTGGTATCCACTCCACATCTAAATCACTTCGCGAACTCCCAGTAATTCCCGTTAGGCACCGTCACTTGTCGAAGCCCGAAACGATCCGAAGGTGCGGCGCCATGTCGGAACAGTGAATGGACGTCGCCCAGTAGTTCCCTTGCGTCAGCGACATAACCATGCGCGAATCTCGTCAGGTCCAGATTCTCCACACTCACTGTATCCACACCATTGACAATGATTACCGGCGGCGTGAAGCCAGCTCGCGGGGCTGGTGAAGAAATCGTGAGAGACCGAGCGCCACGTCCCTAGGACACACGTACATCGTGGTCCTCTCGGACACCAGAGCATACGCCGCACTCAGATTCTCGAACAGGCCAGTATCCACATCTGCGGCCGCGATGACAATTTGGCTAAATCGCACTCCTGACGCTGTTCCAGCAGTTGAAGCGATTCTGTTGACTGCTCTCAAGAGCGCCCGATTGCCCATGCTATGCGCGATTATGTGAACTTTCTTCGCGCTCGAGTCCCTTGCGACTCTAGTCAGATAGTCGGCAATCGAGTTCTCGCTGGCCTCAACACTGGCAACGTCCGCGCCGTAGCCAAGGACTTTACCCTTCGATGGCCAACTGTAGAAAGCCATCACTCCTGAAATTCCAAGATCAACGCCCAGTTGGGCCGCGCGCCTGGCCGCATCCCTAAACGTCGTTCGATATCCGTGCAAGAAGACCACGGCGTCGCGCTCATCTTCGAGTGCGCCTGCCACAGCCGAGCGCAGTTGGTGCCAATATTCTTCTGCCGCTAACACAGCCACGTCCCAGACGACGAGTCGGTCATCTACCCCAGACCGCAGCCGCGTCCATTTGCTGCTCCCGATCGACCCTAGTTGGTGACTCTTCGGAATTGACACTCGACAAGTTCCCAAGCGGACCACGTCACTTCGATTCGTTCCGAAATCTACGACGGTCCCGGCCCTTAGAATTGGCGTCCGATTCGTTCCAAACCATACCGTGTAGTCTCGAATCTCCCTCTGCACATGGGAGCGACCCTTCTCCGCTTGAAGCCGTTCTCCCCCTCTGGGAAGTTCGTGCGGGATCCGCCCCGATATGTTCGATACCTCCATCTTCCAACGAACCGGCGCGTCGTCGCCAACGATTTTGGAGAAGTGCTCGGCCTCTTCCTTCGCGCCGAGGATTCCAACCTCACTGAATTGGTACGGGACGTTGATTCCGTCCTGACTGAGTTCAGTTCGAACGGTATAGCGAGAGTCGGCTGGACCTTGAACAAAGTGGCGAGCGATCAAAGTGGACCCGAAGGGAGGCTCGATGGTTCTCTCCACTTCGAGGTCCGGCGGCAGGCGTGCCTCGACGAGTACGGTCTCGAGGCCGTTTCGTGTCTGACTTGACAGCCACGCAGTCGCCGATACGCCGTAGGTTCCACTGAGCGTCTGGACTACGTGGATTGGACGGTTGTCGAAGAGGTGCCGAATGCTTTCATCCATGTGAGTCCAGCCTCCGGATTCCTGTCACTTGGGGGGCCTGCCAAGCCCGTAGAACCCCCGGACGAGGCGCGAACACGGCGATCCTTCGGTGCCGGGCAGACACTTTAACCCAACGCCACATCAATGCGCTCCATCACCGCTGTCCGTACAGATCCGCCCCAACTGCGATGCAACTGCCTCAAGGCTACTAAGGTCCACGGTGAACACACGGACTCGTATCGCGTCGTCGTCCTCGCCCCGGACCAGGAATTCTCTTTGAAGGCCCGGAGGGCCAAGAACCCTGCGGTGCGGATAGATGAGTACCGCCAGGCTCGTGGCATATCGATGGGCATATGCCAGCACCTGATAGATGTCTGACACGGAGACACCGAGATTCTCGGCCTTTGGGTCGAGCTCCTTCCACTTTGTATCGATCACCGCTTCGGGCTTCCCGTCAAGACGGACCACGATGTCTGGCTTGAAGAAGAAGGTCTTCTTCTTGCGGTTCATATCTGTCGCCAGGTGAGTGCTCTCCTGCAACTCGACTTCGCGCCCATTTCGTTCCAACGCCGCGCGCGTGAGCCGCCCGACGTATTCCTCGAACAGGACATTCATGTCCCAGACGACCGCATACGAACTTCGGTCGCCCTGGGCTGAGCGCCCCAGATCGGGACTGTGCCTACCGAGAATTAGCTTCGCGAGTGTCAGAAGGGGCTTCAACTGCTGACTGGTTCGATCTGTACGAATTCGAGCGCGCTGCTCCGCGGTTGGACCAGAGTCAGAGATCCCAGCCATTGCGTATCGAAGCTCGTTGACAAGACTCGCTGTTTTGCTTCCCTCAAGCAAGCGCCCTGCCTCGAGTAGCGCCCCCTTCAGAGTCCTGTTCAATGGCGTATCCTCTGAACGCTCATCGAAGATGCAGTTGAACTCCAGTGTTTGCTTGGCTTGCGCTCTCGCTTGCGCAGACCAATCAATCTTGCCGCGGACTCGAGGGATGACTTCTGCGCAAACAACGTACTCCTGTCTAAGGCCCCGCCGCACGGCACTAGCCAGCCGACGGCAGTAGAGCCGAGCGACCGCTCCAATGAACGGCTCGTCGCTCTCGGAGAAGTCGACGAGCTCTGACGCCTGGACCTCCAGGACCTGTGTCACGGCAAGCATGCCAAGGAGGCTCCGCCGGATGCTGACCGGGTCCGCAAGCGCGTCCAGCTTTGGAAGAATCTCTAATTGAAGGTCCCCAACTCGGACGAACCCAACGTACTGCTGGAGACGGAGCGCGCTTGGACTTTGCCAAACCGCAATCCTGGTGCCCATTCGCTCTGCTAGGTCCATGAGCGCACCAGCAGCCCCCAGGCTGATCGCCCCGAGCTCCTCGCCGCCAGACGCACCGACCTTCAGCTCACGCTGCTCGACGACGGTCAGTCTCACGAATAGATCTTCTGGATCGCTGCCGGCGAGATGACCGGGTTGACCCTGAACCGACGTCCCTTCTCCTGAGTCGTGCCGGAGTTCTTGGACGCCTGGAACACCTGAACGATCTGCAAGTCCGCCGGGGCTCCAATGTCATTAAATACGCGCTGGATGCGCTGCCAGTCCTCAAAGAAGTATTCCTGAAGCAGTGGAATAATCTGGCTCTGAAAACGAATCACCAGCTCGTCGAATGTATCGACTTCCATTAGATAGGAATGGCCGATGACGTGATCACGGTCAAAGAGATCTTCGATTCGGATGTTCATCGCCTCCAAGAGCATTTGCAGATCAATGCCCTCGACGTCCTTCCTCAGTAAGTCGAGTCGAGGTGTCATCTCTCTGAAGTTGAACCGGCGTCGGAGCGCGGTGTCCATGAGCGCGATAGACCGGTCGGCGGAATTCATTGTTCCAATTACATAGAGGTTCGGTGGCACGCCCAGCCACTCGCCGCTGTACGGCAACTCGGTCTCATGCTCGTCCGACTCCCCTAGTCGTTTGCTCGGCTCCAGCAACGTGATAAGTTCCCCAAACGTCTTGGCCAGGTTCGCCCGGTTGATTTCGTCGATAATCAACACGCAATTGGGCGCCTTGCCGCCTTCTCGGCTTGGAGTCACTAACTCCTGGAGCGCGGCCCACTTCACGGCCGCCTGGTCAATCAGGTAGATCGTCATCTGCGACAAACGCTTCGTGGATACGGCCGTTATGGGCACGCGGTCAGCAGACGTCCAGAGCCACTTCACGGCCCGACGATGCTCATATCCCTCCTCGCGTGCCAAATAGGCGTACGGCCCTGTAACCTGAGCGATGGCTCGGAAGTGAGTATTCCCATCCGACACGAGTACCAAGTCACCTGTCTTGACCTCGTGTTTGAAGCGATTCACCGCAGTGATGGCAAAGTCGTCGTCCTTGCCGTCGGGCCTCGCGGCCTTGTATTGCCGGCGAATCGCTTTCAGGTCGGCGCAATTCGAGAAATCGATACCGTCTCCGAACCCGTGGCAGATGTAGTCGTTCTCCAGGCAGTCCAGGTAGACCCAATCGTTTTCTCTTTTTGTGGAGTCGCCAAGGGACATCTTGTAGAGCTTCTTGCTCTTCACATCCACGGATACGCTCGACAGATCCTTGCCTTCGAAAAGCTTGCGAGCCTCGGCAACAACCTGCTTGAGGACTCCGGGCCGAACCGAGTACGTAACTTGGCCATTTTCCGTTGACGGCCGGATGCCCTCAACGAACTCTTCGTAGCTGAACGAAGGGTGGAAGGTGACAAATCGAATACGGCGGAGATTCTTGAGCTCGCGGTATCGGGCTGTAAGAGCCTCCCGGCTTTCAGGAACCACCCCGTCGCAGATTCTGACAGCCAACTCCGACGTCAGGTAAGTCTTCCCCGTGCCTGGCGGGCCAAACAGAATGAGATTCAGCGGCTGATCGTGGTCGCCCCCAGAGTCTGAAGACACTGTTGGATCGTCGGATTCCACGCCAGCGACCTGCTCCCAGACCTCGGTAGAGAGCTCCATGAGGTCTCGATCGCCGCGGAACGACAGAATCGCTCGATGCAGCGCCGAGGTTTCCGCCGGGATCGTCCCGACTCTTCCCTTGAGCCAGGCCTTCAGTATTGCCCGTTTGAACACGGCGACCACACCCGGTTGCGCCCGATCTTGATAGTGAAACGCTATCTTCCACTTGTAACTCTCTCCGAGGTCTGCCGCATCAATCGCAGCGTAGTCGCCCCGAGCTGAAGCTTCGGCGACGCTGACGACGATTGATCGTATCTTCTTGAACGCAGTTTCTGGCGACGCTCCGTACTTCGTGTACCACCCATAGTCGTCGGTGTAGGAATCACCACCGCCGCCGGTCTTTGGCGTCTTATCCTTGCGAGAAAAAATCCCAAACTTGAAGGATGACCCGCCCCAAATGCTCCCCAACTTGTCTAGCCGCCGCTCCATCCAGGCGGTGAACGTGCGACCCTCTCCCACCGCCGTATATTCCTGAAGGGTCATCCTGCGCAGGCGCGCAATCGGCCATTCGGCCAAGAATGCATCCCACGTTTCTTCAAGCTGCGCGGTTTTTGCTGCGGCCATGTTGCTGTCTCCCCGTCTGTTTCGTTCTCTCGAGGCAATTCAGGAGCCGGACCTCACTCAAGCGAGGCCTAGTCCAGAAGGAGGCGGAGAATTTGCTCCACGTGCTCGTGTGCCCCATCTGGATACCAAATTGGCGAAATGTGGGCATCAGCCAGGCGCTGTTCCAGGACCTGCCGCTTCTCTGAATCCGCCGGGCAGCACTGCAATGCATAGTGGTGCGGCAGACTCTCCTGGCCCTCTTGCTGTCCAACCTTCATGAACGTCTGGACTGTCCGGTCAGCCGAGAGACTGCAACCCAGAAACAGGAAGCTGTAACTCGTGAACAGACGCCTGAGTAACTTCGGGAGTGGCTGGTCGAAATGGATATTCCCATCGTTGCCGTAGGCGAGGTCGTACTCCGCCCTATTCAGCACGCGTTCCGCGGGACTATCGAGGTTGCCATGTAGCTTCAGGAGGTAGCGCTCACCGGCCGGGATCGCGCGAAAGAATGCAGCCGGCTGCCCTCGTCCGGTCACCTTCTCGACGAATGCCTTTCCTCCGAACCGATAGGCGTCTTCGAGCACCCGATCAAAGTTCGTCGTCACAGCAGAGTTATCAAAGAGGGTGGGCAGCAGGCTCACAGCACCGCCGATCTCCTCTGGAGTCTTGAAGTCGCGCTCGAAATCGAGATTGAAGCGATTTTCCCCAAGAGCCGCCACAACGTCGTTCATGACACCTTCGTAGTCGCCACTCTCTTCAAGGCGCACTCGCATCGCAGCCGCATCGAGGCAAGCCTCGCCGCACAGTTGAAGCAGGTATTCTTTCCACTCCGGGCACCCCGCGCTCTTGGACATGCCGGCACCGACGAAGGGAATGACAAAGCCACGCTGGCAAGATCGCTTCAGTTCGTCGAACCGGACCAAATTACGCGAGAATTGGTCAGTGTTCAGGATGCGGGCTTTCTCCTCCTGGTCAAAGCGCTTGGCTTCCTGATCGTACAGATTGCGGTCGCCAAAATAGAAGGCCCGGCTGGGTTTAGCGAGCGACATTTCTTCGTCGCCGCGCTTGCAAATGACCTGGATTTCCTCGGACTCCACGTCGTCAATCACTTCGTCGAAGCGACGGTTCTTGCCAACGCCAGCGAGTTCATCGAGGGTCGCTTCGTGGTCAAAGGAGGGTTGGGAAGGCGGCATGATCAATCCTTGCTCGTGAGTTCCCCGACGACGGCGGCGAGGAGGTTCGCGCCAGTAGCGCTGGAGGCGACGAGCTGGGTTTCCAACTCGCCTACCAAGGCCATCAGCTGCTCCACTTTGGCGACGATCCGGCGCTGTTCGGCGAGGGGTGGGACTCCCAACGCCATCTTGGCGAGGATTCCCTGATTGAGGTTCTGCATCGTCGCCCCGACGGATGCGCCACCGAGATACGCCCGTGCCTCTGGTGCTCCGATAAGCAGGGCCAGAAACGGCGCATACAGTCCCGCAGGCATCCGGAGCACCAAACTTCCGGTACCGCACAGCCAACCATCTTCAGTCTTGGTGACGATAGCGCAGCGACCCATTTCACCTCGTCTCGCCATCACTATGTCGCCCTCGTTCAGTCGAAAAACGGCGAGACGCTTGAGGGTGTCTGGGCCTATCGCCATTTCTTCAATCGGCACGATCTTTCCGTCCTTCAGTGAAGCAGGATTGATGACCGGCGTCCCACCGACTTGATAGTCACTCTGGTGCAACGAACTTCCAAACGGGCCGGTCTGAATCTCCAGCACCAATTCAATCAGACGCGCCAGCGCCCATCCAGGGCGAACGACGTAGGCAACTTCGTCGTCCTCGACCGGCGGCAATAGCTTCATCGGACTGATGCGCTTTGCCTTGACGGCAGCGAGCCTCTCCTGATTAACGTTTGCAAGCAAACTCTCCGCCGATTCGTCGTTGGGGTCTTGGGGGACGAGTTTGCCTTGGACGGCGAGAGCAAGGATGGATTTGCGGAGGTCGGCGGGGGGGATGGCGTAGGACTTGTGGAAGATGAAATTGAGGTTGGCCGGAGTGGGTGCATCGGCGAAGCGGGCCAGCGACGCTCGGGCTAGCGCGGCGTGCCGCGTCTCCCGTTCCTGCTGCTGCGCCTCCAGCCGATCACACAACGCCATCAACTCATCCACCTTCGCCACGATCCGCTTCTGTTCGGCGAGAGGTGGGAAGGCGATTGGGAGCGACGTCAGCAAGCCCTTGTTCAAGGTGTTGCCTTTGATCGCGTTGTTGCTCGTCTGGAGCGCGGCGAAGATTGGGAGGAACCGAAACAGATAATCGAGCAACTCGGGCTCCGGCGGCTGCATGGAAATGATCGCCTCGTTGTGGAAACAACGAATCCCTGCGCGCGCTACCTTGCCGATCGTCAGCTTGAAACTCATCAAGATACTTCCAGGCTCCGCGAAGCGCTGGCGGAAGACTTCCTGAGCGGCCAACGTTGACACTTTCTCTTTCGTTTCAGTGATGGTGCCGTAGTGCTTCATGTCCGCGATGGACACCCAGCTGTGGTCCTCCGGATACCAGTAACTCGAATCGCCCCGCGGCGGCGTCTTCCCAATCGAGAACTCGGCGACCTCGGCCAATACCACCCAACGCCAGTGGGCAGGCAACTCGAACGGCTGTGCCTTTTCCGCATCGGTGATCTCAGCACGGTTCCCACTCTTGTCCGCCCACATTCGCCTCAGAGAGTCTTCCACTGGTTCATCGTTGTCGGCGGGACCGACGAGCCTTCCTTGAACGGCGAGTTGAAGAATCAACTCGCGCATCTTCGCAACCGCGTCGGGCGCGTCGGCAAACTGGTCGAACTTTTCAAAGAAGGTTTCCCGCCTCATTCAACAGCCCCGGCGGTGGCGGTGAGGGCGTTATGGAGTTCCTGTCTCAGCGTGGCGCGGGTGGCGGCGATCTGGGCGAGGAGCTTTTCGTATTCGGGCAGGAGGTGGTCCACGTCGCCAGGGCCGGTGTTTGGGTTGTGCGGGTTCTTGAGGTCGAGGTTGAAGTTGCCGGCCTTGATGGCGTCGATGGAGACGCGCCAGGCCTGCTCGTTTTCCACGCGGGATGCAAAGCCGTCCTTTTCCTCGCCCCACCAGGCGCGCTCGGCCTCGAACTCCTCGATTCGGATGGGTTTGCCTTTGTTGTAGCTCTTGGCACCGGGCGGATAGGGGTGCTCGTAATACCACACGTGCGTGGTGGGCGAACCCTTGGTGAAGAAAAGGAGGTTGGTGCGGATGCCGGTGTAGGGATTGAAGACGCCGTTGGGCAACCGGACGATGGTGTGGAGGTTGCAGTCGGTGAGGAGGGCTTCCTTGATGCGGGTCTTCACGCCTTCGCCGAACAGGGTGCCGTCAGGGAGCACGAGTCAGGCGCGGCCGCCGGGTTTGAGGATCCGCATGAGAAGGACAAGGAAGAGGTCGGCAGTCTCTCTCGTGCGGAACTCGGCCGGATAGTTAGACTCGATGCCATCCTCCTCCATGCCGCCGAAGGGCGGGTTAGTGACGATAACGTCCACCCGCTCCTTAGGCCCCCAACTGATGAGTGGACGCTTGAGCGTATTGTCGTGCTTGACATTCGAGGGAACGTCGATGCCGTGCAGGAGGAGATTGGTCATGCATAGGACGTGCGGGAGGTGCTTCTTCTCGATGCCGGCGAAGCAGTCCTGGATCGTGCGCTCGTCGGCCTGGGTTTTCGCTTGCTTCCGTAGGTGCTCAATGGCGCAGACCAGGAAGCCGCCTGTACCGCAGGCAGGGTCGAGAATCGATTCGCCCAACTGCGGATTGACCTGCTCGACGATGAACTGGGTAACGGCTCGCGGGGTGTAGAACTCGCCGGCATTGCCTGCGGACTGGAGGTCCTTAAGGAGCTTCTCGTAGATGTCGCCGAACATGTGGCGGTCATCGGAGGCGTTAAAGTCGATGCCGTTGATCTTGTTGATGACCTGCCGCATCAACGTGCCATTCTTCATGTAGTTGTTGGCATCCTCGAAGGCGGAGCGGATGAGCGTGGTGATCTTGTCGCCGCCGCTCGTGAGGGCCCTTAGCTTCGGCAGAAGCGTGTTGTTGATGAAGTCCAGCAGGCCGTCGCCGGTTATGCCTTCGCTGTCGCTGGCCCACTGTGACCAGCGAAGGTGCTGCGGGAGCGGGGACTTGTAGTCGTCGCGCAGGACCTCCATTTCCTTTTCGTGGTCGTCGAAGATCTTGAGGAAGAACATCCACCCGAGCTGCTCCAGGCGCTGCGCATCGCCATAGGTGCCGGCGTCCTTGCGCATGATGTCCTGGATAGACTTGACGAGGTTGGATACGTTAGGCATTGTCAGGCTGCAATCTGATACAGGGCGTCTTCAAGTTCTCGAATCGCCGCTACGTACGAGGGCTTTCCACCGAAGAGGCGGACGATTTCGATTGGCGTGCCAAATTCTGTCAGCGGGTCAACCTTGAGAATCTCGAGAGATTCAACACTACCAATCCCGCTGTCGGAGTATTTCTGAAGCAGAGCTTCTAGCACCGCCCTCGCTTGAGGACCGTACTTGGCGAAGACGTCCCGCTTCTTGACTTGGTCAGCGCGTTCTTTCCGGGTCAGCGGGGGTTGATCGAAGGCGATATGGCACACCAGGTCAAAGGCGTCGTAGTCGCGGCCCACCTGTTCGGCCAATTCTTCAAGGAAGACTCCCCTTGTCGCCAATTCATCGAGAATGGCCTGCTTCTTGTCAGCCTCATTCCACACGGTGAGAAAGGCATCGAGGGAAGCGTAGGCCAGTCGGACCGTCTTGCGTGAGTAGTCCTTGAGCGACTCTGTAATGAGCTTCCCATGCGCGTCCAGATATTGGACGCGCTCGGTCGCGACGCTTACCTCCACGTCGTTGACGAAATACTTCATGGGGCGCCTGACACCCTCTTCATCGGATTCGTCGCCAGGTGGCCCATCCCTGGCGACCGGCGTCTCAGGCTCAAGGGGCGGATAGTCATCTGGCGGAACCGGGCTTTCGCCTTGGTCCCGATCGTAAATCTGTACCGGGTCCCCATCGAAGTCGGGATCCGCAAACAGCGCCGTCGCCCGACGGAAATCCATAATCGTGAAGTAGAACTTGTTGTAGTCCTCGTTGATTCGTGTACCCCGGCCGATGATCTGCTTGAATTCGGTCATGGACGCAATGCGCCGGTCCAGCACGATCAAGTGGCACGTTTGAGCGTCAACCCCCGTCGACATGAGCCGGGAGGTCGTCGCGATGACCGGGTACACCGACTCCGGGTCTATGAAATTGTCCAGTTGAGCCTTGCCCTCGTCATTGTCGCCTGTGATACGCATGACGTACTTGCTGTTGGCGGCCGCCAGATCAGGATTGGCATTCACCAAAGCCTGACGCATACGCTCCGCGTGGTCGACGTTTTCGCAGAAGACGATTGTCTTGGCAAACCGGTCGGTCGCCTTTAGGAACTCCGTTATCTTCGACGCGACAACAGCCGTTCGCCTCTCCAGGATCAAGTTCCGATCGTAGTCAGTGTCGTTGTACTCACGGTCTTCGATCTCATGTCCGTACTTGTCGACCTGTCCGGCTTCGGGACGCCACCCGTCTAAGTCTTTGTCGAGGCCAATTCGAACGACCTTGTACGGAGCAAGGAAGCCGTCGGAGATTCCTTGCCTCAGGGAGTACGTGTAGATCGGATCTCCGAAATACTCGATGTTCGAAATCTCCTTCGTCTCCTTCGGCGTCGCCGTTAGACCGATCTGCGTTGCGGAAGAGAAGTACTCCAGGACCTGTCGCCACGCCGCGTCATCAGCCGCGCTACCACGGTGGCACTCATCCACCACAATCAAGTCGAAGAAATCTGCCGAAAACTGCTTGTAGATGTTCTGGTCTTCCTCAGTTCCGGTCACCGCCTGGTAAAGGCAGAGGTAGATCTCAAACGCCTTGTCGACCGTGCGATTCGTGATCTTAGTCATCGCCTGGCCGAACGGCTTGAAATCATTCGTCTTCGTTTGGTCGGCCAGGATGTTCCGATCAACCAGAAACAGAATCCTCTTCTTGGCCCCGGCCTTCCACAACCGCCAGATGATCTGGAAGGCCGTGTAGGTCTTGCCTGTGCCCGTAGCCATCACCAGCAGAATGCGATCCTGCCCCTTCGCGATGGCGTCCACTGTCCGGTTGATGGCGACGAGCTGGTAGTTCCGGGGCGTCTTCTGTGAGCCGTCGTCGTAGTAATCCTGAGTCGCGACCGACTCCTGAACAGTCGTGTATCTCTTGGCTGCGCGGTACTTGGTCCACAGTTCCTCAGCGGACGGGAACTCATCGAGCGGAATCTCCCGAGTAGCCACGCCCTCCGTCACTGTGCGGTCGTGTTCGAGGAAGGCATCGCCGTTCGAGCTGTACACGAAGGGAACGTCTAAGAACTCCGCGTAGGCCAACGCCTGCTGCATTCCCGACCCCACTGAATGGCTGTTGTCTTTCGCCTCGACGATCGCCAGCGGCAGGTTCGGCTTGTAGGACAGGATGTAATCGACCTTCTTGGCTTCCCCCCGCTTGACCGTCTTGCCGCGAACGATCACCCGACCGCGCGTGAAGTAGACCTCCTCACGGACCTGCGTTAACAGGTTCCACTTCTCGCCAGTCGCGCCGACAATGGCGGGAGTGATGAACTTGGTCCGGATGTCCGTTTCGGTCAGGGTCTTCTTGTCCATGCCTTGTTGACTAATTGGTCGGCTTCATCGGGCGGCCGCGTTGTGGATGCATTCTCGAGGTTCATGAAACGTCTGCGCGGATTCTACAGCGCCGGCGTGGCTCAGTCGTCGCAAATCGGGCGCCCAAATCCCTTTAGGCAATGCTCCGTCACGGGTGTGGCAGGCCAGTTCTTGCACGCTCTGTTCGCTGCATAGAACAGGGCGCTCAGCGCCGAGATGTCGGCCGATCGTTGGCATGGAGGTTACGTGGTTTTCGCGATCTTGCGCGTCACTTCTTGCCGTTAAGCACGGAATCCAACACCGGGACCAACTCCGCGGTGTGCGCGGCGAACCAGTCAACCACGCTGTCTGGCACATCCTCTGGATCGTCACCGATAGCTGGCAACTGCGAAGTTGATTTCAGCGACAACGTAAACTGTCGTCTCTTGGGCATTTTGGTCCCAATCGAGGCGATCGTCTGCAGGGCGCCTACAAGGCTCTTCCCGAGTGACGGATTCTTCAACGTGTCAACCTTCAGGCGCACCCGGTAGTGACAATTTTCCTCCGCGTCTGATTCTCCCGTGTCGACCACGAGACGGAAGTGAACGCGAGGCAGGATGCGGGGCGAGTCCTGGTCTTGGCGCAAGCCGCTAATCTCGCCTGTTTCGTAGGAGCCCAGACTGAGCCAATCCGGTCGAAACACGCAGGCATACCTGTCGCGACGAACAACGAACTGCCATTCTCCTTCATATAGGGTTTCGAGATGCTCAGCTACTCTGGCGCCGACGCAGGCGTGGGACTCGTCACGTTTCGAGGGGAGGCGGCGCCTGATCGCCCGCCACGCCTCCTGATGCTCCTCGTACAGTTGCCGGCAAATTTCGTCTATTTCGGGATTTGATTCTGGCATGATGTGGCTCCTCAAAGCTGCGGCGTAGTGCCGGGCCAGCGACATTCCGGTCTCGCTAGTAGATTCCGACGAAGCATCGATGGCTGCGGTGATATGAGTGGCCACACGGCTATATGACACGGGCGTGAGCGGACAGCACGGCTTTGCTTCGGGGTGCTGCCCGGTGGGCGACAGAAAAGCCAGAACAACTCGGCACCGCGGAAAACGGGCCGTCAGGCCTTCGGCGTATCGAACCAACTGATCGTCGCCTTCGGGTGAGTCGATCTTGTTCTCGATACCGACAACGAGATCGACATCGCCGGATCGCCCAAGGACCAAAACGTCAATTGGCCCCCTGCCTGTGCTGAACTCCCGGTGGACCTCATCGACTCTCAGAGACTCCGAAACCGTCACCCCACAGCCCGCCAGCACTTCGGAAAGAAACCGGCGGGCAAATCCGTCACCAAGTCGATGCCAGCCTTGAGGGTCCAACAGCCATGCGAGGATGTCGCTATGGACTCCCTCGACCCGAAGGACCCGTGGAGCGACCACGAAAAAGTTCGGTTGCCTCCTGAGAGCCTTGAGTATCGCGTCAAGACGCTCTAGCCCACCCCAGTTCTTCAGGTGCTTCAGCGCCTGGAGTTCAACATCGGATGAAGGAACGGATGTCATTGCCACCTCGCTGCCTCGCTGAGACTACGCGGACTCTGTCTGCTTTTAACAACAAGTGTTCTAACGGTAGAAGTCTGGTCACGCACCAAGTGCCGTGACTGGTGACAAGTGGTTTTCCCGACGCACACCTGAGCAGGCTGCTAAGCAGGAAACTCCTCGAACAGGAGCGCATGTAGTCTGCCTATCTGTCTATCAGTGTGCTCAGGAGACCAGGCCTTCCCATCGGCAAAGGTCCTCAGAGCATTTAGAACGTCCCCCAACTCAGCTCCGGCCTTCTTTGCCGCCTTAAGCATGGCAACGGCGCGCGCTCGGTCGGCTTTGTGTACCGCAAATTCACCATCGACAGCGCCAAATGTGCCTGCCAGCTGACTAGTCCAGTCGGTCATTTAATCCTCCCAGCGATGATCAAGTACCGTCGGCCACGTGACGCCAAGCACCGAGCTCGACGGTCCACAGCTAGCACGAGTCAACGGAGTGGCGCATGCTAACACGCCCGTTTGCAGTTTGCAGGTAGCACTACCGTGCGCGCTTCTTCGTTCGTTCGCCGAGCCGCGGCCACTTGGAGACAAGAGGCCAGCGCTGCTTGGCGTCCTTCAGCAGCCGGTCGCCAAGATCACTACCGCGCCGAATTCGCTCGCGGGCCGCAAGGCCCAAAAGAAGCGTTTGTCGCGTATAGCCGCCGGACCGATGCCAGCGCATCCGGTTGCAGGCGGTGCAGGCCGGCAGAGCGTTGCTGAAGCCCGCATTACCACCGCGGCTTCTCTGATGCACGTGATCAACTTCCCAAAATCCGCTCGGCACATCATAAACACCCTTAGCTTTGCCGCCACGGCCGCGCTTTTCGAAGCTCAACTTGTCACCGCACAAATGGCATACCCCTCCGGTCTTGTCAAAGACCTCACGAAGCGCTGACTCACTTGCACTCATCGGATCACCTCATCAGATACGGTCGCGTTTCAACCGGTTATGTGCCCGTCGGATTCTCGCCATCACCCTCGAGCGGGTACGAATGTGGCTGCCGCTCTTACGCCGCTGACGTTGCACCACGCGACTTCGTAGGCGGGCATCTGGCCTGCGTACTCGCCAGCAAGACCTTCGGAGGTGCCGTCGTGGGCACGAACACCCACTTCGAAAGCGTGGGGTGCTCCCGGCACAACGACTTCAAGTGGTCAATAAAGGGATCCATGCGACGCGCCTAACTTACTCTGAACGGGTGACAGGGTAGTTCCTACGCGGTCTGTTCGCTCCCCACTCACCCGGAGGGCCGGTTTCGGTGTGATTCGGAGGGGGCCTGGCGTGCGGGAATTCTGCGAGCCTGTCCGTCTATCCTTCAACAGCAAGGGGGCTGCAGATATGCCAAAGGTAACGGTTGCAGTAAAGGGTGTGCGGCGCGCTGCCGCGATTGTCGAGACAGCCGTGGTCGATCTCACGCTGAACGCTGCCGGAGCGTTGGAGGGCTCGAAGACGATGGCTGTTGTTGATCCGGTCCACGTGGCGCTGACGCTCAGCGACGAAGCCGGGGCGGCGTTCGAAACCACCATCACCATTAACCAGGTCGGCTCGGCCGTGCGAAAGGGGAAACTGACAAATGACTATGGATACCGCTTTTATGACATCCCGCTTGCCGAGTTCGAGTGACGAGAGAGGCCGTCTGCGGATAATGGCAGCGGTTGCGCTGGCCCTCGGATTGGCCGTCCTGCCGGCCGCGGCGACTGCGCAGACGATCCTCAGCACAGCGGAGGGTCGCTCGTCGATCATTCCCGTCAAGGACGGTTTCCTTGCTGTGGACTTCAAGGAAAGCACCATCGGCACACGACTCTTCCGCGATGTACTGATCGCGCTGCCGAAAGAAAGTCCGGAGACCAAGGTCATCTGCGGCAACAAACAGGTGCCGATTATCAAGGACCACTACGAGACGAGCCTGAACACGGCCCTCTCGGCACAGAAGGGCAAACGCACCCTGTTCGAGAGCGGCGAGTTCACGCCAGGCCTCGAAGCAGAGTTTGGCGTGGCGCGTGTGTGGGAGCTCGGTGCCCCAGCTCCGACACCCGAGCAATGCGCAGCAGAGAATTACGATGTCCGGAGCAATGGGCACCGCGCCCTTTTCTTCGCCGTGACTGGCACGGTGGTCAGCCGGGACATCGTGGAGGGCGGCGGCACTACCAAAGCTGCACTCTCGAGCAAGACCGGAAAGACGATGGGCATCAAGATGGCCTTCAACCGGGCGTTCGGAGACACGCGAGTGCTCGGCTTTGCCGCGACCGCAGGCATTGAGCGCGACTCCCCAGGCGAGGCGAGTGCAAGCAACGTATGCGTGGTGGACACAACCGGGACGGATGCGAAAGGCAATGTGGTGCGTGTCGAGTCCTGCAAAGCGCGGTTCGCGAAGCCGTTGGCAGACTTTAGCGTGGGCACGCTGCGCATGGACTTTGCCAGCAAGCTCCAGCCAGGCAAACACCTCGACCGTGTCCAGCTGGGTATCCTCGCCAGCGCCTCTGTAGTCCTTCGAACCGGGCTGAACTCGGTGATGAACCTCGCTGTGGGGCCGACTCTCCATCCTAAAGGAAGTCCCAGCAAGGTCCAGGGAGCGTTGATGCTGGAACTGCGCGACGTCACCAACGCGAACGGCTCGCACTCAAGCCTGTCGGACAAGTTCAGCCTCCGGCTGTACGCTGCGTTTCCGTTCTAGTGGCGGTGGTTCGGGGCACCCGAATCGACGGGGACCTGCTGGTGGGCGCCCAGATATCTTCCAGCGGCTGGAAGATATCGAAAACACAACGGCCGGCACCGGCAGCACTAGGTGAGGCGTCGGCCTTACCGCCGCCGAAGCACCACGAACGTCGGTCTGACCACAAACCGTACGCCGGCGCTCGACCAGACTCGGTGTGCAAGGCGATTGGCCTGTACCCCTTCGATTTCGATTGCGGCAACGCAAGTGACTTCCTGCTGAAGATGCGGCCCCTGAAGTACTCCAACGCACGACACCGGGCCATCGAAGAGCGCCGGCATAAAGACGTGCTGACGCGACTGTCGCACCTCTCGCCGGAGCGGCTGGACGAGTTGGTGCGGGAGCGATAGAGGACCGGCCGCCGCCGTGGCTGAAAACTGGCACGATCTTCTCGCTTCCTCATCACGCCAGACGATGGCATCCTCGACTCGAAGAGAGGTTCGACGGTATGACCAGCGCGATTGCCGAGCTGAAGATCGAGGTCGCCGAACTGCGCGCAGAAGTGAGGAGCGGGTTTGCCGAGGTTCGCGCCGAGATGAGGGGAATCCGGGGCGAAATGAACACCCAGTTCCGCTGGGTCATGGGCGGCATTGGCGGCGCCACGCTGACGATCCTCGTCGCTGTTCTCGCGGCGATTCTCACTAACGGCTGAGTCTTGCACTTCCAGGACGACCCGGCGTGCCCGGTGTTCGCCGGCGCCTCACCGATACAAATCCGTGCTGATGTACTTCAGCCCGTGATCACACGCCAGGGTCACAATCGTGGCGCCGGGGCCGAGGCGCTTCGCCAGTCGTAACGCCGCCGTCACGTTGGCGCCGGTGGAGGTGCCGGCGAAGATGGCTTCTTCCTTCGTCAGCCGGCGGGCCATGGCTTCGGCGTCGTCTGTAGACACGGCCTCAATCTCGTTCGCCAGCGACGGATCCCACATCGGCACCAGGCGACCGGTGCCCGTGCCCTCGATGCGATGCGCGCCCGGCGCGCCGCCAGACATCACCGCAGACTCGGCCGGCTCCACCGCCACCACATGCAGCCGCGGATTGTGCGCACGCAGCGCCGTGGACGTGCCCCGCAACGAGCCGCACGTCCCCACGGCCTGCACAAACGCATCCACCCTGCCGCCCGTCTGCGCCCACACCTCATCGGCCAACGGCCCATACCCACTCGCCTGGTCATGGTTCACAAACTGATTGGTCCAGAACGCACCGCGGCGCACCATCCCCTCCACAATCCCCTCATCGTCACAAACAAATCCGGCGTGATGCGGCCGCCGTCGCTGGGCACGATGGTCATCCGGGCGCCAAACGCCTTCATGTGGTTACGTTTCTCGATGCTGAACGCGTCGGAGGTGACGATGGAGAGCGGATAGCCGAGGAGGCGCACACAAACGCGAGTGACGGCCGGTGCTGCCGCCCGTGAACTCCACCACCTCGCGACCCGGCGCCAGGGCGCCAGACGCGATGGCGCCCTCAATCATCGCCCGCGCCATCCGGTCCTTCATGCTGCCGGTGGGGTTGTGCGACTCGAGCTTCAGCAAGATGCGCGCGCTGCCGGCAGGCACGATGTGACGGAGCTCGACGAGCGGGGTGTTGCCGATGGTGTCCAGAATGGCGGGGTTCATGGGCGACATTCTACGTCCACGCGCTTTTTGCCACGGTCGCACTACAGACCATTGCAGAAACTACAACCACTCGGCCCCGACAACTGGTTTTCCTGAGCTAAACACTGGGCATGGCGCTTGTTGTCGTGTATACACATAATAGATACATGGCAAACACGGTATCCCGCTGGGGCAACAGTCTGGCCGTTCGAATTCCGAAGGCCCTCGCGGAACAGGCCGGTCTCGTGGAAGGCGCTGCCGTTGAGATGACGGTGGCTGACGGCGCGGTGGTGGTGCGCGCGCAGGGGCCGGTGTACACGCTCGACGAGCTTGTGAAGGGCATCACGCCGAAGAACCGACACAAGGAAGTCTCGACCGGCGCTCCGCAGGGGCGCGAAGTGTGGTGAAGGCGTACGTGCCGGAGAGCGGCGACCTGGTGTGGCTTGCGGGACACCGGCCGGCGTTGGTCCTATCGCCCCGCTCTTATAACGCGGCAAACGGAATGGCTGTGATTTGCCCGGTGACGAGCCGAATCAAGGGCTACCCGTTCGAGGTTGCGTTGCCAACCTCCGGACCGGTGCAGGGCGTCGTCCTGGCCGACCAAATCAAGAATCTCGATTGGCGCGCACGGAACGTGTCCTTTATCGCCGCATCCCCGGATGCGACGATGGCAGAAGTTCGCGCACGGCTGAAACCCTTGCTGGGACTGGCCTGACTTGGCGTTGCTGCTGGAGTGAGGCTACCTACCGCGTCGTCGTCAGCGCATCGCCGGTGAGAATCGCGCACAGCGGTTCATTCACGAAGTACTTCCAGCGGCCCACCTTCCGCGACGTCAGGATGCCGCCCTCAACCAGCGCGTTCAGGTACCGCGTGGCCGTCAGCCTCGAGACGCCCAGATCGTTCATCACAAACTCGATCTTGGTGTACGGATGTGTGAAGAGGTTGTTAATCAAGTCCTGACTGTAGAAACGCGGGTACTGCCGACGCACCCGGTGCTTGACGTCGAGGAGCGCCCCTTTGATCGCGTCGATCACAGTGATGCCCTGCCTCGCGGTCTGCTCCACTGCCGTCAGCATGTAAATCACCCACGCCTCCCAGGCGTCCTTGTCACGCGCGTCCTGTA
Source organism: Acidobacteriota bacterium (assembly GCA_016716905.1). Lineage (NCBI taxonomy): Bacteria > Pseudomonadati > Acidobacteriota > Acidobacteriota bacterium. The sequence continues at coordinate 1,294,353 of JADJUS010000004.1, read as the reverse complement.
GTAACCGGTAGTACTCGGCCTTCGTCCGCACGATGTAACGGCTCATGTAAAGCACGGGGCTATCGAGGAGCCCCTCTTTGACGAGATACAGCACACAGATGATTCGACCGGTCCTACCGTTTCCGTCGTAGAACGGGTGGATGCTCTCGAACTGATGGTGAATCAGCGCCATCTTGATCAACGTGTCTGCGTCGTAGCGCACGTCGTTATTGATGAAACGTTCAAGGTCAGCCATCAGGGCAACGATTTCCGCGGCGTCTTGCGGTGGCGTGTGGGAGGTGCCAGGCACACGCCGGAATCCGGCATCGTTCTGTTCAAGCTCGCCCTGAATCCTGATGATGTGGTTGTTGGTCAATAGTCGCCGGCTCGAGACCTCCTCGAAGCCCACCCTGAGCGCCTGCCGGTATCGGGCTACCTCCTTGCTGGCGGGACTAGCCTGGTCCGTTTAAACGGGATGACATGTATAGAAAAATGGCTTTTTGTATACATGTGAGGCTGGACGTGTATAGAAACTAGGGGTTTCGTCGGCGCCTCACCGATACAAATCCGTGCTGATGTACTTCAGCCCGTGATCACACGCCAGGGTCACAATCGTGGCGCTGGGGCCGAGGCGCTTCGCGAGTCGTAACGCCGCCGTCACGTTGGCGCCGGTCGAAGTGCCGGCGAAGATGGCTTCCTCCCGCGTCAGGCGGCGGGCCATGGCTTCGGCGTCGTCTGTAGACACGGCCTCAATCTCGTGCGCCAGCGACGGATCCCACATCGGCACCAGACGACCGGTGCCGGTGCCCTCGATGCGATGCGCGCCCGGCGCGCCGCCAGACATCACCGCAGACTCGGCCGGCTCCACCGCCACCACATGCAGGCGCGGATTGTGCGCGCGCAGCGCCGTGGACGTGCCTCGCAACGAGCCGCCCGTCCCCACGGCCTGCACGAACGCATCCACCCTGCCGCCCGTCTGCGCCCACACCTCATCGGCCAACGGCCCATACCCACTCGCCTGGTCGTGGTTCACAAACTGATTGGTCCAGAACGCACCGCGCTCGGCCACCATCCCCTCCACAATCCCCCTCTGCGATCTTGAAGAGGCGCGGGCTGACTTAGGACGCCGTTGGCTGTCGGCCCTACCTTCGTCGCCGCACCACATCAAAAAAGGGGGTTCGCGGCCTCAGCCAGCTGCGGTCAGCGAAACCACCAGAAGAAGAGGCCGTTGACGTCACTGATACCGGCATTAACGTAAACGGCCCGACCTGGGCGCGCCGTTTTCACCCTCACATTGACATGCACCTTGTCCGCCAGCATCCGGAACGTGGCGCTAAGAAAGTGATCCCGGTCACCGCCAGCCACCCTCGTGGACAACCATCCAAGTTCAAGGGACTTGGCAACAGGTAGGGGGACTGCATATGAGCCAAGCGTGAAGCCATACGTATTCTGCCTCCACTGCAGGGTCCGCTCATCCAAATTGGCGAACTCCACCACGCTTCCCAGGTAGAACTTCTCACTGGGGCGCCATACGAGGGGACGCCAGCCGAACGTCAGCTGCGGGCGCCGTTCCTTGTCTCCGAACATTCCCACCGTCACGTAATTGGGCAGCGCAATATTCGCGGCAGAGGCGGCAAAACCCTGGAATGAGCCTCCCTCAACGTGACCAGACGACGGGTTCCATTTCAATCCTGTGCGGTAGCGATAGGACTGCCCTCGATAAACGAGCAGCGCTGCTTCCACCCACGAGCCGTACTCGGCCTGCTCACGACGCAGCTCCGTCTCCTGATAGTGCAGCCTGCCCATCGCCTCTTCGATCAGGGAATTCACCGTGCGCCGCGGTGCTTTCAACAACTCGACGAACGCCGGCGCGACCCCCGACTTCTTGTCCTCAAGAACGGATTCGATGCGCTTGTCGTTCGCGAGGCCGCCCAGGATTCGGTCCATGCCTCCGCCACAGAGGATCCCGCCAATCATGTCGCGAGGCCCCGAACATGACTGGGCGTCCTGAACACCGCGCCGCGCGGCGAGGTTCGAGATTTGGGTGTGAATCGCAAAGAGGAGCTTCTGAGCCGGTGTCTTGAGCCTGCCCTTCCAGTCTTCATACAGCATTGGGACACCCGGCGACTCTTCGAGTGCCTTCCGCCACTCGACGACCAGGCGGGCGTCTTCGCTGAGTTTCAACAGGTCGCTGAAGATCCAATTTCTGACAGCGTCCTTCGGATCGCACTCAGGCTCCTCTCCGCAGGCGTACTTCGCCATGAAATACAGGCCATCATAAATGCCCGAATAGAAGTCGTATTCACGAAAGGGGCGGCCAAGGAACGCGCCGAACCCCGCCAGCGTTTCTCCCACGATCTCGCCGCTTCGTGAAGAAGGAAAGAACCTGACGGTGCGCGGCAGCTTCAGCAGGCGTTCGTCACGCTGAACTTGACGCATCAGGGTCTGAAGTTCGTACTCCCGCGCCGCGGAGACGCCTCCCGAGAACAGCCTCAACGTCCCGGCCAGGCCAAACACGTCCTGCTGGGGTGCCGTGGACCGTCGTGCCTCTCTAAGCGGCCCTCTTGGGTTCGTTGCAGTGGTGTAGAAGACATCGACGTCTTTGAGCTCTTTCACCACCTGCTGGCTGGCAAACGGCAACCGAGAAAATTGGGCTTTTGAGTACGTGTCACCGAGACCCAAGGCCAAACCTGCCGGATTGTTGTCGAACACTCCCCCATCTGCGAAGAGATCTCTCTGGACGCCTTCTGCGTTGAGTCCACTGGCCTCGTAACACACACGTCGAGGCGCAAACACCACCGGAAATGAGCTTGAAGCCATCATCGTGTTGAATGCCCAGTCCAACCCATGGGCCTCGCCGGCGCAGTTGGCATCCTTGGGCGGCATGGCGAGGGCACCCAAGGCCCCGGCCGCTCCCTCCGCGTCGACCGGCGCCATAACAGTCAGTTTGTTGCCAATGGTGTTGATCTCGAAGACCCCAGCAAAGCGCTGCACCCGAGTGGCCCCACCAGTCTCTGAGAGGCGCAGTTCTGCCGGAGTCTGCTTTGTCATGGTCAAGCCGACCGGAAGCCCACAACGACTCCAGAGCGTGGCCCCGATCAGGAATTCGTCCAACTGCTTCCTTTGCCTATCAAGAAAAAACCGCCGGTCGAAGATGGCCGGTTCGGGATTGTCTTTCCAAACCGCAGGCATCAGTTCTTCAACGCCGGTGTTCACCCAGAAGGTCCAAAACAGAGACTTTTCAGCTGGAATCTCGGTCTCTCCCTGGGCCGACCGAGTGCACCAGTTGACGGCCGCCACTAGCGCATTGACGTTGCCGGCCGAGGCTCCAGTCACCGCCTTGAGCTCCAGTTCCTTCGTCAGCAGCGCGCGCGATCTGAACGCAGGGTCAGCGCGCTGTCGCCGAAGGAACTCGGAAATGACCCAGTCGCCGCCGGCTTGAAAGGAGCCTTTCGATGTGCCACCTGAGGCTGAAAACACCACCGCCTGCTTCTCCGCCGGCTGCTCCGCCTGCCGCGCGAACGCCGGTAGCGGGAGACACACCGCACAAGTAGCCATCACGATTGCAGTTCGCATAGACCATCCTTCTCCGATGAAGAATCAGACGGACGCCCAACCGAGATTCCCGACCCCAGGAAACTCGCCGCATTTTGAAACCGCCAGACACTAGCCGGAAGCGGTTGTCGGGTCAATCCCAGATGGAATGGTGTGTCCGGAGTCGGCCAGAACCGACGGGCACCTGATCTGGTCCGAGTATCGTCGCGACCCAGAGCAGCCCGCCGCCGTAGCTTCGCCGCGGCATCACGTCAAAGGTCGGCCTGACCGTGCCGTCCGTAAACCGCACCCCGGCGCTCGACCAGGGAATCTCGTGCGGGTGCGTCGCGTCGAGGTCGTAGCCCGTCGAGAGCGCGGCGATGCCCCACGCGGTGACGGGACGGACCTCGCCATGCTCGCTGACGCCATTGCGGTTCCGGTCGTGCCACAACGCCAGCCCGCTTAGGGGGTGCGTCGTCGTCCACCAGGTCCAACGCCGTCAGTGAGAGTGACCCAGCGAGGGACGGACTCGAGCTTTTTGATACGGTCGCGCAGGTGCGCGATCTCAGCCGCATCACGTTCCGCATCGAGCAGGGGCACGAGGGAACGCGCCGCCTCTTCAACAATGCCCCGCCCCCCGGCCGGGATCGCGGCATTCGATCCCGTTTCGTAACGCCAGCCGTCGAGACGCAGTGCATCGCGATAGGCCGCAATGGCCTTCTTCGGGTTCGCCTGCGCAGACGCCAGCAACTTCGGGTCCAGGGTCCAGGGTCCAGAGTCCAGGGTCCTGCATCACTCGTCGGGGCTTGCCCCGCCGTAGCGCAACGCGCGGAGGCGGGTCC